>NZ_JBJGYL010000010.1:0-147727 GCF_054049975.1 Geodermatophilus sp. SYSU D01119 | reverse complement strand
GGGCGCGCCGCGGCCCACCCCCCCCACCCCCCCCCCCCCCGCGGGGGGCCCCCGCCCCCCCCCCCCCCCCGGCCGCCCCCCCCCCCGGCCGCCGGAGAAGGTCGAGGTGCTGCCCTACGGCATCGACACCGACTACTGGCACCCCGACCGCGCCACCGTCCGCGAGGGGACCCGGCCCTACGTCATGGCGGCCGGGCTGCAGCACCGCGACTACGCCACGCTCGTGCGCGCGGCCGAGGGTCTCGGCGTCGACCTGCTCATCGCGGCGGCGAGCCCGTGGAGCAAGAGCGCGGACTCGATGAGCGGGACACCGCAGCCGGACTGGGTGCGCGTCGAGTCGCCGTCCCTGTCCGAGCTGCGCGACGCCTACGCCGGGGCGCTCGCCGTCGTCGCCCCGGTCGTGGAGACCGACTTCCCGGCCGGCACGACGTCGGTCCTCGAGGCGATGGCCATGGGCAAGCCGGTGGTGGCGGCCCGCTCCGAGGGGGCCGGCGACGTGGTCGCCGACCGGCGCCGGGTGCTGCGGCGCGGCCCGCTACGGGCGACGTCGGCCACCTACGCCGGGCGCTTCGGCTCCCCGGCGGCGCAGGGGCAGACCGGGCTGTACTTCCCGGTCGGCGACGCCGACGAGCTGCACGCCGTCCTGCGCTGGGTCGTCGACCACCCCGAGGAGGCGGCGGCCATCGGCGCCCGCGGGCGGGTCGTGGTCGAAGAGGTCCACCGCGTGCAGGACTACGTCGGCCGCATCGCCGCCGCGGTCCGCAGCGGGATGGCTCAGGGCGCCGAGGCGGCCTCGCGGTAGACCTCGCGCATCCGGCCGGCGACCTGCTCGGCCGTGAAGTCGCGGTAGCGCTCGGCGCCCCGGGCGCGCAGCGTCGCGGCCAGCGACGGGTCGGCCAGCACCCCGCCCAGCGCGTCGGCGATCTCGTCGGCCTCCGTGGGGTCGACCAGGCGGGCGGCGCCCCCGGCGACCTCGCGCATCGGGTCGCGGTCGGAGGTGACGACCGGCGCGCCGAACACGAAGCCCTCGATGATCGGCAGGCCGAAGCCCTCCTCGAGGCTGGTGGCCAGCACGCACGCGCTGTCGGCGTAGAGCGCGGCGAGCTCGGCGTCGGTCTGGCGCGGGAGGAACGTGATGCCCTCGTCGGGGTCGACGTCCCAGACCGCGGCGCCGTCGGGCACGCCGATGATCTTCAGGTCGACGTCGGGGTGCTCCTTCCGGACCTGCCGGAAGGCCTCGATCACCCGGCCGGTGTTGCGGTGCGCGGCGGTGCCGCCGCGGTGCAGCACGTAGCGCCGGCCGGGGTCCCCGGCGGGGCGGTCGGGGAGGGCGGCGGCGAACCCGTCGACGGTGTTGTAGACGACGGAGGAGGACACCCCCCGCTCGTCGAGCAGCCGCGCGGTGGTCTCGCTGACGCTCACCAGCGCCTCCGAGCGCACCGTGGCGAACTTGAACGCCCAGCGCGCGTACCCGAAGGCGACCCGTTCCTTCGGCGAGAGGCCCGCCGCCGCGTCCGGCTCGAGGAAGACCAGGTCGTGCACCGTGGTGACGACCGGCAGGCCGCGGGAGTGCAGCGCCCGGGTGTTGTACGGGAAGTGGATGACGTCGCAGCCCAGCCGCCGGGCGAGCGCCGGGATCGCGACCTGCTCCCAGACGATGAGGTTGCGGGGCGGCAGGCGGTGCAGGGTCACGTGCTCCGGCGTGCCCTCCGGCACCCAGGCGGTGTCCTCGGGGACCGCCACGGAGACGTCGACGTCGGGGGCGTGGAGGGACAGCGCCCGGACCAGCTCACCGGCGAAGCGGCCGAAGCCGTAGGGCTTGCCCAGGAAGAAGCCGTCGACGAGGACGTGGGGACGCGTCACCTCCCTCCAACCGCTCGACGCCCGTGAGGGTTCCCGGGATGCCGGACGGGAGGTGGTCATGTGCCCGGATCATGCCAGGGGGCAACGGCGGGTTGCCACACCCTCCGGCGCGGTCAGGCGGGGACGTCGGCGGGCTGTCCTCCCCACAGCCGGGCACCGCGGGCCACCTCGGCCCAGTCGGTGCCGGAGGCCACGTAGCCGGTCTCGACGTGCGTCGCGAGGTTGGGCGAGGGCCCGACGAGCAGCCGGCGGTTGCCCGCGCGCCGGTGCGAGCGGAGGTTGGTCGCCAGCATGAACGGGGCCATGAACGCCTCGCGCAGCCTCTCCTTCGGCGTGCCGGGCGCCCCGCCGACGAGGTCGCGGGCCAGCCGGCGGTAGGAGTACGGCTCGAAGCCCTGGTAGACGAGGCAGGTGTCGTGGTCGCGGAACATGTTCCGGTGCGGCACCGTGCACCAGCGGAAGATGCCGCGGTCGGCGCGCAGCGACCCGATGCGGGCGCCGAAGGTGGCGGTGGTGCTGTAGAAGCGGATCCACTCGTGGCCGCCCACCCGCCACGGGGGGAGGCTGGTCCAGGTGCGCGGGTGGTGCAGCGACGGGTCGGGCTGGGTGTGCGGCGCGTCGGGGCTGCTGCCGTACAGGCCCAGGTAGTCGGCCTCCGGGAGCTCCGCGGCGGCCTGCTCGAGCGCGGCGAACGCCTCGGGCCGGTACAGGAAGTCGTCCTCGCTGAACCAGACGACGTCGGTGTCGGGCCAGCGCCCGTCGAGGGCCAGGTCGAGCGCCGCGGCGTAGGACTCGTGCACGCCGACCCCGGGCAGTTCCACGATCGTGCCGTGCGCGCGCATCACCGCGACGCGGTCCTCGGCGATCGGGCCGTTGTTGACGAAGACGATCTCGACGTCCCCGGTGACCTGCTCCGCGGCCCGCAGGAACGACCAGAGGCAGGCCTTCTTGTCGAAGTACTCCGGCCGGCCCTTCCGGTTGTCGCCGCCGTAGGAGCGGTAGATCAGACGCAGCGCCACCCTGCCCAGCACTCCCTCGGTACCCATGTCCGTTGCGCCTCGCAACGGAACGGCAGCGCTCGTTCTACACCGGAAACGGGCCGTAGCCGCAACCCCTGTTTCGCCGCTGTGACCGAACGGGTGGCTGCGGGGGTGGTCAGGAGGCCGTCCACTCCAGCAGCTCGTCGGCGGCCCAGGTGTTGACCACCCGGTCGGGGTCGACGCCGGTCTCCACCGCCCGCTCGCAGCCGTTGCCCTGCCAGTCGAGCTGGCCGGGGGCGTGCGCGTCGGTGTCGATCGCGAACTCGCAGCCGAGCTCGACGGCGAGCGAGAGCAGCCGCAGCGGCGGGTCGAGCCGTTCGGGGCGGGAGTTGATCTCGACGGCGGTGCCGTGCTCGACGCAGGCGGAGAACACCGCCTCGGCGTCGAAGGCGCTCTCCGGCCGCGGGCGCTGGCGCCGTCCCTCCCGTTGCTCCCGGGGGATCAGCAGCCGGCCGGTGCAGTGGCCGAGGACGTCGGTGTGCGGGTTGGCGACGGCGGCCAGCATCCGCTCGGTCATCGCGGCGGACTCGGCGCGCAGGTCGGAGTGGACGCTCGCGACGACGACGTCGAGGCGGCCGAGCAGCTCGTCGGTCTGGTCGAGGCCGCCGTCGAGGTGGATGTCGCACTCGATGCCGGTGAGGATCCGGAACGGCGCGAGCTCCTCGTTGAGCGCGGCGACGACGTCGAGCTGGCGCTCGAGGCGCTCCGCCGTCAGCCCGTTGGCCACCGTCAGCCGGGGCGAGTGGTCGGTGAGCGCCATGTACTCGTGGCCCAGCGCGATCGCGGCCTCGGCCATCTCCCGGATGGGGCTGCCGCCGTCGGACCAGTCGGAGTGGGTGTGCAGGTCGCCCCGCAGGGCGGCGCGGAACTCCGCGACGTCGTCGGCGAGCGGGACCAGCTCGGCGTACGCCTCCTCGAGGCGGGCGAGGTACTCGGGCACCTCGCCGGCGTGCGCCTGCACGATCGCGGCGCCGGTCTTCGGGCCGATGCCGCGCAGGTCGGTCAGCGTCCGGGTGGCTATCCGCCGCTCGAGCTCGCCCTCGGGCAGCGCGTCGACGACGGCGGCGGCGGTGCGGAAGGCCGCCACCCGGTGCGTGGGCTCGCGGGCGCGCTCCAGGAGGAAGGCGATCCTCCGGAGCGCGGCCGCGGGCGTCAGGGGCGTGCTCAGCTGGCCTTCTTCAGCTGCTTCTGGGCCTTCTTCTCGGCCTTGGCGGCGCGCTTCTGCGCCTGCTCGAGGCTCTTCTCGGTGGCCGCGCCGGCGCGCTTGGCGGCGCGCTTGGCGCGGTAGCCCACCGACGGGCGGCCCTCGGTGTCGACGGCGGCGATGAGCAGGCCGCCGAGGAGCCCGGCGTTCTTGAGGAAGTTCGACAGCTGACCGAAGCGCTCCTCCGGGTCCTCGTGCTCCCAGAAGCGGTGCCCGGCGAGCGTGGTGGGCACGATGCTCCCGGCCAGCGCGAGGGCGCTCAGGCGGGGGAGCTTGCCGAGCGCGAACAGCGCGCCCGCGCCCACCTTGATGCCGGCGTCGATCCTCACCCACTGCTCGACGTCGCGCGGGACCTGGACCGGCAGCTGCTGGTCGGCCGTCCTGGTGATCGAGTCGACGACCGGCTGCGCGCCCGGGACCCGCGTCTGCGGGTTCCGGAGGGTGTCGACGCCGCCGTAGACGAACGATGCGGCGAGCAGGGGCCGGGCGATCCGGCGGACCAACATGGGGACCTCTTCCGTCGATGGACTGGCTGTGTGTCCCCCCATGCCCGTGCGGCGCGGCGGGACACCCCGCTCCGGAACCTAGTGACCGGCGTCCCGTCCCGCTCGCCGGTCAGCGCGGGCGGTAGACCACCAGCTCCGGGCGGGCCCGGAAGACGAGCGACGTCGCCGCGCCGCGGGCGCCGCCGTCGAGGAGCACCGGCCGCGGGCCCGACCACAGGTGCACCCGCACCTCCCGGCCGGCGGGGACGGGCCGGCCGCCGGGCGCGAGGACCGCGCGGAGGCGGGCGAACGGCACGTCGGCGCGCACGCACCGGACCTCGAGCGGGCCGCCCGCCGTCCCCGGGGCGACGGTCAGGGACCAGACCTCCGCCGGCCGGCCGTCGACCACCACGCCCACCGGCGCCGCGTCCCGGAGCGCCCGCGCCGCCGCCGGCGCGCCGGTCGGGAGGCGCAGGCCGACGACCGCGGGCCCGGTGAACGGCGCGCCGTCGACCTCCGCGACGTCGACGGCCTCCGCCTGTCCCACCGCGACGGCCGCCGCGGCCTCCTCCGGCGTCCCGGCGCCCAGGGGTCCCGTGCCGCCCACGACGGCCAGTGGCAGCCCCGACTCCCACGCGACGCCGGCGGCCGCCGCGACGGCGTCCTGGTCACCGGCCACGCCCAGCGCCCGGGCCCGGCCGCTCCGGACGGCGTCGCGGAGCAGGTCGGCTCCCGCCCCGCCGGGCCCGCAGGGGAGCACCTCGGCGTCGGGGAGCACGCGCCGGACCTCCGCCGCGGCAGCGGGGGCGGCCGCGACCACCAGGCCGGCCCCGCCGGGCAGCGCGGGCGCCGGGCGCCGCCGGTCCGGCTCCGCCGGCCGCGCCGGCCGGAGCCGCCGCGCGGCCAGCGCGACGCCGGCGCCGATCGCCAGGCCGGAGACGACGTCGCCCGGGTAGTGGACGCCCACGTGCACCCGCGAGTACCCGACGGCGAGGGCCAGCGGGCCGAGCGCGGCGCCGGCCAGCGGGCTCTCCAGCGCGACCCCGGTGGCGAAGGCGCCCGCGGAGGCGGAGTGGCCGCTCGGGAAGGAGAAGGTGTGCGGCGCCCGGGGCAGCGCGCGCCCGGCCGCCAGGTTGGCCATGTCCGGCCGCACCCGGCCGAAGACCCGCTTGAGGACGGTGTTGACCACGGTGCTGGCCACCGTCAGGGAGCCGAGGCCGCGGAGCGCGCCCCGGCGGGAGGGGCCGCGGCGCGCGGCCAGCAGGAGCGCGACGGCGAACCACAGCTTCCCGTGGTCGGCGGTGCGGGTGAGCCGGCGCAGCCACCGGTCGGCCGGGGACTCCGGCAGCGCCCCGACGGCGGCGTGCAGCCGGGCGTCCCAGTACCGCAGCCGCAGCGGGGTCACCCGGCGACGCTAGCGCTCAGGCCCCCCGGCGGGCGCTCAGGCCTCCCGGCGGGCGCTCAGGCCTTCCGGCGGGCGCGGTAGGCCGCGACGGTGGAGCGGCTGGCGCAGGTGTTGGAGCAGTAGCGCCGGCTGGCGTTGCGGGAGGTGTCGACGTAGACGTCGTCGCAGCCCTCGGCCGAGCAGACGCCCAGCCGCTGCCACCCGTGCTGCACGACCACCTGGGACAGGCCCATGGCGACCGTCGTCGTCAGCTGCTCGAGCGCCGGGGCGTCGGGGCGGGCGTAGTGCAGGTGCAGGTCGCCGTCGTGGTCGGTGGCGTAGGGGTGCGGCCGGGCGAGCGCGAGCAGCTCGTTGAGCCGCTCGAGGACCTCCGGCTGCGACTCCGCCAGGGCGACGGCGCGGACGAGGTCGGCGGTGGCCGCGGCGCGCCGGGTCTCGGCGGGGGAGAGGTCGAGCACGGTCTGTGGCGTGAACCACTCGTCGTGGGCGCGCAGGAACGCCGGGGCCCACTCGCCGTCGCGCTCGACGTTGGCCAGGTGGATGGCCAGCTCCACGGCGTTCGACCCGTAGGTGTCGTAGTCCATGTGGCTCCCTACCGCCCTGCTACTGTCGTAGGCGGTCAACGCGACTTGACCGCCTACTGTTCCGGATTCCGCGTGTACTGAAGTGAGCTCTGCCGTGCGTTCGTACCTGTCCGTCTGGCGCCTGCCGTCGGCCCCCGTCCTGCTGCTCGCCGGCTTCGCCGGCCGGTTGCCCTCGGCGATGGTCCCGCTGGCGCTGCTGCTCATGGTGCAGCAGCAGACGGGGTCCTACGCCGTCGCCGGCCTCGCGTCGGCCACCTACGGCCTCGCGATGGCCGCGATGGCGCCCGTCCTCGGCCGGCTGGCCGACCGCCGCACCCCGCGGCCGGTCCTGCTGGCCCAGGCCGCCGTGTACCCGCTGCTGCTGGCGCTGCTCGTCGCCGTCGTCCTCGGCGGCGCGCCCACGCCGGCCGTCGTCGCCGCCTCGGCCGCCGCCGGCGCCGCGACGCCGCTGGTCTCGGGCACGGTCCGGGCGCTGTGGTCGCGGGTCGACCCCGCCGTCCGCGGCACCGCGTACGCCCTCGACGCGACCGCCACCGAGCTGGTCTTCGTCGCCGGCCCCACCATCGTGGCCGCGCTGGCCGTGCTGGCCAGCCCCGCGTGGGCGCTGGCCGTCGCCGGCACCCTCGCCGTCTGCGGCGCGCTCGCCATCGCGACGTCGGGGGCCATGCGCCGCTGGGTGCCCGTGCCGTCCGCCGAGCGCACCAGCCCCTTCGCCACCGTGCTCGCGCCCGGCATGCCGCGGGTGCTGCTCAGCGGCTCGGCGCTGATGCTCGGCTTCGGGGCGCTCGAGGTGGCCATCCCCGCCTTCGCCGACGAGTCCGGTTCCCCGGGCCTGTCCGGCCTGCTGCTGGCCCTGTGGTCGCTCGGCTCGGTGGCCGGCGGCCTGTGGTTCGGCGCCCGCGTGGTCAGCGCCTCGCTCCCGCGCCAGTACCGGTGGCTGCTGCTCGGCGTGACGATCGGCCTCGCGCCGCTCGTCGCGGCCTCCAGCCCCTGGGTGCTCGGGGCCCTGCTGTTCCTCGGCGGCACGGCCATCGCGCCGACGCTCACCGTGCAGAGCTCGCTGGTGGGCTCGCTGGCCCCGGCGCACGCCACCACGGAGGCGTTCACCTGGCTGTCGACCATGGCCACCGGCGCCTCGGCGCTGGGCGCGGCCCTCGGCGGCGCGCTCATCGACGGCTCGGGCGTCACCGGGAGCCTGCTCCTGGCCGTCGCGGGCGCCGCGGCCGCCGTCGTCGTCACGCTGGTCCCCGGCCGCGCCGCTCCCGCCCGGCCGCGGGAGCGGGTGGCCGCCTGACCTGCGCTCCCGGCCCGGGGACCCCCGGGCTGGGAGCGGCTCGGGGGCGCTGGTAGTCTCTTCTCTCGGTGGTACCGGGGGAACTCGGACCCCGGGAGGCTTCGCCTAGTCCGGTCTATGGCGCCGCACTGCTAATGCGGTTTGGGTTAATCCCCATCCCGGGTTCAAATCCCGGAGCCTCCGCGCACGACAACTGAACACCCACGCACCCGTAGCTCAACGGATAGAGCATCTGACTACGGATCAGAAGGTTAGGGGTTCGAATCCCTTCGGGTGCACGTCTGGTTGAGACACCGAACTGCGCGCTTCCTCGACGGAGGAGGCGCGCAGTTCGTCGTGTGGGCCCCGTGACCCCGGCGCGGGGCCCGACCGCCGGGCGCCCCGTGCGGTGCGCGTCACGCCCCGTCCCGGGCCCGTCGCGGTGGTGTCCGGGAGCGAGGGACGCGCGCCGCCGTGACGGAGGGCGCCGGCCGGCGCTGCGGTGTCGAGCGGTGTCCCTCCGTGCCGCACGGCACCGGTGACGCCCTCACGTCCGTTCCCCGGACCGGCGCGTACGGGGCCGCTGACGACGTGCTGCCGGAGGGGTCAGCGGGAGCGCTGGAGGTGGTCGGCGAGGGTGGCGGCGAACTCCTCGGCCACGGCGAGTTGCCCACGGAGGGCGGCGACCCGGGTGGTGGCGGCGGCGTGGAACATCTGCAACCGGTCGAGCAGGAGGCCCCTGTCGTCGTCGGCCCGCGCCCCGAGGTCCGCCAGCAGGCTCAGCAGTTGCCGCATCTCCTCGAGACTGAAGCCGAGTGGCTTCATGCGCTTGACGACCTCGAGCCGGGTGACGTCGGCGTCGCTGTACAGCCGGAAGCCGCCGCCGGACCGGGCGGTGGGGACGACCAGGCCGTTCTCCTCGTAGAAGCGGATGGTCCGCAGGCTCAGTCCCGTCCGCTCGGCGACCTGACCGATCTGGAGCAGTCCCCCGCGCGGGTGTGCATCGGCCGCCCCGTCGGGTGCGACCACGGACCCGCCCGCCGCGTCCTCGCGCGCTGCGGCCACGGTCGCCGGCCGGTCGCCGTGGGTCATCAGTGCGCTCCCGTCAGCTGGCCGGTGTGGCGCTCGAACCGGTCGGCGGAGTGCCCGCTCAGCCCGACGATCTCCACGGCCTTGCCGCGGGCGGCGTACTTGTGCGTGACCGCGTCGAGGGTGGCCACGGTGGAGGCGTCCCACACCGATGCCGCCGACAGGTCGATCACCACCCGCGCAGGGTCCCCGGCGTAGTCGAACTGGGTGTACAGGTCGTTGCTGGAGGCGAAGAACAGCGCGCCGCGCACCGAGTAGACGCGGGTGCCCGATCCGTCCGTGGCGCTGGTGACCTCGGCCAGGTGTGCGACGCGGCGGGCGAAGAGCACGCAGGCGACGAGGACGCCGGCGCCGACGCCGACGGCCAGGTTGTGGGTCAGGAGCGTGCCGGCGACGGTGGTGAGCATCACCGCGGTCTCGCTGCGGGGCATGCGGTGCAGGGTGCGCAGGCTGTGCCAGTCGAAGGTGGCGATCGACACGAAGACCATCACCGCGACGAGTGCGGCCATGGGGATGACGGCGACCAGGTCACCGAGGGCGACGACGAGGACGAGCAGGAGCGTGCCGGCGAGGAAGGTCGACAGCCGGGTGCGGGCGCCGGACTTCACGTTGATCATCGTCTGGCCGATCATCGCGCAGCCGCCCATGCCCCCGGAGAAGCCCGAGGCGATGTTGGCGACGCCCTGCCCCCAGGACTCGCGGGTCTTGTCGGAGTGCGTGTCGGTGAGGTCGTCGACGAGCTTGGCGGTCATCAGCGACTCCATCAGCCCGACGAAGGCGATGCCCAGCGCGTAGGGCGCGACGATCGACAGCGTCTCGAGGCTGAGCGGGACGTCCGGGAGGGCGAGGAACGGCAGGCTGTCGGGCAGTTCGCCCTGGTCGCCCACGGTCGGGAGGGCGAAGCCGGCGGCCACGGTCAGTCCGGTGAGCACGACGATCGACACCAGTGGCGCGGGGACGGCGGTGGTCAGTCGCGGCAGGGCGAAGATGATCACCAGGCCTGCGGCGACGAGCGGGTGGACCAGCCAGGGCACGTCGACCAGGTGGGGCAGTTGTGCGGTGAAGATGAGGATCGCCAGCGCGTTGACGAAGCCGACCATGACGCTGCGCGGGACGAACCGCATCAGCCGGGCGACCCCGCCGGCCGCGAGCAGGACCTGGAACACCCCGCCCAGGACGACCGCGGCCAGGAGGTACGGCAGGCCGTGGTCGCGGGCGAGTGGCGCCACGACCAGTGCGATGGCCCCGGTGGCGGCGGTGATCATCGCCGGGCGACCACCGGTGAAGGCGATCACCACGGCCATCACGAAGGAGGAGAACAGTCCGACCCGGGGGTCCACCCCGGCGAGGATGGAGAAGCTGATCGCCTCGGGGATGAGGGCGAGGGCCACGACCAGTCCGGCCAGCACCTCGGTGCGGGCGACCGCCGGGGACAGCCAGGCGGGGCGCGCCGGGGACAGCCAGGCGGGGCGCGCCGGGCGCCGCAGGGCCGCCGTGGACGGAGCAGGGGACATGTCACCGTTCCTGTCGGGCGCCCACGGGCGCGCGGTCGAGCACCGTGCCGGGGCCCTGTGCTGTCGGGGGATCCCTGAGCGACCCCGGACCGATCCGTCCGGGACGGGTGTCCGCCGATGGCAGGCGGCGGCCCCGGTCGGCCGAGAGGTCCCGGATCCCTGACGTCAACATAACCCTGACGTCAGGGAAGGGTTGCCGTGTCGTCCATCACGCCGGTGCGGCCCATCGGCCGGGCCGCTGTCCTCCCGCGCCGGTCCGTGACCCCGGACACCCGCCCGACCGGGTGAGATCCCGCCCGGCGCGCACCGGGCGCTACACCTGTTGCCCCCCTGTCGCTTACGGTGCTGCGAGCCCGTGACCTGCGGGTATCGCCCTGCACCGGAAGGTCCCCCATGCCCGCCCTGTCGCCGCTGACCGACGACGGCCGTGCGACGACCGTGATCCGGCGGCTGCTCGAGGTGGCGGCGGCACAGCCCGGGACGGTGGCCGTCGGGGACGCCCTGCGGCAGCTCACCTACGCCGGCCTGCTCGCCGAGGCGGGGCAGGTGGCCGCGGCCGTCGCCCGGCGGAACCCGGACCGGCGGCCCGTCGCCGTCCTGTGCGGCCACGGCGTCGACGCCGTGGTGGCGGTCGTCGGCGTCGTCGCCACCGGCTCCCCGGTCGTGGTGCTGGACCCGACCACCCCCGCCGCCCGGCTGCGCTCCTACACCGAGCCCGCGGGTGCCCTCCTCTGCGTCGCGGACGGGCCGCGTCGCGCGACGGCGCAGGAGGTCTGCGGCGACGTCGTCGGCCTGGACGAGGCGCGCGCCGGGGCGACGGCGGAACTGCGGGCGCGGCCGCCGGAGCCGGGACGGCCCATGGCGCTCGTCTTCACCTCCGGCTCGACCGGGCGGCCCAAGGGCGTGGCCTGCGGGCAGGCCTCCTTCCTGCACGACGCGTACACCAACGCCACCGCGACCGGCTGCTACGGCCCGGGCGACACCGTGGCCAACCTGCTGCCGATGGCCTTCAGCGCGGGCATCGGGCTCACGTTCGCCGGGCTGCTCACCGGGGCGACGCAGCAGTTCTTCGACCCCCGCACCCGGCCGGTGCGGGAGCTGCCCGGCCGGCTGCGCGAGGTGGGCGCCACGGTGCTCGTGGCCAGCCCGGCCATCCTGCGCGGGATCGTGGCGAGCAGCCCTCCCGGGACCACGCTGGAGGGGCTGGCCCGCCTCACGATGGCCGGCGAGACCGTGCACGCCGCCGAGCTGGAGGCCGTCCGGCGGCTGGTGGGCCCCCGCTGCGAGATCCGCAACCGCTACGGCTCCACCGAGACGTGGCTGATCTGCGAGAACGTCATCGGACCCGCCGACCCGCTGCCCGCGGGCCCGACGCCGGTGGGCCGGCCGGTGTCCGGCGTCCGGCTGGTGGTCCGCGACGAGCACGGCTCCGACTCCGCCACCGGCACCGGCCGCCTGGTCGTGCGGTCCCGGTGGCTGACCGACGGCTACTGGGGCGCGCCGGAGGCCACCGCGGAGGTGTTCCGCGACCTCGGCGACGGCGTCCGGGAGTTCGTCACCAGCGACGCCGCGGTGCTCGCCGCCGACGGGACCGTCCGGCTGCTCGGCCGGACCGACCACAGCGTGAAGATCCGCGGCCACCTGGTCGAGCCCGGCGAGGTGGACGCCGTCCTGTTCGCGCAGCCCGAGATCCGGGAGGCGGTCACGGTGGGCGTGGTGGCCGAGGACACCGGCCGGGCGCGGTTGGTGTCCTACGTCGTGCCCGCCGGCGGCCGGCTCGAGGCGTCGTCGGTGCGCCGGGTCGTGCGCGCCGAGCTGCCGGCGTTCATGGTCCCCGAGCAGGTGGTCCTACTGCCGGCGCTGCCCCGCACCGAGCGCGGCAAGCTCGACCGGGCCGCCCTGCCGCCGGCCCCCGCGCACGACCCGGGCGCGCACCCGCCGCTCACCGACTGGGAGCGGGTCGTGGCCGGGGTCTTCGCGCGCGTCCTCGGCCTCGACCGGGTCGGCCGGGACGCGGACTTCTTCGCCCTCGGCGGCGATTCCCTCGCGGCGGAGGAGCTGCTGGCCGCGCTGGCCACCGAGCTCGACGTCTCCGCGGCGACCCTGTCCACGGGCCTGCTCGCCGAGGCGCCGACCGTCGAGGCCCTCGCCTCGGCCGTGCGGCGGCACCGGCGGCCGGCGCACCCGACGCTGGTCCGGCTCCGCGAGGAGGGCTGCCGGCCGCCGCTGTTCTGCCTGGCCGGTGCCGGAGCGGTCGCCGTCGGCTTCCGGCCGCTGGCCCAGCGCCTGCCGGCCCACCAGCCGGTGTACGCCCTGCAGGCGCACGGCCTGGAGGGCGGCGGCCGCCCCGACGGATCGGTCGAGGAGATGGCGGCCCGGGCGCTCCGGACCCTGCGGCAGGTGCGGCCCCGGGGCCCCTACCGGCTGGCCGGGCACTCGCTGGGGGCGCTGGTGGCGCTGGAGATGGCGCACCGGCTGGAGGCCGACGGCGACCGCGTCGAGCTCCTGGCGGTCCTGGACAGCTTCCCGCCCGACCCCGCCCTGTCGCCGTCGCCCTACGACGGCGGGCCGCTGCGCCGGCTCAAGCAGGCCGTCGCCATCGCCACGGCCGGCGTGCTGCCCGACCCGGTGGGCAACTACTCCCGCTTCCACCTGCAGGGCATGGCCGTCGCCCGCCGCTACCGGGGCCGGCCCTGGGCCGGGCGGGCGCTGGTCGTGGTGGCCCGCGACGACGAGGCGGCCGCGGCGCGGACGGGCTGGGGCCCGTGGCTGTCCGGCCCGGCGGCCACCGTGGAGGTCGCGGGCGACCACGGGAGCGTGCTGCACGAGCCCCACGTCGGGGCGCTCGCCGAGGCGCTGGCCGCGGAGCTGGCTGCTCTCGACGGCGCCCTCGACGACGCCCTCGACGGCGCCCTCGACGGCGCCCGCGACACCGCCGCCGGCTCAGCGCGGGGCTGAGCCCGACCGGCGCCCGGCCCGGGCCAGGGCGCGCGCGTGGGCGTCGCGCAGCAGGTCGCGCACCGTCGCCTCCGTCCGCGGCCCCGGGTCCACCACCGACACCCAGCCCAGCGAGCCGTGGACCGGATGGGCGAGGACGGTGTCGACGGCGTCCGGTGCGGGCTCGCCGGCCGCGGGCTCGTCGCGCGGCCCGCGGCCGACCAGCGCGGTGAACCCCGCCGTGCCCGCGCCCACGTCGACCCGGAACGTGCCCGGCGACCGGTCCAGCCGCGAGGAGCGGTCGCCGCGGACGTCCTTCGTGACCACGGTGGCGAACGGCTGCGTCCGCGGGACGACGCCGTCAGGGGCGACGTACAGGAAGACGTCGCCCCGCGCCTCCTCGGGGGCCCCGTCGCCCGGACCCGGCCGCAGCACGAGGACGCCGTCGAGCGGGGTGACGGCCGCGAGGATCTCGTCGATGCTCATGGCCTCGAGTGTCCGGTTCGGGTCCCTGTGGAGACCCCGGAGCCGAGGGACCTGGGAGGACGTGCGATGACCCCCCACGCGGGCCTGCGGACGGTGGACGTCGCCCGCCGGGCCGGGTGCTCGGTGCAGCAGGTGCGCGACCTCGAGACCGAGGGCGTCCTGCTCCGCGCGGCGCGCACCGCCTCGGGCCGGCGGGTGTTCGCCGAGACGCACGTGCGGGCCGCGCTCGCCCACCGCCTGCTCGCCGCCGCCGTCGGTCCGCGCGGGGCCGGGGACCTCCTCCGGGCAGCGCACCGCTGGCCCGACCCGGCCGTGCTGCACCTGCTCGACGCCGCCCACGCGGCCCTGGCCGCCGAGCGGCGCGACCTGGCGCTCGCCCGCGAGGCCGCCGCCGCGGTCACCGCCGAGCCGATGGCGGACGTCCGCCCCTCCGACGCCATGGGCGTCGCCGAGCTCGCCGGCGCCCTCGGGGTGCGGCCCTCGACGCTGCGCCACTGGGACGCCGAGGGGCTCGTCGTCCCGGGTCGCGACGCCACCGGCGCCCGCTGCTACGCCCCCGCCGACGTGCGGGACGCGCGGGTGGTGCACCAGCTGCGCCTCGCCGGGTACGGCATCGGGCCGCTGCGGGAGCTGCTGCCCGGGCTGCGCGGGGCGCGTCGCCTCGAGGACGTGCGGGGCGCGCTCGCCGCCCGGGACGCGAGCGTCGACGCGCGCTCGCGGGCGCTGCTCGAGGGGAGCGCCGCGCTGGCCGCGCTGCTGCGCTGAGGGAGTGGGGCGGGGGGCCGGTCCTGGCGGTCTGGCCGCGTTGGTCGATCCTCCCAGCAGTGGGAGGCCACTCGATTGCCGGCTCCCCCGCCCGAGACCACTGTGAGCGCCGTCACAGCCGACGTCAACCCCGCCCGGGCGTGTCCTCCGTGCCGCGCGGGACGACCACCACGGGCACCGGCGCCGCGCGCACGATCCGGGTCGCCGTCGAGCCCAGGAACACCCTGGCCAGGGGGCCGAGACGCGACGAGCCGACCACCAGCAGGTCGCCGTCGGACCACCCGGCCGCCGCCACCGCCCCCGGCCAGCCCGAGCCCCGGGGCACCCGCGTGTCCGTCGTCCCCGGGAGCCGCGCGGCGACGGCGTCGAGCTCGGCCTGCGCCTGGCGCGCCCACGCGCTGCTGACCTCCCGCTCGACGTGCAGGCCCGTCTCCGACGGCAGCAGCGGGTCGCGGTCGGGCGCGAAGGTGACCAGCCGCAGCGGCACGCCCCAGGCCGAGGCGGCGCGCCCGGCCCAGGCCAGGGCGGCGCGCGAGCGTTCGGTGCCGGCCCAGGTGCAGGTCACGCGGGTCACCCGCTCGCCCGGCGAGCCGGCGCGCGCGGCGAGCGCGAGCGGCACGGGGGAGGAGCGCAGCAGGTGCTCGGGCACCGCGCCGTCGCGGCCGAGCACGAGCAGCGAGCCGCCCACCTGCGTCACCACGGTGACCAGCCCGGCGGGCACCGACGGCGCCTCGACGGCGACCGTGCGCACCTCGCCGACACCGGCCGTCCGCAGCGCGTGCGCCGCCCGGCCCTGGCGCGAGCGGGCCACCTCGGCGACCCACGTCCGGTACTCCCGGTCGGCGCGCGGGTCGGGGAAGCCGCGGGCGGTGACCGTGGCGACGACGACGTCCTCCCCGGCCGTGCGGGCGAGCATCGCGGCCAGCAGCAGGTGGGCGTCGCCGCGCTCCTCGAGGTCGGCGGGGTGCCCGACGACGAGCGTCACCGCGGGTCCCGCAGCCGCGAGTGCGTGCGCGCGTAGGTCACGTAGACGACCGCGGCGAGCGCCAGCCAGCCGGCGAACAGCAGCCAGGTGATCCCGGGGAGCCCGTACAGGAGGTAGAGGCAGAACAGCACCGAGAGGGCGGGCACGACGGGGTAGCCGGGCACCCGGAAGCCGCGCGGCAGGTCGGGGCGGGTCGACCGGAGCACCACCACCCCCACCGAGACGACGAGGAAGGCGACGAGCGTGCCCATGCTGGTCAGGTCGATGAGGAAGTCCAGCGGCACGAACCCCGCCAGCGCCGCGACGAACAGCGCGACGGCGACCGTGCCGCGGACCGGGGTCAGCGTGCGCGGGTCGACCCGGCTGAACAGCGACGGCACCATGCCGTCGCGGCTCATCGCGAACAGGATCCGGGTCTGGCCGTACATCGTCACCAGCGTCACGGAGAAGATCGAGACCACCGCCCCGGCGGCCAGCACGACCGCCGGCCAGCGCGAGCCGGTGACGTCCTCGAGGATCACCGCCAGCCCCGCCTCCTGCCCCTCGAAGGCGCCCGCCGCCTGGGCGCCCACCGCGGCGACGGCCACCAGCAGGTACACCGTGGTCACCACGAGCAGGGAGCCGAGGATCGCGCGCGGCAGCGTGCGCCGCGGGTCGCGCACCTCCTCGCCGGCGGTCGAGACGGCATCGAGGCCGATGAAGCTGAAGAAGATCGACGACGCCGCGACGCCGATGCCGGCCGCGCCCAGCGGCGCGAACGGCGTCAGGTTGCCGGCGTCGAAGGCGGTGAACGCGACGGCGGCGAAGAACAGCAGGACGGCGATCTTGAGGACCACCATCACCGCGTTCGCCCGCGCCGACTCGCTGGCGCCGCGCACCAGCAGCAGTGCGCACAGCGTCACCAGCACGACGGCCGGGAGGTTGACCACGCCGCCGGCGCCGGGCGCGAACGACAGCGCGTCGGGGATGCGCAGACCGACCGTGTCGTCGAGCAGTTCGTTGAGGTACTCGCTCCAGCCCACCGACACCGCGGCCGAGCTGACCGCGTACTCGAGCACCAGGCACCAGCCGACGACGTAGGCGACGACCTCGCCCAGCGTCGCGTAGGCGTAGGAGTACGAGGAGCCGGCCACCGGGATGGTGGAGGCCAGCTCGGCGTAGCACAGCGCGGTGAAGCCGGCGGTGACCGC
Source organism: Geodermatophilus sp. SYSU D01119 (assembly GCF_054049975.1). Classification (NCBI taxonomy): domain Bacteria; kingdom Bacillati; phylum Actinomycetota; class Actinomycetes; order Geodermatophilales; family Geodermatophilaceae; genus Geodermatophilus; species Geodermatophilus sp. SYSU D01119. Next base: position 130,907 of record NZ_JBJGYL010000010.1, on the reverse strand, counting down.
GGCCAGCACGAACGAGACGATGACCGCGGGGCCGGCCTCGGGCACCGCCGTGCTCATCACGAAGAAGATCCCGGTGCCGATGGTGGCGCCGATGCCGAGCCCCATGAGCTGGCCGACGCCCATCCGGCGGGCCAGCGCGCCGCCGTCGGGCTGCTCGGCGCCGGTCTCCTCGACCATCGCCGACACCGGCTTGCGCCGGAACAGCTGGCTGCCGGTGGACGGAGCGCTCACGGGGACCTCCTCGGCGCGGGTGCCGGCGACGTCGGCGGCGGACGGGTGGCGCCCACCCTCCCGCCCCGCGCCGGGGACGGCGAGTCCTAGCCGACCCGGCGCAGGACCTCCGGCGTCAGCTCGGCCACGGAGGTGTGGCCGGTCAGGCCGAGGGAGAGGTCGAACTCGCCGAGGACGTCGGAGACCACCTGGCGCACGCCCTCCTCGCCGGCGAGCCCCAGCCCCCACGCGTAGGGCCGGCCGAGCAGCACGGCGCGGGCGCCGAGCGCGACGGCGACCAGCACGTCGGCGCCGCTGCGGATGCCGCTGTCGAGCAGCACCGGCGCGCGGTCGGCGACGGCGGCCACGACGTCGGGCAGCGCGTCGAGCGCGGAGATCGAGCGGTCCACCTGACGGCCGCCGTGCGTGCTCACCACCACGCCGTCGACGCCCTCGTCGAGCGCGCGGCGGGCGTCGTCGGGGTGCAGGACGCCCTTGAGCAGGATGGGCAGCCGGGTGCGGGCGCGCAGCCACGCGAGGTCGGCCCAGGTGATCGAGGGCCGCGAGTAGATGGCCTGGAAGGTCTCGACGGCGGCCCGCGGCAGCGGCGAGCGCAGGTTCTCCCGCAGCGGCCCCGGCCACGCGCGCGCCATGCCGACCATCGCCAGCACCGCGGACAGCGTGGGCCGCGGCTGGCGGTCGCGGCCGGCGGCCTCCGCGGGCTGCGCGGGCGCGGCGTCGCCGGCCCCGGCCACCCGCTGCTCGGCCAGCCGCCGGAAGACCGGGTCGGAGGTGTACTGCGCGATGCCCTTGCCGAGCGCGAACGGCAGGTGGCCGAGGTCGAGGTCCCGGGGGCGCCAGCCGAGCATCGTGGTGTCGAGGGTGACGACCAGCGCCTCGCAACCGGCGGCCTCGGCGCGCCCGACCAGGCTCTCCACCAGCTCGTCGGAGGTGGACCAGTACAGCTGGAACCAGCGCGGCGCGTCCCCCATCGCCCGCGCGCAGGTCTCCATCGGCACCGACGCCTGGTTGGAGAAGACGAACGGCACGCCCAGCGACGCCGCCGCGCGGGCCACCGCCAGGTCGGCCTCCCGGTGCACCAGTTCCAGCGCGCCGACCGGGCCCAGCAGCAGCGGCGCGGGCAGGCGCCGGCCGAACAGCTCGACGGAGGTGTCGCGGGCGCTGACGTCGCGCAGCACCCGCGGGACGACGGCCCAGCGGTCGAACGCGGCGCGGTTGGCCCGCTGCGTGTTCTCCTCGCCCGCGCCGCCGGCCACGTAGGCGTACGCGCGGGCGGTCAGCCGCGCCTTGGCCCGGCGCTGCAGCGGCACCGCGGTGGTGGGCACCCGCGGCGTCCGGCCGTACACGCCGGCCCGGTAGACCTCGTTCTGGCGGCGGCGACCGGTCCCGGCTGCTGAGTCCACGCGGCCACCGTAGTGACCCGCCTCACCGACCTCGGTCTGGGTCCGCGACACGCCCGGACCGCGACACGCCGTCAGGACGTGACGACGCGCCGTCGAACCATCGTCCACATGGGGTCACGGGCCGCAGAATGGTCCCGCGCCGCCGGTGGAACCACCGCGGGTGGCGTGCACGACCGCTCGAGGGGGACACCGTGCCGGTCGGGACCCTGCCCAGGCACAGGCCGAGGCACGCTCCCCGCCCTGTCGCCGCGACAGGGCTCGCTCTGCTGTTCTCCGTGGCCGGACTGCTGGCCGGCGGGGTGGTCCTGGCCGCCCCGGCCGCCGCCGTCGACGACCCGGCCCGCCCCGACTCCCACGTGACGCACGGGCCGAGCTGCCGCCCCGGCGGCGTCGTCGTCGAGGTGACCGCGGGCACCGTCGCCTACGCCGTCACGCTGGCGACCACCCGGCAGCCCGCCGGCGAGGACTCCGCCGAGCTCGCGCCGGGCGAGACCGTCGTGCTGCGCACCGGCGACGTCGCCTGGGGCGAGGCGATCGACAGCCGGCTGGAGTACGCCGCGCTCGACGGCTCGGGCACCGCCTACACCGACGAGCTCGACGGCTACGTCTTCACCCGGCCCGCCGAGGAGGACTGCGCGGCCCTCACGGCGCCGCCGGGTGCCGGCGACGTCCCGCCGACGTCCCCCGCGCCGCCGTCGCCGGGTGAACCGACGACGCCGGGCGGGGAGCCCGAGGAGGACCCCGCCGGCCCCTCGGCGCCGACCTCCGCCGCGCCGGACGCGCTGCCGGTCCCGGGCCTGCCCGGGGCGGGGCAGGGTCCCGGCTCCCCGGTCGACGGCGGGGTCTCGCCCGGCGGCGCCGTGGTCGCCTCCTCGGCCCTGGTGGCCGCCGGCGACGCGGTCACCCTCACCGGCGCCGGGTTCACCCCCGGCGAGGTGGTCCGGGTGCGGCTGGCCGACGGCACCGAGCTCACCGCCGTCCCGGCCGGGCCCGACGGCGGCGTGCTCGCCACGGTGCGCATCCCGGGCGGCGCCGCGGCCGGGACGACGACGCTGGCGCTGGTGGGCGCCGAGTCGGAGACGGTCGCCGAGGTGCAGCTGCGGGTCGCCGCGGCGACGGCCCCGGTCGACCGCGACCCGCTGCCGGTCCCCCTGGTGGCGGCCGGGCTGGCGCTCGTGGTCACCGCGACCGGCCTCGTGCTCGTCGCCGCGGGGCGCCGCGAGCGGACGCAGCCGTCCGGCCCGTTCGGGAGCGCCTGAGGCCGTCATCGGCGACGATGGGGCGATGCGATCCGAGGACGTCCTCGCCCCCGGGATCCCGGCCGACCCCGCGGCGCTCCCCGGGGCGCAGCCCCGCGCCGCCGAGACGTGGCTGCGCATCGTGCAGGTGCACGACCAGATCACCCACCGGGTGGACTCCGCGCTGCACCGCGAGCACGACCTCTCGCTGACCGGCTTCGAGGCGCTGCGCCGGATCGCCGAGGCGCCGGGGGAGCGCGCCACGATGGGCGAGGTCGCCGAGGCGCTGGGGCTCTCGCGGGCCGGCGTCACCAGCACGGTGGGCCGGCTCGTCGACCAGGGCCTGGTGGTCCGCGAGCGGCGTCCGGGCGACCGCCGGCTGCTGCACGCCCGGCTCACCGACGCCGGCCGCGAGCGCGTCCGGGCCGCCGCGGTGCTCCACGACGAGCTCGTCGCCCGCCTGCTCGTCCTCCTGGGCGACGAGGCGCCGGTGGTCACCGACGCGCTCGCCCGGGTGTCCGCCGCCACCCGGATACGCCGCTGACGGAGGCGCTCCGCCCCCGCCACCCGCCCGCGGCGGGGCCCCGCGGAGGTGCCGGTCCCGCACCTCCGGAGGAACTTCAAGCCCGTAGTGTTTGCGGGCCGTCGCGCCCGGGCAGGGCGCGATCATGCCCGTGAGCTGCACCGTCGTCGTGCCGACCATCGGCCGGCCGTCGCTGGACGTGCTGCTCGACGTGCTCGCCACCGCCGAGGGGCCCCGCCCGGCCCAGCTGGTGGTGGTCGACGACCGCCCCGACGGCCCGCCGCTCGACGTCGACCGGCCCGGACTGCCGCCGGTCCGGGTGGTCCGCACGGGCGGCGGCGGACCGGCCCGCGCGCGCAACCTCGGCTGGCGCACCGCGCGCACCGAGTGGATCGCCTTCCTCGACGACGACGTCGTCCCCGACGCCGACTGGTACGCCCGGCTCGACGCCGACCTGTCCGGCCTGCCCGCCGACGTCGCCGGCAGCCAGGGCCGGGTGCGCGTGCCGCTGCCGGAGGACCGCCGGCCCACCGACTGGGAGCGCGGCACCGCGGGGCTGGCCACCAGCTCCTGGATCACCGCCGACCTCGCCTACCGCCGCGCCGCCCTGGCCGCCGTCGGCGGGTTCGACGAGCGCTTCCCGCGGGCCTTCCGCGAGGACTCCGACCTGGCACTGCGGGTCATGGACACCGGCGCCCGGCTGGTGCGCGGCGAGCGCTGGATCACCCATCCCGTGCGCCCGGTCGACCGCTGGGTGAGCGTGCGGGTGCAGGCCGGCAACGCCGACGACGTCCTCATGCGCCGCCTGCACGGCCCGGACTGGCGGGAGCGGGCCGACGCGGCGCTCGGTCGCCGTCCCCAGCACCTCGCGGTCACCGCCGCCGCCCTCGCCGCCGTCGGGCTGGCCGCCGCCCGCCGTCCCCGCGCCGCGGCCGCCGCCGCGCTGGCCTGGGCCGCCGGCACCGCGGAGTTCGCCTGGGCCCGCACCGCCCCGGGCCCGCGCGACCGTGCCGAGGTCACCACCATGGCCCTCACCAGCGCCGCCATCCCGCCGCTGGCCACCTGGCACTGGCTGCGCGGCGTCGTCCGGCACCGCCGGGTCGCCCCGTGGCGCGGCCTGCCCGACCTGGTCCTGTTCGACCGCGACGGCACCCTCGTGCACGACTTCCCCTACAACGGCGACCCCGAGTGGGTCCGCCCGGTCGACGGGGCGAAGGAGGCCCTGGACGCCCTGCGCGCCCGCGGCGTCCGGGTGGGCGTCGTGAGCAACCAGTCCGGCGTCGCCCGCGGCATCATCACGCGCGAGCAGGTCGACGCCTGCATGGCGCGGCTGGACGAGCTGCTCGGCCCGTTCGAGACGGTGCAGGTCTGCCCGCACGGCCCCGACGACGGCTGCGACTGCCGCAAGCCCGCGCCCGGGATGGTGAAGGCGGCCTGTGCCGAGCTCGACGTGGACCCGGCGCGGACCGTCGTGATCGGCGACATCGGCGCCGATGTCGAGGCCGCCGCGGCGGCCGGCGCGGTGGGGATCATGGTCCCGACGCCGGTGACGCGGCGGCAGGAGGTCGCCGCCGCGACCCGCCGCGCGACGACGCTGGCCGCCGCGGTCGACGACGTCCTGGCCGGCCGGTGGTGAGCCGCCGGCGGGGCACCGTCCTCGTCGCCCGGCTGGACAACGCCGGCGACGTCCTCCTCCAGGGCCCGCTCGTCCGCGCGGTCGCCGCGGCCGCCGAGCGGGTGGTGTTCCTCGCCGGGCCGGCCGGGGCCGACGCCGCGGCGCTGCTGCCCGGCGTCGACGAGGTCTGGACCTGGGCCTGCCCCTGGATCCTCGGCGACCCGCCGCCGGTCGACCCCGCCGACCTCGCCGCGTTCACCGGACGGGTGCGCGCGCTCGCCCCCGACGAGGCCGTCGTCTCCACGTCCTTCCACCAGTCGCCGCTGCCGCTGGCCCTGCTGCTGCGCGCCGCCGGCGTCCCGCGGATCAGCGCCACCAGCGTCGACTACCCCGGGTCGCTGCTCGACGTCCGGCACCGCATCGGCCAGGACGACGAGGTCGACCTGCCCGAGCCCGAGCGGGCCCTCTCGCTCGCCCGCGCGGCCGGCTTCGACCTGCCCGACGGCGACGACGGCCGGCTCGCCGTCCGCCGCCCCCTGCCGCCCGTCGACCCGCGAGATCTGCACACCCGGGGCTTCCGCGCGCCGGGTGGGCCCGAGTGTGCAGATCTCGCGGAGGCACTCGCACCGGGCCACGTCGTCGTGCACCCCGGCGCCTCGGTGCCCGCCCGTGCCTGGCCCGCGGAGCGCTGCGCCGAGGCGGTCGAGGCCCTCGCCGACGCCGGCCACCGGGTGCTGGTCACCGGCGGGCCGGGGGAGCGGGAACTCACCGCCGCCGTCGCGGGCACCCGCGGCACCGACCTCGGCGGCGCCACGACGCTGCCGGAGATGGCCGCACTGCTCGCCGGCGCCGCGGCCGTCGTCGTCGGGAACACCGGCCCCGCGCACCTCGCCGCCGCCGTCGGCACGCCCGTCGTCTCGCTGTTCAGCCCGGTCGTGCCCGCGGCCCGGTGGGCGCCCTACGGCGTGCCCACGGTGCTGCTCGGCGACCAGTCCGCGCCCTGCCGCGGCAGCCGGGCCCGCGTGTGCCCGGTGCCCGGCCACCCCTGTCTCTCGTCGGTCAGCGCCGCCGACGTCGTCGCCGCCGTCGGGAAGGTGATCGCCGCGTGAAGATCCTGCTCTGGCACGTGCACGGCTCGTGGACGACCGCGTTCCTCGAGGGCAGGCACGAGTACCTGCTCCCGGTGGTCCCCGGCCGGGGCCCCGACGGGCTCGGCCGCGCCCGCACGTGGGACTGGCCCGCGTCGGCCCGCGAGGTGACGCCCGAGCAGCTGCGCGAGGAGCACGTCGACGTCGTCGTGCTCCAGCGGATGCGCGACCTCGAGCTGGTCCGGGAGTGGCTCGGCCGCGAGCCCGGGCACGACCTGCCCGCCGTCTTCCTCGAGCACAACGCGCCCGGCCTCGAGCCCGGCGACGGCCCGGTGCCGCACACCCGCCACCCGCTGGCCGACCGCGACGACGTCCCGATCGCGCACGTCACCCACTTCAACCGTCTCTTCTACGACAACGGCCGCGCGCCCACGACGGTGATCGAGCACGGCATCGTCGACCCCGGCGAGCGCTGGACCGGCGAGCTCGCGCGGGCCGCCGTCGTCACCAACGAGCCGGTCCGCCGCGGCCGCACCGTCGGCGCCGACCTGCTGCCGGGGCTCGCCGCGGCCGCGCCGGTCGACGTCTTCGGGATGGGCCTGTCCGGCCTGCACGAGCGGCACGGCCTCGACCCCGACCGCGTCACCCTCTACGACGACCCGCCCCAGGCCGCCATGCACGCCGAGCTGGCCCGCCGCCGCGTCTACGTGCACCCGGTGCGCTGGACCTCCCTCGGGCTCTCCCTGCTCGAGGCGATGCACCTCGGCATGCCGGTGGTCGCCCTGGCCACCACCGAGGTGGTCGAGGCGGTGCCCGCGGGGGCGGGCGTCGTCTCCACCCGGCCCGAGGTCCTGTGGGACGCGGTCCGCACCTACCTGCACGACGAGGACGCCGCCCGGCTGGCCGGCAAGGCGGCGCGCGCCGCCGCGCTGGAGCGCTACGGGCTCGCCCGGTTCCTCTCCGACTGGGATCGACTCCTCGAGGAGGTCACCCGATGAGGACCCACCGGCCCACCGGGGCGCCGCTGCGCATCGACATGGTCAGCGAGCACGCCTCGCCGCTGGCCGCGATCGGCGGCGTCGACGCCGGCGGGCAGAACGTGCACGTCGCCGCGCTGGCGGCGGGCCTGGCCGCCCGCGGCCACGAGGTCACCGTGCACACCCGCCGCGACGACCCGCACCTGCCCGACGAGGTGACCACGGCCGACGGCTACGTCGTCTCGCACCTCACCGCGGGGCCCGCCGAGGCGCTGCCCAAGGACGACCTGCTCGGCCACATGCCCGCGCTGGCCGCGGCGCTCCGGGCGCGGTGGGCGGTGCGGCCGCCCGACGTCGTGCACGCGCACTTCTGGATGAGCGGGCTGGCCGCCGTCGAGGCCGCCGGCAGCCTGCTCACCCCCGTGCCCGTGCTGCAGACCTTCCACGCGCTCGGCTCGGTCAAGCGCCGCCACCAGGGCGACGCCGACACCTCGCCGGCCCAGCGCGTGGAGCTCGAGCGGGACCTGTGCCGGGCGGTGGGCCACGTGGTGGCCACCTGCAGCGACGAGGTGTTCGAGCTGCGCCGCCTGGGCCTGTCCCGCGACCGGGTCTCGATCGTCCCGTGCGGCGTCGACACCACCGTCTTCACCCCGCGCGGGCCGGTGGCGCCGCGCACCGGCCGGCCGCGGCTGCTGGTGCTCGGCCGGCTGGTCGAGCGCAAGGGCCAGGAGGACGCCGTCCGCGCGCTGGCCGCGGTGCCCGGGGCCGAGCTCGTCGTCGTCGGCGGCCCGCCGGCCGACCGGCTCGGCACCGACCCCGAGGTCCGCCGGCTGCGCGAGGTCGCCGCCGAGGTGGGCGTGGCCGACCGGGTGTGCTTCGCCGGGTCGGTGGCCCGCGCCGACGTGCCCGCGTGGGTGCGCTCGGCCGACGTCGTGCTGGCCGTGCCCTGGTACGAGCCGTTCGGCATCACCCCGCTGGAGGCGATGGCCTGCGGCCGCCCGGTCGTGGCCACCGCCGTCGGCGGGCTGCAGGACTCCGTCGCCGACGGCGTCACCGGCGACCTCGTGCCGCCCCGCGACCCGGCCCGGCTCGGCGAGGTCCTCGCCGCGCTCCTGGCCGACGACGCCCGGCGCGCCGCCTACGGCGCGGCCGGCGTCCGGCGGGCCCGTGCCCGCTACCGGTGGGCCCGCGTGGCCGCCGACACCGAGGCCGTCTACCGGCAGGTCCTGTCCACCCGGCGTCCCGTCGAGGCCGTCCGATGAGCGCCCCTGGAGGTCGCCCCGTGAGTGTCGCTCCCCACCACGCCCACGAGAGCACTGCGGGCGAGGTCGTCTCGCCCGACTCGTGCACCCACCTGACCGGCCGCGACCACGTCGCGTCGCTGACGCACGCGCTGCGCAGCCTCGACGCGTCGGTCGACACCCTCGACCGCTGGGGCGCGCTGCTGGCCGACGTGCTGTGCGGCGAGTCCCGCGGGCGGCTGCTGGCGGCCGGCAACGGGGGGAGCGCCGCGCAGGCGCAGCACCTCACCGCCGAGCTCGTGGGCCGCTACCGCGCCGACCGGCCCCCGTTCTCCGCGATCTGCCTGACCGCGGAGACCTCCTCGCTCACCGCGATCGCCAACGACTACCCGGCCGACGAGCTGTTCGCCCGTCAGGTCGAGGCGCACGGCCGGGCCGGCGACGTCCTGGTGCTGCTGTCGACCTCGGGCCGCTCGCCCAACGCCGTCGCCGCCGCCCGCCGCGCCCGCGAGTGCGGCATCACCGTCCTGTCCATCACCGGCCCGGCGCCCAACCCGCTGGCCGCGGCGTCGGACGAGGCGGTCTGCATCGACTCCCCGTGGACGGCGACCGTGCAGGAGTGCCACCTCGTCGCGCTGCACCTGCTGTGCGCCGCCTTCGACGCCGCGGTGCTGGCCGAGCCCGCCCGCGTGCCGCAGAGCCGCCTGGGGGTCGCCCGGTGAAGCCGCTGGTGGTGGTCGGGGACGCCCTCCTCGACGTCGACCTGGTCGGCACCTCCTCCCGGCTCACCCCCGACGCGCCGGTGCCGGTGGTCGAGGACGTCGAGACCCGCGAGCGCCCGGGAGGGGCCGCGCTGGCCGCCGTCATCGCCGCGCAGGCCACCGGCCGCGAGGTCGTGCTCGTCGCGCCGCTGGCCGACGACGAGGGTGCCGCGCGGCTCCGGGCGCTGCTGGCCGGCCGGGTCCGGCTGGTCGCCGTGCCCGCCACCGGCGGCACCGCGGTCAAGCAGCGCGTGCGGGTGGGCGACCACTCGGTCGTGCGCATCGACAGCGGCGCGCCCTCGGTCACCCTCGGCGAGCTGCCGGAGGAGGCCCGCGAGGCCATCCGCGGCGCCGCGGCCGTGCTGGTCGCCGACTACGGCCGGGGCACGACGTCGGACGAGGCGGTGCGCGCCGCGCTGGCCGAGGCCGGCGGTCCGGTGGTCTGGGACCCGCACCCCCGCGGCGCCGACCCGGTGCCCAGCGTCCGGCTGGTCACGCCCAACGCCTCCGAGGCCGCCCGCGTCGCCGCCGCCGGCGGTGTGCCGGCCGACGGCGAGGGGCTGGCCGCGGTCGGCGCCCGCGCGGAGGCGCTGATCCGGCAGTGGGGCGTGGGCGCGGTCGTGGTCACCCTCGGCTCCCGGGGCGCGCTGCTGTCCTACGGAGAGGGCGCGCCCATGGTCGTGCCCGCCGTCCCCGTGACCGGCGGCGACCCGTGCGGCGCCGGCGACTCCTTCGCCGCCGCGGCCGCCCTGGCGCTGGCAGACGGCGCGGTGACCGGCGAGGCGGTGGCCGCGGCCGTCGCCTTCGCCGGGCGCTTCGTCGCCGCCGGCGGGGCCACCGCCTGGGACGCCTCCCCGGTGCGCGAGCCCGACGTGGCCGCGGAGGACGGCGTCTCGGCGCTGCTGGCCCGCGTGCGCGACGCCGGCGGCACCGTGGTGGCCACCGGCGGCTGCTTCGACCTGCTGCACGCCGGGCACGTGGCCACGCTGCGCGCCGCCCGCGGGCTCGGCGACTGCCTCGTCGTGTGCATCAACTCCGACGACTCGGTGCGCCGGCTCAAGGGCCCCTCGCGGCCGCTGGTCACCGCTGCCGACCGGGCCCGGGTGCTCGAGGCCCTCGACGCCGTCGACGCCGTCGTGGTCTTCGACGAGGACACCCCCGCCGAGGTGCTCGACCGGCTGCGGCCCGACGTGTGGGCCAAGGGCGGCGACTACGCCGGCGCCGACCTGCCCGAGGCCGCGGTGCTGCGGCAGTGGGGCGGGCAGGCCGTCGTCCTGCCGTACCTGGACGGCCACTCGACCACCGCCCTGGTCGAGCGCTCCCGCGTGTGAGGGACGACCGCCCGGTCGCGGTCGTCCTGCGGCCGCTGGGGCTCGGTGACCTGCTCACCGGCGTCCCGGCGATCCGCGCCGTGCGGGCGGCCGTGCCGGACCACCGGCTGGTCCTGGCGACGACGTCCGCGCTCGCGCCGCTGGCCGGGCTGGTCGACGCCGTCGACGAGGTGCTGCCCGCGCGCGAGCTCGAGCCGCTGGACTGGACCGGGCCGCCGCCGGAGCTCGGCGTCGACCTGCACGGCAAGGGGCCGGCGTCGCACGTCGTCGTCGCCGGCCTGGGCCCGGCGCGGCTGCTGACCTTCGCCAGCCCGGGCTATCCCGGGCCGACGTGGTACCCCGACGAGCACGAGGTCCGGCGCTGGTGCCGGCTGGTGTCCGAGGGGCTGGGGGTCGAGGCCGACCCCGACGCGCTCGACCTCGCCGTCCCGCCCGTGCCCCCGGCGGTGCGCGGGGCGGCGCTCATGCACCCGGGGGCGGCCTTCCCCGGGCGGCGCTGGCCGCCGGAGCGCTTCGCCGCCGTGGCCCGCGAGCTCGCGGCCGCCGGCCACGACGTGCGCGTCACCGGCGGGCCGGCCGAGCGGGAGCTGGCCCGTGCCGTGGCCGAGGCGGCCGGGCTGGGGGCGGACGCCGTCCTCGCCGGGCGCACCTCCACCCTGGAGCTGGCCGCCACCGTCGCCGCCGCCCGGGTGGTCGTGTGCGGTGACACCGGCGTGGCGCACCTGGCGACCGCCTACCGCCGCCCGTCGGTGGTGCTGTTCGGCCCGGTGTCCCCGGCGCTGTGGGGCCCGCCGCCGCGCCCCCAGCACGTGGTGCTGTGGCACGGCGACGGCACCGGCGACCCGTGGGGCACCGAGCTGGACCCCGCGCTCGCGCGGGTCACGGTCGGCGAGGTGACCGCCGCCCTGGAGCGGCTGCTCGCCTAGCGCTGGCGCAGCGCGTCGAAGAGGACGTCCTGCAGGTCGGTCGGGTCGACGGCGGAGTAGGCCGCGCCGCCGGTGGCCGCGGCGATCTGCTCGAGGGCGGCGATGTCGGCGTCCGGGCCGAGCGCGACGCCGATGACCTTCACCGGCCGGGACGGGTCGGCCTCGTCCTGCAGCGTCTGCAGGAGCTGGTCCAGGCCGATGCCCGTGCTGTCCTCGTTCGTGCCGTCGGTGACGATCACGACGCTGCTCACGGCCTCGGGGTCGTACTGCTCGCGCGCGGCGCGGACGGCGCCCAGCGTGGTGTCGAACAGGCCGGTGCCGCCGCGGGAGAGCCGCTCGGGGATGGTGTCGAGCGCGGCGTCGAGCAGGTCGCGCTGGGTGCTGCCCCCGACCTCCTCCGTGAGGCCCCGGATCGGCTCGAGTTCCACCCAGTCCTGCTGGCCCTGCAGCTGGTAGGCGAAGAACCACAGGCCGATCGAGGAGTTGCCCGGGATCAGGGACAGGGCGCTGCGGGCCGCGTCGCGGGCGAGGGTGGCGCGGGTGCCGTCGCCGGCGGGCGCCTCCATCGACTGCGAGACGTCGAAGACGGTCAGCAGCCGCGACGGCGCCGCCAGCCGGGCCAGCTCGTCGAGGAGCCCCTGCACCTGCTCGGTGTCGACGTCCAGTGCCTGCGGCGCCTGCTCCTGCACGCCCGGGCCCGGCTCGGTCGGCGGGTTGCCCTCCGTGTCGCGGAAGCCGGCGTCGAGGACGGCGGTGCGCGCGGCCTCGGAGGTCAGCGTGCGGATGACGGCGTCGACGGCGGCGCGGTCCTCGTCGGAGCCGCTGCCGACGCGCAGCACCGGGTAGTCCAGCTGGGGCGAGCCCTCCGCCGGGTAGACGGCCACGAGCGCGGAGTCCGGCGTCGCGCGGTTGAGCGCGATGACCTCCTGCTCGCTGACCGGCACCAGCGGGGCGTCGGCGTCGTCGGCGGCCGCGGCACCCAGCGCGTCGGCGGGGGTGACGGCCGGGCCGCGGCGGGCGGCGAGCACCGCCTGCACGACGGCGTTGTCGGCCTGCTCGCCGCCGCCGAGGGAGGTCTGCACGGCGGCCAGCGCGGCCACGCCCTCGGCGCTGGTGGCCAGGTCCGGGACGGCGACCGGGCGCTCGCCGCTGAGCGCGGTCGGCCAGCCCGGCGGGGTCGCGCTCCAGCCGAGCTGGTCGGCGGCGGCGCGGCTGGTGCCCAGGACGACGGGGGAGCGGGCCATGGAGCCCGACGGGTCGAGGCCGGCGTCGTCCCCGGCGCGGACGGCCCACAGGGAGCTGTCGGGCACCCACACCTGCGGGAGGGCGCTGCCCTCGAGGGCGGTGAGGTCACCGACCGTCTGCAGCGGCTCCTGTGCGGTCACCTCGGCCACCGCGCACGCGCCGCCGCCGAGGTCCTGGCTCTCGTCGAGCAGGCCCTGGGCGACCACGCCCATCTCCGGCGCCACGGTGACCCGCACCGTGCGGGTCTCGTCGCAGTCGGCGCCGGCCTCCGAGCCGGAGGACAGCCACCACACCAGCCCGCCGGCCACCAGAGCCAGGACGAGCAGTGCGGCGCCGATCGCGAGGGGTGCGGGACGGGTCGTGCGGCGCTGCGCGGTCGTGTCGGCGTGGCGGCCCATTGCTCACTCTCGGTCAGAGTCCGGTTCTCTGGCGTGTCCCCCGACCGCCGGAACCACTGTAGGTGCGAACTCCGCCACAGTGGAGGCCCGGTCGCGACGTCCTCGCGACCGGGCCCGTGCGTCCCCGCTGGTCAGCCGACGCGGGTCGCGGACTCCTGCAGCCGGGCGGCGAACCAGTCGACCGTGCGCCGCAGCCCCTCCTCGGAGGAGACGGCCGGCCGCCAGCCGAGCAGCTCCTCGGCGCGGCGGGTGTCGGGGCGGCGGACCTTCGGGTCGTCGACGGGCAGGTCGACGAACTCGACGTCGGAGGTGGAGCCGGTGAGCTCGCGGATCCACTCGGCCAGCCGGAGCATCGACAGCTCGTCGGGGTTGCCGATGTTGACCGGCCCGGGCTGGTCGGAGAAGGCCAGCGCGAGGATGCCGCGCACCGTGTCGTCGACGTAGCAGATCGACCGGGTCTGCGAGCCGTCGCCGGCGACGGTCAGCGGGCGCCCGGCCAGCGCCTGGCCGACGAATGCGGGGATGGCCCGGCCGTCGTCGGCGCGCATGCGGGGGCCGTAGGTGTTGAAGATCCGCACGATCCCGGTGTCGGTGCCCTTCGACGTCCGGTACGCGGTGGTGAGGGCCTCGCTGAACCGCTTGGCCTCGTCGTAGACCCCGCGCGGGCCGACCGGGTTGACGTTGCCCCAGTACTCCTCGGGCTGCGGGTGCACCAGCGGGTCGCCGTACACCTCCGAGGTGGAGGCCAGCACGTAGCGGGCGCCCTTCTCGTGGGCCAGTCCGAGGGTGTGCAGGGTGCCGAGACTGCCGACCTTGAGCGTCTCGATCGGCATCCGCAGGTAGTCCAGCGGGCTGGCCGGGGAGGCGAAGTGCAGCACCAGGTCGACGTCGCCGGGGACGTGCACGAAGTCGGTGACGTCGCAGCGCACCAGCCGGAAGCCGGGGTGCTCCATGAGGTGGACGACGTTCTCCGGCGAGCCGGTGAGGAAGTTGTCGAGGCAGACGACCTCGACGCCGCGGTCGAGCAGGTGCTCGCAGAGGTGGGAGCCGAGGAAGCCGGCGCCGCCGGTCACCACCGCCCGCCGGATCGTCCGTGCCGCGTGCACCATGCCTGCTCCGTCCTGTTCCACCGCCCCGTCACGCAGGGTCCACGACGGCCCTACCCGGAGATCATCCGCCGACACTTCGAGGGCTGAGTGTTCTGCTGCCGGTCACCCGGGACGGCGACGGGCCGCCGGTCCCCGAGGGGAACCGGCGGCCCGCCGTGGTGTGCTCAGAGCCCGTGTGCCCGGAGGCTCAGTTGATCGGCTCCTCGTCCGGGATGCCGTTCTCCGGCGGGCTGGCCGGCTCGCCGTCGAGCTCCTCGATCTCGGCGTCGCCGTTGTCGGTGACGAGGATCGGCGTCAGGTCCTCCGAGCCCTCGCCCTGCAGCCGGCTGACCAGCATGCCGCTGTAGCCCGCGTGGCGGTCCTCCGAGTAGCGGAAGGGCGTGAAGCCGGGGCCCTCCCACTCGGAGCCGGCCTGCTCGACGGCGGCGACGAGGTCGTCACGCGTCGGGTTCTGGCCGGCGGACTGCAGGGCCTGGACCATCGTGTAGGCCTGCGACATGCCGTAGATGCGGTAGTTGGTGAGCTCGCCCTCCTGGCCGGACTCCTCCCACACCTGCTGCCACAGCTGCACCCACGGGTTGTCGGGGGCGTCGAGGCCGGGGATGTACTCGGTGGTGAGGACGCCGTCGAGCAGGCTGGCGTCGCTCACCGCGCCCTCGGAGAAGCGGGCCAGCAGCGAGCCGACCAGCGCCGGGTCCGAGCCGACGTTCGAGTAGAACCACTGCGGCTGGTAGCCCAGGCGCAGCGCGGTCAGCTGCGAGAGCGCCGTGTAGCTCGGGACGTTGAAGCCGAGCACGAGGTCGGCCCCGGCGGCCTGCAGCGCGGAGATCTGCGGGACGACGTCGGTGTTGCCGGGGACGTAGGTCTCCTCGGCGACGATCTGGTCCTCGAGGTACTGGCGGGCGCCGGCCGCGCCGTCCTCGCCGAAGTCGTCGCCCTGGAGGAACAGGCCGACGCGGGCGTCGGGGAAGTTCTCGGCCACGTACTGGCCGATGATCTTGCCCTCGATCTCGTAGTCGGGCTGCCAGCCGAAGGTGTAGGGCTTCTCCTCGACGTCGTCCCACAGCCGCGAGCCCGACGACACGAACAGGTCGGGCACGCCCTCGCTGTTGAGGAAGTCGGTGACCGCGTTGTGGGTCGGGGTGCCGAGGCCCGACATGATCGCGAAGACCTCGTCCTCGAGGACGAGCTGGTTGACGATCTGGCTGGTGTTGGTCGGGTTGTAGGCGTCGTCGCGGTAGACGAACTCGATCTGGCGACCGTTGACCCCGCCGTTGGCGTTGACGTAGTCGAAGTAGGCCTGGACGCCGGTGGGGATCTCGCTGTAGCCGGGCGCCGCGACGCCGGTCAGCGGGTAGTGGGCACCGAGCTTGATGCTGTCCTCGGTGATGCCGATGTCCGAGGCCTCGTTCTCCTCGCTGCCACCGCCGCCGCCACCGCCACCGGAGTCCCCGCCGCCGCAGGCGGCCAGGGTGGTGGCGACGGTCGCCGCGGCCACGAAGCTGACGAGGCGTCGTGAGGATCTTGTCAACGGTTCTCCTCTGGAGGGACCCGGGCGCCTGTGCCCGGGGGGTCTTGGTGGGGTGGGGGGGAGTCGGGGTGGCCGGCGGCCGGGAGGGCGGACCCTCACCCCCGGGCGCGGCCGGCTGCCCGCCGGGCGCGCTGCTTCATCAGGGCCAGCCGGATCGACCCGACCAGGCCCGCGGGGGCGAAGAGCATGACCAGCACGAGGATCACGCCGTAGACGACGTAGGAGATCTCGGCGGCCTGGGCGGCGTCCATGTCCAGCGACTCGCCGGCGTCCCGCAGCAGGCGCGGCAGGAAGACCAGTAGCGCCGAGCCGATGAGCGCCCCGAGCAGGCTGCCGAGGCCGCCGATGACGATGGCGGTGAGCAGCGACAGGGACAGCACGATCGTGAAGGCCGTCGGCGCGGTCAGCCGGACGACGAGGGCGAGGACGGCGCCGGCGAGGCCCGCCGCGGCGGCACTGACGACGAAGGCGACGACCCGCCACGCGCCGAGGTTGATGCCGGACAGCTCGGCGGCGACCTCCTGGTCGCGCACCGCGCGCCAGGTGCGGCCGACCCGGCTGCGCATCAGGTTGGCCAGCAGGAAGTAGGTCACCAGCAGGCAGGCGACGCTGATGTAGGCGATCCACTTGACGCCGGAGGCGGAGTTGCCCGACAGCGTCCGGATGCCCTCGACGAACCAGTCGGGGCGGTCGGGCGTGGAGACCGTGAGGCCCTGCTCGCCGCCGAGCAGGTCGCTGAAGTGCAGCGCCAGGCCCGGCAGGCCGACCGCGAGGGCGAGGGTGGCGCCGGCCAGGTACGGGCCGTGCAGCCGGGCCGCGGCCACGCCGACGATCGCGCCGACGACCGACGTGAGCGCGACCGCGATGAGGAAGACCACGACCAGCGGCAGCGGCTCCTCGACGTCGAGCAGCAGCGCGGTGGTGTAGCCGCCGACCGCCATGAGCGCGCCGTGGCCCAGGGAGATCTGCCCGTTGAGGCCGGTGAGCAGGGTCAGCCCGCCCGCGGCGATGGCGTAGAAGGCCACGTAGCCGATCTGGGCGTTGAAGCCGAGGTCGGTGGACTCGAGCAGGACCACCGCGCCGACGGCGCACAGCACCAGGACGAGCAGGTGGCGCAGCAGCGTGTTGCGCGGCAGGAACGAGCGCCCGCCGGTGGCCTGCGCCGAGCTGGCGTTGCTCGCCGCGGTGGCGGTGGTGGGCGCCTCGGAGGTGGCCGCGCCGGCGGCCGAGGCGGAGGCGGGGGTCTGCAGGTCGCTCACGGCGGTCACGCCCTCCGCGTCTGGGTCGTCGAGAAGAGGCCGCCGGGCCGCACGAGCAGGACCACGACGAGGATGACGAGGGCGGCGAGGCCGACGAGCGTGTCGCCGAGGTAGCCGCGGACGTAGCTGAGGGCGACGCCGAGGATCAGCCCGCCGACGACGGCGCCGATCGGCGAGTCCAGGCCGCCGAGCACCGCGGCGACGAAGCCGAAGACGATCAGCGAGTCCATGAACGTCGGCGCCACGAAGGCCGTCTCGGCGGCGATCAGCATGCCGGCCAGCGAGCCGACGACGGCGGCCAGCGCCCAGCCGAGGGTGAGCATCCGGCCGACGCGGACGCCGAGCAGCCGGGCGACCTCCTGGCCGAAGGCCGAGGCGCGCATGGCCAGGCCCAGCCGGGTGAACCGGAACAGCGCGATGAGCGCCACCATCACCAGCAGCACCGCGATGAGCGTGTAGACGGTGTTGGGGCTGAGCGACCCGAGCGTGGTGTCGCCGATCCGGAAGCCGATGTTGGAGAACGGCGGCACGAAGGCCCGCTGGTTGACGCCGAAGAGCACCGAGATCAGCGCCTGGATCGCGATGAACAGACCCAGGGTGACGATGACGGCGTTGAGCTCGGGCCCGCCCTCGACCGGCCGGATCACGACGCGCTCGACGACCGCGCCGATCACCAGGCCCGACAGCAGGGCGACGACGAGGCCCACCCAGTAGGACTGGCCGGCGTCGATGAGGGCGATCGCGATGAAGGTCGTGAGCGCGGCCATGGCGCCCTGCGCGAAGTTGACGATCCGGGTGGACCGCCAGATCAGCACCAGGGCGAGGGCGAAGGCCGCGTAGACCGATCCGGTGATCACCCCGCCGAGGGTGAGGTTGACGAACTCTTGCACGTGGGGGGCTGCCTTCCTGGCGTGCGGAGGAGCGGGGAGCGGCTAGAAGCCGAGGTAGGCGTGCCGGAGGTCCTCGTCGCCGGCGAGCCGGGCGGCGTCGTCGGTGACGACCACGCGGCCGAGGTTGAGCACGACGCCGGTGTCGGCCACCGACAGGGCGCTGCGGGCGTTCTGCTCCACGAGCAGCACCGACAGGCCCTCGGTGTCGACGAGGTTGCGCAGCAGGGCGAAGATCTGCGCCACGATCCGCGGCGCGAGGCCCAGCGAGGGCTCGTCGAGCAGCAGCACCCGGGGCCGGGCGAGCAGCGCGCGGCCGATGACCAGCATCTGGCGCTCGCCGCCCGACAGCGTGTGCGCCGTCTGGTTGCGCCGCTCCTTGATGCGCGGGAACAGGTCGTAGACCCGGTCGAACTCGTCCTGGCCGACCTTGCCGCGGAACAGCGAGCCCACCCGCAGGTTCTCGTCGACGGTCAGCTCGGCGATGACGCCGCGGCCCTCGGGGACGTGCGACATGCCCTTGGTGACCATCGCCTCGACCGGCGACCGGGTGACGTCCTCGCCCCCGAGCACGACCCGGCCCGCGGTCGGGCGGACCAGACCGCTGATGGTGCGCAGCAGCGTCGTCTTGCCCGCGCCGTTGGCGCCCAGGACGGCGGTGATCCGGCCGGACTCCGCGCGCAGCGACACGCCGTCGAGCGCCCGGACGGGGCCGTAGGCGGCCGACAGGCCCTCGACCTCGAGGACGGCCTGCGCGGTCGCCGTCCCCCCGGCCTTCGACAGCCCGACGCCGGCGGCCGAGGCCGCGGTGCTGCCGTGTGCGCCGGTCTCAGCCACGGTGGGTCCCCCCG
Organism: Geodermatophilus sp. SYSU D01119; assembly: GCF_054049975.1. Taxonomy (NCBI): domain Bacteria; kingdom Bacillati; phylum Actinomycetota; class Actinomycetes; order Geodermatophilales; family Geodermatophilaceae; genus Geodermatophilus; species Geodermatophilus sp. SYSU D01119. Next base: position 112,293 of record NZ_JBJGYL010000010.1, on the reverse strand, counting down.
TCGGTGCCCGCCAGCTCGCTGACGTCGGTGGTGTCGTCGACGGCGTCGCCGAGGTAGGCCTCGGTGACCGCCGGGTCGTTCTGGACCTGCTCCGGGGTCCCCGCCGCGATCTGGCGGCCGGAGTCGAGCACGGTGATCTGGTCGCAGACGCGCATGACGAGGTCCATGTGGTGCTCGACGAGCAGCACGCTCATCCGGCCCGACAGCAGGCGGATGAGCTCGCCGAGCTCGTGCATCTCGTCCTCGGACAGGCCGCTGGCCGGCTCGTCGAGCAGCAGCAGCTCGGGCTCGGAGACCAGCGCGCGGGCCAGGGCGACCCGCTTCTGCACCGGGTAGGGGAGGCTGCCGGGGTAGCGGGCGGCGTAGCCCTCGGCGTCGAGCTCGGTGAGGGCCTCCAGGGCGCGCTCGCGCAGCCGGGCGTCGTCCTTGTCGGCCGTGGGGATCGCCAACAGGGCGGAGAAGAAGCCGGCCCTGGCGTGCTTGTGCGCGCCGACCATGACGTTCTCGAGCACGGTCAGGCCGGGGAACAGGCCGACGCCCTGCAGGGTGCGCGCGATGCCCAGCTTCGCCAGCTGGTTCGGCCGCAGCCGGCGCAGCTCCTGGCCGCGCCAGACGATCCGGCCCTCGGTGGCGCGGACCAGGCCGCAGGCCACGTTGAACATCGTCGTCTTGCCGGCGCCGTTGGGGCCGATGAGGCCGTGCACCTGACCCGGCTCGACGGTCAGCGACACGTCGGTGAGGGCCTTCACGCCGCCGAAGGCGACGCTGATCCCGGTCATCTCGAGCCGGGCGGTGGGCGATCGGTCCTGGTGCCGGGTGCTGCTGCCTGAGGTGTCCGGCGGCTGCGCCAAGGTGCCCACGTCTCCTCTTCATCGGGGAGGAGCCGCGCTCCAGCCGACGCCGGGTCGGCGTCGATTGGGTCACAGCTCGGTTCCCGATGACTCTGCGGTCCGGTGAGGGCCGTCACAATGGGCGCAGCGCACAGTGATGCCCCCGCCGTGTTGTGCTCTGTGCGATGGGAACCGGAGGTGATCGCGTGCACACGGCCCAGGGAGGCGTCACCGAGCGGCTGGCCGAGATGGTCCCCGCACTGCTCGAGCAGCTCGACGAGATGACCGACCGGATGGTCGAGGTCCTCGTGGAGACCGAGCCGCCCTACCGGGAGGCCATGCAGTCGGGCGACCCCCTGCTGCGCACCACGCTGCGGCGCAACCTCGAGGTGGGCATCCGCGGCCTGCTGCCCGATGTCCCGGCGGCCTACTACGCCAGCCACGCCGAGGGTGCGCGCGCCGTCGGCCGGCTGCGTGCGGCGCAGGGCATCCCGCTGGAGGCGGTGCTTCGCGCCTACCGCCTCGGCGGGCAGATCACCTGGGAGGCGCTGGTCGCGCTGTCCCGGAACAGCGGCCGGCACGACGACGGCCTGCTGCTGGAGGTCGCGGGCTCGCTGTGGCGGACCAACGACCGCGGGTGCAGCGCCGCCGCCGAGGGCTACCGGGCGGAGGAGCGCCGCCGCGCGGGCCTCGACGTCGCGGAGCGCCGCCGGCTGGTCGACGGCCTGCTCGACGGCCGCGGTGGCGACCCGGCGTTCGTCCGGCAGGCCTCCGAGCTGCTCGCCGTCCCGCTCGGCGGGCGGCTGGCCGTGGTCGTCGCGCCCTCGGCGGAGGACCGGCCCGAGCCGGCGGCCGACCCGGCGCAGGCGCTGCTCAAGCGCGGCATCCGCTCGGCCTGGGGCACCCGCGCGCAGGCGCAGGTGGGCGTGGTGGCGCTCGGCACCCGGCGGCTGCCCGAGCTGCTGGGCTGGCTGGGGCTGCTGGCCACCGGCCCGGTCGGGGTGTCGCCGGTGGTGGAGGGCGCGGCCGCCGTCGCCGGTGCCTACCGGCTGGCCGAGACCGCCGCCCGCACGCTCCCGCCCGGGACGGCGCGCGTGGTCACCACCGACGACCGGCTGCCCGAGGCACTGCTGTCGAACTCGCCGGAGATCGCCGAGCGGCTGGTCGGGCAGACGCTGGGCCGGCTGCTGGAGCTGCCCGAGGACGAGCGCGAGGTGCTGCTGGAGACGCTGTCGGCGTTCCTCGACGCCGACGGCTCACCCACCCGCGCCGCCGACCTCCTGTACTGCCACCGCAACACGGTCATGCACCGGCTGCGGCGGATCGAGTCGGTGACCGGCCGCAAGCCCACCGACCCGCGGGCCCGGCTGCTCTGGCAGCTCGCGCTGCTGGCCACCGGGCACCACGACGCCGGCAGCCGGCGGCCGGTCCGCGACTCGGCCTAGGCCCGGGCCGGGCCGCGGAGCGCCGACGGCTACTGCAGGTAGCCCTCGACCTCCGACCTCGGCCGCACCTCGGCGGTGTCGGGGTCCTCGTCGTACTGGCGCTTGGCGTCCCGCTGGCGGACGAGGTCCCAGAGCTGGTCGCGCTCCTCCTCGATCTGCCGGAGCCGGGCCCGCTGCTCCTCGGTGTGCTCGGCGCTGTCGCGGAGCCGGTGCTCCTCCTCGACCAGGGCCTCGATGCGGCTGCGGATCTCGCTGTCGTCCATGCCCGCCACTCTGCCCCACGCCGATCCCGGGAAACCGGCTCAGGTCCCCGGCACCCAGCCCTCGACGAAGGCGGCCAGCCGCCGGGTGACCGCGCCGCCGGCGCGGCCGAGCGACAGCAGCGCCGCCCGGTCCAGCGGCACTCGCACGGTCCGCCGCCCGGCGCCCGCTCCGGCCTGCGCGGTCCGCACCGCGTGCCCGGCGGCCACCAGGTCCGGCCACGGCCGCTCCAGCTGGGCGAGCACCTGGGCCAGCGCGGCTCCGGTGGGACCGGCGTTGCCCTCGACCATCGCGGTGACGAACCCGGGGTCGCTGCCGATCACCCGGGTGCCGTCGCGGAAGCTGCCGGCGGCCAGCGACAGCGCCAGCGGCCCGGCCGCGCCCGCCGCGGCGGCCAGCGCGGCGGCCAGCAGGTGCGGCACGTGGCTGACGGCGGCGACGGCGTCGTCGTGCTCGCCGGCGGTCACCGGCACCACCTCGGCGCCGGCGGCGAGGGCCACCTCGGCGGCGCGCAGCCAGCGCGGCAGCTCGGTGCCCGGCTCCAGGCACAGCGCCCAGCGGGCGCCGCGGAACAGGCCCGGGTCGGTGGCCGCGTGGCCCGAGCGCTCGGTGCCGGCCATGGGGTGCCCGCCGACGAACCGCCCGCCCAGCGCCGCGCCCACCGACTCCATCACCGGGACCTTGACCGAGCCGAGGTCGGTGACCGTGGCGGCGGGGTCGACGTCGAGGCCGTCGAGGGCGGCGGCCATCGCGGGCAGCGGGACCGCCAGGACGACGACGCCGCCGAGCTCCCGGGTGACCCGCACGCCCCGGGCCGCGGCGGCCTCGCGGGCGGTGGGGTCGACGTCCCACCCGCGCACCTCCCGCCCGGCCGCCACGAGCGCCGCGGCCAGCGACCCGCCGAGTTGCCCGAGCCCGACGACGCCCACCGGCGGGGCCTCCATCGTGGGCACCGGCAGGCTCACTCGGCGTCCTCCCAGCTGCGGTCGGTGCGGAACACCCGCGCCAGGGCGGTGGCCACCGGCCGCCCGTCCTCGCCGCGCGCCTCGATCCGGTACACGGCGGTGCGGCGGCTGCGGTGGAGCTCGCTGCCCTCGGCGACCAGCCGCTCCCCGGGCCGCCCGGGGGCGAGGAACTCGGTGTGCACGTCCTGGGCCACCGCGACCACGCCGTGGCTGTTGCTCACCACCGCGTGGACGACGTCGAGCAGCGCCATCGTGGCGCCGCCGTGCGCGGTGCCGACGGCGTTGAGCAGCCGCGGGCCGACGGTCATCGCGGCGCGGGCGTACCCGGGCCGGACCTCCTCCAGGTCGATGCCCAGCAGCTCGGCGAGCGGGTCGGCGGCGAGCCGGGCGGCCAGGGCGGGGGCCACCTGGGTTGCGGCGACCTGGGCGGGGTCGTCCGGGGCGGGATCGGCCATGATCAGAGGCTATGGCCTCCGCGCTCCCGGTCCGCGCCGCATGACGCCGCGGTCGTTCCTGCTCACCCCGGAGCTGTCCGACCACGTGCGGGCGAGCTCCGAGCCGCTCGACGCCGTGGCCGCCGACCTGGTCGCCGAGACCGCGGCACTGGCCGACCGCGGCGAGGTGCCGCCCACCTTCCAGATCGCCGTCGAGCAGGGCGTGCTCATGCAGCTGCTCACCCGCGCGCTCGGCGTGCGGCGGGCGGTCGAGATCGGCACGTTCACCGGCTTCTCGGCGCTGTGCATCGCCCGCGGGCTGCCCGAGGACGGGACGCTGGTCTGCCTCGACCGCAGCGAGGAGTGGACGGCGGTCGCGCGGCGGTACTGGGAGCGGGCCGGCGTCGCCGGCCGGATCGAGCTGCGGCTGGGTGAGGCGCTGGAGAACCTGCGCGCGCTGCCGGGCGACCCGGTGCTCGACCTGGCCTTCGTCGACGCCGACAAGACCGGCTACCCGGCCTACGTCGAGGAGCTGTACCCGCGGATGCGGCGCGACGGGCTGGTCCTGCTGGACAACACGCTGCGCGGCGGCCGGGTGCTCGACCCGCAGACCGACGACGACCGCGCCGTCGTGGCGCTCAACGCCGCGCTGGCCGCCGACCCGCGCTGGGAGACCGTGCTGCTGCCGCTGGCCGACGGCCTGACCGTGCTGCGCAAGCGGTGAGCGGCCCGGTGGGGGGCGCGGTGGGCGGCCCGGTGGGGGAGCAGCCGGGCGGCAGCTGGGCGGTGCGGGTCGACCGCCCGGGCGGCCGCTGGCGGGTGGAGCTCCTGGCCGACGACGCCGGCGACGAGCTGCCGGTGCTCGAGCGCGCGCTGGGCGAGCCGGGCGCGGGCGGGTGGCCGCCGCCGTTCGTGGTCGTCGTCGACTCGCGGCTGTACTTCGTCGTCCTCCGGCACGGCCCCGGCGGCATGGTGCGGGCGCTGATCTCCGACGCGACGATGCAGGAGTGGGTGCTCGGCGCCGAGGTGGTCGAGCGGTACGGCATCGGCGTCGACGAGGACGGCGCCTTCGACGACGACGAGACCGGCTGGCCCGGAGGTGACCTGGACGTGTTCGCCGACGACGGCCTGCCCGCCGCCGAGCTGCGGCCGATCGTGACCGCCGACGACCTGTGGGCCGACGAGATGGTCGCCAAGGTCGCCGCCCGCCTCGGCTTCGCCGACGAGCTGGCCGCGGCGGTGGGCCGGTGACCGTCTCGGCGGTGGTGTTCGACCTCGGCGGGGTCATCACCGAGAGCCCGATGCTCGCCTTCGCCGCCTACGAGGCCGAGGCCGGGCTGCCCGAGGGCCTCATCCGGCGGCTCAACAGCACCGACCCCGACAGCAACGCCTGGGCCCGCTACGAGCGCAACGAGCTCGACGTCGAGGGGTTCGTCGACACCTTCGAGGCCGAGGCGCTGGCCGCCGGGCACCGGGTCGACGCCCGGCGCGTGCTCGCCGCGCTGCACGGGCAGATCCGCCCGGAGATGGTCGCCGCGGTGCGCCGCCTGCGGGCGGCGGGCCTGCCGCTGGCGATGCTGTCGAACAACGTGGCGCCGATGGAGCGCACCGGGCCGCTGGCCGAGCTGCTGGACCTGTTCGACGCCGTCGTCGAGTCCTCGGTGGAGGGCGTGCGCAAGCCCGAGCCGGAGATCTACCGGCGGGCGCTGGCCCGGCTGAACGAGGCGGTCGGCCGCGACCTCGCGTTCGCCGACTGCGCCTACCTCGACGACCTGGGCATCAACCTCAAGCCGGCGCGGGCGCTGGGCATGCACACCGTCAAGGTCGCCGACCCGCGGACGGCGCTGGACGAGCTGTCGGCGCTGGTCGGCTTCCCGCTGCCGTGACCACCACGGGCGCCGGGACCGGTCCGGGGCCGGACGCCGTCGACGCCGCGATGGCCCGCGCGCTGGAGTTGGCCGCCGCGGCGCAGGAGTGGGGCGACACCCCGATCGGCGCGCTCGTCCTGGGGCCCGACGGCGCCGTGCTCGCCGAGGCCGCCAACGAGCGGGAGAGGCGCGGTGACCCGACGGCGCACGCGGAGGTGCTGGCGCTGCGCGCGGCGGCGCGGGTGCACGGCGACGGGTGGCGGCTGACCGGCGCCACGCTGGTGGTCACCCTCGAGCCCTGCACGATGTGCGCCGGCGCGAGCGTGCTGGCCCGGGTGGCGCACGTCGTCTACGGCGCCGACGACCCCAAGGCGGGCGCCGCCGGGTCCCTGTGGGACGTCGTCCGCGACCGCCGGCTCAACCACCGCCCGCAGGTCACCGGCGGGATCCGGGCCGAGGAGAGCGCGACACTCCTACGCGCGTTCTTCCGCCGGAAGCGGGGCCTGTAGTCTGTCCGACGGTGGCGTGTCCGAGCGGCCGAAGGAGCACGCCTCGAAAGCGTGTGAGGTGCAAGCCTCCGTGGGTTCAAATCCCACCGCCACCGCCAGCAGGAACCGACGGCGGCGCCCCGCGCAGGGGCGCCGCCGTCGTCGTTCCCGCCGCCGTCAGGCGAGCACGTCGAGGTCGATGAGCAGCCGGCCGTCCTCGCCCCGCACGAACGTCACCGCGTGGGTCTCCACCAGCCGGTCACCGGGCGCGAGGAACTCGACGTCCGTCGTCGCCGTGATGACGTCGCCCCGGTCGACGACGTCGCGCACGTCCAGCAGGTTGATGTCCGACCAGCGGCTGAAGAAGTCCTCGTAGTAGCCGTAGCTCGCGCGCGACTGCAGCGTCGGCCCGGTGAGCTCGTAGGCGGCGGCGGTGTCGCCGGGCAGCAGCGTGTAGTACTGCTCCAGCGTCTCGCGGGCCTCGGTGGCCGGGTCGGCCGCGGGCGGGGGCTCTGACGACGTCGGAGGCCCGGCGTCCTCCGTCGGCGATCCCCCCGGCGTGGGTTCCTCCGACGAGGGCTCCTCCGCGCCGGTGCCGGGGGCCGCCTCGCCGTCGCTCCCGCCGCCCGTCTCCGGTGCCCCGGTGGTCGGCTGCGTCGCCTCCGAGGACGACGGGTCGGCCGCACCGGCCTGCGGGTCGTCGCCGCCGCGCACGGCCAGCCAGGTGCCGAGGGCGACGGCGGCCACCAGGAGCGCGGCCACGAGCGCCACGACCAGCGGCCGACGGCGCCGCCGCCGCGGGCGGGCGCCCACCAGCGGCGGGGCCGGCGGCTCGCGGTCCGGGGCCTGCGTCCGCGGGGGCGGTCCGGGGTCCGGCGTCTGCGACAGGGTCGGCGGCGAGGTGGCGGTCGGCGGGTCGACGGCCTCGGGGGAGGGGACGACCGGGGTCGGCGGCCCCGCGTCGGGGGTGGCCTCGGGGACGGGGGTCGTCGCCGTCCGGGCGCGGTCCGGCGTGGCGCCGAGGGCGGTGCGGGCGAGCAGCACGGTGGTCGGGTCGCCGTCGCGGCCCGCGGCCAGCCGGGTCAGCTCGTCGCGCACCTCGGTCATCGACTGCCGCCGCGCGGGGTCGGGGTCGAGCATCCGCATCAGCGGCCGCTCCAGCGAGCCGGCCCGCCGCGGCGGGCGGAACTCGCCGGCGGCCACGCGGTGGAGCAGGCGCAGCGCGTTGTCGTCCATCCCGAACGGCGGCTCGCCCTCCAGGCAGGTGTAGAGGGTGGCGCCGAGGGAGAAGACGTCGCTGGCCGGCGTCATGTCCGATCCCCGGGCGACCTCCGGTGCGAGGAAGGCCGGCGTCCCGGTGATCTGGCCGGTCTGGGTGAGGGTGACGTCGCCGCTGGCGTGCGCGATCCCGAAGTCGGTGATCTTCACCAGCCCCTCGACGCGCGGGCCGCGCCCCACCAGCACGTTGCCCGGCTTGACGTCGCGGTGCACGATCCCCGCCTCGTGCACCGCCACCAGTGCGTCGGCCAGCTGGGCGCCCACCTGGGCCACCTGGTCGGTGCGCAGCACGCCGTCCTCGTGCAGCACCACGGCCAGGCTGCGGGAGGGCAGGTACTCCATCACCAGCCAGGGGACGCCGTCCTCGAGGGCGACGTCGAACACCGAGACCGCGTGCGGGTGGGCGAGCCGCGCGGCGATGCGGCCCTCGCGCAGCGCCCGCTCGCGCTGCTGGGCGGCCAGCTCGGGATCGACGCCGGCCCCCAGGAGCACCTGCTTGACGGCGACCTCGCGCCCGAGCAGCTCGTCGCGGCCCAGCCAGACCGCGCCCATGCCGCCGCCGGCGATCCGCGACACCAGGCGGTAGCGGCCGGCCACGAGGCGGCCGGGGACGGTCGTGGTCACCGGCCGTCCCTACCCAGCGCGGCCGCGCGCGGCACCGGGGGCGTCAGACGGTGCTGGGGACGCCGAAGCGGCGCGCGTACTCCTCCTGCGCCCCCTCGGGCAGCACGTCGTAGAGCCCGCCGAGCTCCTCGACGGCGTCGGGGGAGAGGTCGTCGAACAGCCGCTCCCAGGTCGGCGGCTCGTCGTAGCTGCGGGTGAGCAGCAGCTCCCACGCCTGGGTCTGCCGGTCGCGCTTGCTGCGCTCGGCGGCGAACTCCGACAGGTAGCGGTCCTTCGCGGCGGCCTTCTCCTCCGCGGTGGCCGACGGCGGGAGGCCCGCGGGGTCGGCGCCGCGGAGCACGGCCACGATCTCGTCCACGACCTCCGGTCGGACCTGGCCCGGCTCGCTCATCGTCGTGCTCCCGTCCCTCGCGTGCGTCCCCCCGACCCCGCAAGCCTGCCTGGTGCGCCCGCGCCGGACCACCCGGGGCGGCGCGTCGCGGGGCGGCGGCTGACCGTCCCCCGGCGTGCCGGTACGATCGACGGGCACGGGGAGGATTCGCCTAGTGGCCTATGGCGCTCGCTTGGAAAGCGGGTTGGGGGCAACCCCTCGGGAGTTCGAATCTCCCATCCTCCGCACCACGACGGGCCCCGGCAGTGCGCCGGGGCCCGTCGCCGTTCCCGGGCCCGCCGGTCAGGCGCCGGTGGCCGCCACGCGGTCCGCCCGCCGGCCGAGTTCCCGCAGGTAGAGCCCGGCCACGGCGGCCAGCAGCAGCGCCCCGCCCGCCACCGCGGCCGGCTCGAGCCGCTCCCTGAGGAACGCGGTGGCCAGCGCGGTCGCCGTCAGCGGCTCCAGCAGCGTGACGATCGAGGCCACCGCGCCGGGGACGGTGCGCACGCCGGTGAAGAACAGCCCGTAGGCGAGCGCGCTGGGCACCAGGCCGAGGTAGAGCAGCACCGCCAGCGCCGTGCCGTCGGCGGGGACCGACACCCCCTGCACCAGCACGACCGGGGTGAGCAGCAACGCGCCGCCGGCGAACCCGACGAGCGTCACCGGCACCCCGGCGGGCACGCCGCCGCCGGCCAGCGTGACGACGGCGTAGCCGAGCGCCGAGCCGGTGGCGACCAGGGCGCCGAGCAGGACCGCTGTCCCGGTGTCGGCGCCGGCCGAGACGCCCACGAGCAGGGTGAGCCCCACGAGGGCGACGGCGAGCGCGACGAGCGTGGCCCGCTGCGGCCGGCCGTGCCCGAGCAGCGTGCCGCCGACCGCGACGAGCAGCGGCGCGAGGCCGAGGGCGACCAGCGTGGCGATGCTGACCCCGGCCCGCTCGACGGCGGTGAAGTAGGCGAGCTGGTAGCCGGCGAGCCCCGCGCCGATGAGCGCGAGGCGCACGGCGACGGGACGGGTGACGCGCACCGCGGGGCCGCGGCGGCGGGACGTGGCCGCCCACGCCGCCAGCAGCGCGAGCGCGCCGATGGCGAGGCGGTACCAGGCGATGTCGAGGGCGGAGAGGTCGCTGCGGTCGGCGACCACGCGGCCGCTGATCCCCGACGTGCCCCAGCAGAGGGCGGCGAGCACGACGAGGAGGAAGCCGCGGCTGGAGCCGCGAGGGGAGGGGGTGGACATGACGCTCCTGGGCGCTGGTTCCGGACGGGACGGGCGGGTCCGGAGCACGGCGCGAACGCGGCCGGCGAGGTGGCGGCCGCGCGGGTCGGCCCGCGGTGCTCCGGGTCAGGAGCGGGGCGGGGGCAGGACGAGGGCGCGCCGGGACGTCATGGGGCGGGAGCCTAGCGAGCGGCGTCCTCTACAGTGGTGGGCAGACCCCTCGTGTGGCGTCACCCTGTGAACCTCCCCAGGGCCGGAAGGCAGCAAGGATAAGCGGGCTCTGGCGGGTGCGCGGGGGGTCCCTTTCTTCCCGGGCACCACCGCGGGCTGCGGCGCGCCTCACAGCTGGCTCCCAGCTCGGTCGGCCAGCATCCTCGACGTCCGAGGAGAGGAGCTCGCCATGGCCCGTCGCCGTCGCACCTGGTGGATCGTCGGAGGGGTCGTCGCCCTCCTGGCGCTCGGCCTCGGCGTGGGCCCGCTGCTCTACGCCGCCACGCAGGAGGACGCCGCCGCGGCGCCCACCGTGCAGGCGCAGCCCTCCGACGTCGAGCTCGCCCCCGACACCGACGGCACGTGGACCGTCTCGGCGGGCTCCTCGGCCGGCTACCGCGTCGACGAGGTGCTCAACGGCGCCGACGTCACCGTCGCCGGCACCACCGACCGGGTCACCGGGGACGTCGTCGTCCAGGGCGGCGACCTGAGCAGCGCCGAGGTCGTCGTCGACGTGGCCAGCGTGCGCACCGACAGCAACCAGCGCGACGGGTACTTCCGCGACAACGTCATGGACGTCGGCACCCACCCGACGGCGACCTTCACCGTCCGCGGGCCGGTCGACCTGCCCGAGCTCTCGGGCACCCCGGTGACCGTGCCGGTGACCGGCGACCTCACGCTGCGCGGCACCACCCGCCAGGTGCAGGCCGAGCTCTCCGTCGTCCGCACCGCCGAGGGCGTCGAGGTCTCCGGGGCGGTCCCCGTCGTCTTCGGTGACTTCGGCATCACCCCGCCGAACCTCGGCTTCGTCCGGGTGGAGGACCGCGGCCAGGTGGAGTTCCTGCTCAAGCTCACGATGTGAGACACGGACGGCGTCCGGTGCTCCCGGGTCGTCGTCCCCGCCACGTAACCTCGCCGCGTGGCTCTGGCGCTCTACCGGAAGTACCGCCCGGCGACCTTCGCCGAGGTGGTCGGCCAGGAGCACGTCACCACCCCGCTGGTGAACGCCGTCGACGGCGGGCGGATCAACCACGCCTACCTGTTCAGCGGCCCGCGCGGCTGCGGCAAGACGTCGTCGGCGCGCATCCTCGCCCGCTCGCTCAACTGCGAGCAGGGCCCGACGTCGACGCCGTGCGGCGTGTGCGGCTCGTGCGTCGCGCTGGCGCCCGACGGCCCCGGCTCCCTCGACGTCATCGAGATCGACGCCGCCAGCCACGGCGGTGTCGACGACGCCCGTGACCTGCGGGAGCGCGCGTTCTTCGCGCCGGTGAACAGCCGCTACAAGGTCTACATCGTCGACGAGGCGCACATGGTCACCACGCAGGGCTTCAACGCCCTGCTCAAGGTGGTCGAGGAGCCGCCGGAGTTCCTCGTCTTCGTCTTCGCCACCACCGAGCCGGACAAGGTGCTGCCCACCATCCGCTCGCGCACCCACCACTACCCGTTCCGGCTGGTCCCGCCGACGACGCTGCGCGGGCTGCTGGAGAAGACGTGTGCCGCCGAGGGCGTGCAGGTCGAGCCCACCGTGTTCCCGCTCGTGGTGCGGGCCGGCGGCGGCTCGGTGCGCGACTCGCTGTCGATCCTCGACCAGCTGCTCGCCGGCGCCGGGCCCGAGGGCGTCACCTACGCGAGCGCGGTGGGCCTGCTCGGCGTCACCGACGACGCGCTGCTCGACGAGGCCATCGACGCGCTGGCCGCGCAGGACGCGCCGGGTGTCTTCCGCGCCGTCGACCGGGTGGTCGAGGCCGGGCACGACCCGCGCCGCTTCGCCACCGACCTGCTCGACCGGCTGCGCGACCTCATCGTCCTCGACGCGGTGCCCGAGGCCGGCGGGAACGGCCTGCTCGACTGCCCGCCCGACCGACTCGACCTGATGGTGTCCCAGGCGCGGGCGCTGGGGTCGGCCACGCTGTCGCGGCTGGCCGACACCGTGCACGCCGGGCTGGGCGAGATGCGCGGCACCACCGCGCCGCGGCTGCTGCTGGAGCTGCTGTGCGCGCGGATGCTGCTGCCGGCCACCGACGGCTCGGCCGCCGCCACCCTGCAGCGGCTCGAGCGGCTCGAGCGCCGGCTGTCGATCTCCGGCGGCGAGGTCGCCGGCGACATCCCGCCCCGCGACGTCCCGGTCCGCGAGGCGCCGGTCCGCGAGGCGCCGGTCCGCGAGGCGCCGGTCCGCGAGGCGACGCGTCCCGCCCCGGCCCGGGAGGAGCCCGCGCCCGCCCCGGCGGAGCGCTCCGGCCCGCCGCGCAAGGAGTACGTTCGCCCCTCCCAGCGCGCCGCCGCGCCGCCGGCCCCCGCGCCCACCCCCGCTCCCGCGTCCGAGCCGGCGCCCGCCGCCTCGACCCCCGCGTCGTCCCCCGCCGCGCCCGCCGGCGACGACTGGCCGGAGACCACCCCGCCGGGCTCCGGCGCCCGCCCGGCGGCCACCCCGGCACCCGCGGCCGCCACGGCCGACGACGACTGGCCGGAGACCGCGCGCCCCGGCAGCGGCGCCCCCGCCGCCGCGCCGGAGCCCGCCCCCGCGCCCGAGCGGGCACCGGCGGCCCCGGCGTCGACCCCGCCGGCCGGGCCGCGTCCCGGCGTGCGGGTGGCCGCGGGCGAGCCCGACATCCCGCTGCCGCCCGAGCCCACCGACGACGAGGACTGGCCGCACTCCCCGCAGCCCGCCGCGGCCCGCGCGGCCGCCGCCCGGGTCGCCGAGCCGCGCCCGCCGGCCTCGCCCCCGCGCGCGGCCGCCGAGTCCACGCCCGCCCCGCGCGGCGGCGAGCCCACCCCGGTCGTCACGGCGAACCCGCCGGGTGCGCCCGCCGGCGGAGGTGACGGCGGCCTGACCACCGGCGACGTCCGGCGGGTGTGGCCCGAGCTGCTCGCCGTCGTCAAGCGGCACAAGCGCACCACCGAGGCGCTGCTCAAGAACGCGCAGGTGCACGAGCTGCGCGCGGGCGTGCTCACGCTGTCCACGACGTCCCCGGCGCTGGCCCGGCGGATCGGCGACGACCTCAACAAGGACGTGCTGCGCGAGGCGCTCAACGAGCTGCTGGGCGTGCGCTGGAAGGTCGAGGCGGTCGTCGAGGGCGCCGCGGGCCGGTCACCGTCCGCCGGTGGCGGCGCCGCCGAGGGCTCGCGCGAGGCGGCCCAGGAGGCCGCGCGCGTGGCCGAGGCCGCCGAGGCCCGCGAACTCATGGCGCAGCGCGCCGCGGAGGACGAGACCGCGGGCGAGCGCGCCCACGTGCCCGCCGTCGACCCCGAGCAGGCGGCGCTGGCGCTGCTGCGCGCGCAGCTGGGGGCCCAGCCGCTGGAGAGCTGACCGGCCGGTCGGGCCGTCGTCCGCCGGATGTCGCCCCCGCGGCCTACGCTCGGGTCATGTTCCCCGGTGGTGGCCAGCCAGACCTGTCGGCGATCCTGCAGCAGGCCCAGCAGATGCAGCAGGCGCTGGCCGCCGCGCAGGACCAGCTGGCCAAGGAGGAGGTCACCGGCTCGGCCGGCGGCGGCCTCGTCACCGCCACGATGACCGGCGACGGCGAGCTGCGCTCGGTCACCATCGCGCCCTCGGCGGTCGACCCCGACGACGTCGAGACCCTCCAGGACCTCGTCGTCGCGGCGGTCCGCGACGCCTCCCGGCTGGCCTCCGAGCTCACCGCCGACCGGATGGGCCCGCTGGCCGGCGGCCTCGGCGGCGGCTTCCCGGGGCTGCCCGGCGCCTGACCGGCGCTCGACCGACTGCGGGCCCGACCGATTCCGGGCCCGACCCACTCTCCCCTAGGAGCACCGTGTACGAGGGGGCCGTCCAGGACCTCATCGACGAGCTCGGCCGCCTGCCCGGCGTCGGGCCGAAGAGCGCCCAGCGCATCGCGTTCCACCTGCTGGCCGCCGAGTCCGCCGACGTCGGCCGGCTCGTCGCCGCGCTGCAGCGCGTGCAGGCCGAGGTGCGCTTCTGCGTGACCTGCTACAACGTCGCCGAGGGCGAGCAGTGCCGGATCTGCAAGGACCCGCGCCGCTCCGACGACGTCATCTGCGTCGTCGAGGAGCCCAAGGACGTCGTCGCCATCGAGCGCACCCGCGAGTTCCGCGGGCGCTACCACGTGCTCGGCGGCGCGATCAGCCCGATCGAGGGCGTCGGCCCCGACGACCTGCGGGTCAAGGAGCTCATGACCCGCCTGATGGACGGCACGGTCACCGAGCTGATCATCGCCACCGACCCCAACCTCGAGGGCGAGGCCACCGCGGCTTACCTGGCCCGGCTGGTGGGGCCGCTCGGGCTGGCGGTCTCGCGGCTGGCCAGCGGCCTGCCCGTCGGCGGCGACCTCGAGTACGCCGACGAGATCACCCTCGGCCGGGCCTTCGAGGGCCGCCGCCGCATCGACGCCTAGCACGGCCGCGGCGGAGGTGGGGGCCCGGCGTCGGCAAGGTCACAGGATGGTGTCGATGGGGCCGCTCGGCTCGGGCGCCCACCTCCTCGCGACCTAGGGTCCGTGAGCACGCCGTCCGGACGTCCTGCGTCCGCCGGCTGTCCATCCCGGATCTCATCCGGCCCGGAGCGGGCCGAGAAGGCAGGTCTCCTGCGATGCAGCGTCGACCCCAACGTGTGCTGGCCGCCTCCGCGGCCGCGCTGACCGCCGTCACCCTGGCCGCCTGCGCGTCCAGTGACCGGGACTCCGGTGACGGGGAGGGCGGGGAGGCCCAGTCCGGCGGCACGCTCGTCTTCGGGGCGGCCGGCGACCCGGCGATGCTCGACCCGGCCTTCGGCAGCGACGGCGAGACCTTCCGGGTCGCCCGCCAGATCCACGAGGGCCTGCTGGGCAACGAGCTCGGCGGCACCGAGCCGGTCCCCGAGCTGGCCGAGGACTACGAGGTGAGCGAGGACGGCCTCGAGTACACCTTCAACCTCCGCCAGGGCGTGACGTTCCACGACGGCACGGACTTCAACGCCGAGGCCGTCTGCTTCAACTTCGACCGCTGGTACAACTTCGAGGGCCTGGCCACCAGCCCGAGCGCCTCGTACTACTACCAGGCGGTCTTCGGCGGCTTCGCCAGCACGCCGGACACCCCGAGCATCTACGAGTCCTGCGAGGCCACCGACGAGAACACCGCGGTGATCCGGCTGACCCAGGTCACCTCGAAGTTCCCGTCCGCGCTCGCCCTGCCGGCGTTCTCCATCCAGAGCCCCGAGGCGCTGCAGCAGTACGACGCCGACAACCTGTCCGGCAGCGAGGACGCGCTCAGCTACTCCGAGTACGCCCTCGAGCACCCCACCGGCACGGGGCCCTTCAAGTTCGAGAGCTGGGACCGCGGCAACGGCGAGGTCACCCTCGTCCGCAACGAGGACTACTGGGGCGACGCCCCGCTGCTCGACGAGATCATCTTCCGCACCATCCCCGACGGGAACACCCGCCGTCAGGAGCTCCAGGCCGGGTCGATCGACGGCTACGACTTCGTCGCGCCGGCGGACTACCAGTCGCTGGAGGACGAGGGCTTCCAGGTCCTGGTCCGCGACCCGTTCAACATCCTGTACCTGGGCTTCAACGGCGGGAACGTGCCCGGCACCTCCGCCAACCCGGCGCTGCAGAACCCGCAGGTGCGGCAGGCGATCGCCCACGCGATCGACCGCGAGACGATCGTCAACTCGCTGCTCCCCGAGGGCGCCGAGGCGGCCACGCAGTTCATGCCGCCGACCGTCGACGGGTGGGCCGACGACGTCACCACCTACGACTACGACCCCGACCGCGCCCGCCAGCTGCTGCAGGAGGCCGGCGCCGAGGGGACGACGCTGCGGTTCTACTACCCGACCGAGGTCAGCCGGCCCTACCTGCCGGACCCGGCCGCCATGTTCCAGGTCATCAGCCAGAACCTGACCGACGCCGGCTTCACCATCGAGCCGGTGGCCCTGCCGTGGAACCCGGACTACCTGAACGCCGTCCAGGCCGGTCAGGCGGACATCCACCTGCTCGGGTGGACCGGTGACTACAACGACGCCTACAACTTCATCGGCACGTTCTTCGCCGAGGCGTCCAACGGCCAGGCGTCCGCCGAGTTCGGGGCGTTCAGCAACCCGGAGATCTTCGCCGCCCTCGCCCAGGCCGACGCCGAGCCCGACGCGAGTGCCCGCACCGAGCAGTACCAGGAGGCCAACCGGCTGATCATGGACTACCTCCCCGGTGTCCCGATCTCGCACTCCCCGCCGGCGCTCGTGGTGGCGGAGAACGTGCAGGGCCTCGAGCCCAGCCCGCTGACCGCCGAGGTCTTCTCGACGGTGTCGATCACCGACTGACCCACCCCTCCGGCCGCGCCGGGGCAGGGAAGACCTGTCCCGGCGCGGCCGGACCCGTGTCCGTGCCCTGTCGACCCGGAACGTCGACCCGGAACGTCGACCCGGAACCCGGAGAGGTGACCCGACCGCGTGCTCCGCTTCGTCGTCCGGCGGCTCCTCCAGCTGATCCCGATCCTGCTGGGGCTGTCGGTCCTGCTCTTCGCCTGGCTGCGCGCCCTGCCCGGCGGCCCGGCCCAGGCCGCGCTCGGTGAGCGCGCCACCCCCGAGGCCATCGCCCGGTACAACGAGCTCTTCGGGCTCGACCAGCCCCTCTACGTCCAGTACCTGCGCTTCCTCGGCCGGGCCGTGCAGCTGGACTTCGGCAACTCCGCCCGGACCGGCCGGCCGGTCACCGAGGAGTTCCTCGAGCGGATGCCCGGCACGATCGAGCTGACCCTGTTCGCGATGGTCTTCGCCATCGGCGTCGGCATCCCGCTGGGCTACCTCGCCGCGCGCCGGCACGGCAGCTGGCTGGACTCGACGTCGGTGGTCGGGTCGCTGCTCGGCGTCGCCACCCCGGTCTTCTTCCTCGCCTACCTGCTGCGCCTGCTGTTCGCCGTCGAGCTGGGCTGGCTGCCCGGCTCCGGCCGGCAGGAGGTGCGCATCGACGCCACCCGCGTCACGAACTTCTACGTCCTCGACGGCCTGCTGACCCGCGAGTGGGACGCGGCCTGGGACGCCTTCCTGCACCTCGTGCTGCCCGGCATCGCGCTCGGCACCATCCCGCTGGCGATCATCGTCCGGATCACCCGCGCCTCGGTGCTCGACGTCGTCAACGAGGACTACGTCCGGACGGCGAACGCCAAGGGGCTCGCGACGGCGACCGTCCGGCGGCGGCACGTCATCCGCAACGCCCTGCTGCCGGTGTCGACGACGATCGGCCTGCAGACCGGGCTCCTGCTGTCGGGTGCGGTCCTGACCGAGACCGTCTTCGCCTTCGGCGGGGTGGGCTCGGCGATATTCGACGCGATCTTCGCCCGGGACTTCGCCGTCCTGCAGGGCTTCATCCTCATGCTGGCGGTGGTGTACGTGCTGGTGAACCTGCTGGTGGACATCTCGTACGGCCTGCTCGACCCGCGGGTCAGGGTCCGATGAGCGCGGTCGGTGACGTCCGGCGCCGCCGGATCGACGAGCTGGCCGCCCGCGCCGGGCAGGTCCCCGAGGGCGAGGGCGGCGTCTCGCTGACCCGCAGCGCCTTCCGCCGGCTGCGCCGCAACCCGGTGGCGATCCTCGGCGCGGTCATCGTCGTCGTCTTCCTGGTGGTGGCGGCCTTCGCGCCGCTGCTGGCGCCGCGGGACCCGCTGGCGCAGACGCTGCTGTCGGAGATCCGGCCCGGCTTCATCCCGGGCTCGCAGCCGGGCTTCCCGCTCGGGGTGGACGAGCTCGGCCGCGACCTGCTGTCCCGGCTGATCGTCGGGTCCCGGCAGTCGCTGCTCATCGGCGTGGTCTCCACGCTGCTCGGCGTGGCCGTCGGCATGGCGCTCGGCGTCCTCGCCGGCGCGTTCGGCGGCTGGGTCGACACCGTGGTCATGCGGTTCGTCGACATCATCCTGTCGATCCCCAGCCTGCTGATGGCGATCAGCATCTCCGTGCTGCTGGGGCAGAACCAGTGGTCGCTGATGATCGCCATCGCGGTCACCCAGGTGCCGGTCTTCGCCCGGCTGCTGCGCGGCTCGATGCTCGCCCAGCGCGGCAGCGACTACGTCCTCGCCGCCCAGGCGCTCGGCATCCGGCGGCGGCGCATCGTGTTCGGCCACGTGCTGCCGAACTCGCTGTCGCCGGTGATCGTGCAGGCCACGCTGTCCCTCGCGACGGCGATCATCGAGGCGGCGGCCCTGTCGTTCCTCGGCCTCGGCGACCCCGACCTCGCCCGCCCGGAGTGGGGCGCGATGCTGTCCAACGCCCAGGACTTCCTGTCCGTCCGGCCGGAGCTGGCGATCTACCCGGCCGTCTGCATCATCGTCGTCGCGCTCGGCTTCACCCTTCTCGGTGAGGCGCTGCGCGAGGCCCTCGACCCGAAGTTCCGGAGGTGAGCCCGCTGACCATCGAGGAACTGCCCCCGAGGGACGCCGGCCAGGACGGGCGGCCCGTCCTCGAGGTCGAGGACCTGTCGGTCACCTTCACGCGCAGGGGCGAGCAGCCCACCCGCGCCGTCGACGGGGTCAGCTTCAGCGTCGCGCCGGGGGAGACCGTCGGCCTGGTCGGCGAGTCCGGCTGCGGCAAGTCGGTCACGTCGCTGGCCATCATGGGGCTGCTGCCCCGGCGCGGGGTCGACGTCGGCGGCTCGGTGCGCCTGCACGGCCAGGAGCTCATCGGCGCCCCGGACAAGGAACTCCGGGCGCTGCGCGGCGCCGACATGGCGATGGTCTTCCAGGACCCGCTGTCCTCGCTGAACCCGACCGTGCCGATCGGCGTCCAGGTCACCGAGGTCCTGCTCGAGCACCGCGAGATGTCGAAGAAGGACGCCGTCGCCGAGGCCACCCGGCTGCTCGACCGCGTCGGCATCCCCGACCCCTCGCGCCGGCTCAAGGAGTACCCGCACCAGCTCTCCGGCGGGATGCGGCAGCGGGCGCTCATCGCGATGGCGCTGGCCTGCTCGCCGCGCCTGCTCATCGCCGACGAGCCGACGACGGCCCTCGACGTGACGATCCAGGCGCAGATCCTGGAGCTGCTGCGCGAGCTCGTCGTCGACACCGGGACGGCGCTGGTGATGATCACCCACGACCTCGGCGTCGTCGCCGGGCTGTGCGACCGGGTGCACGTCATGTACAGCGGCCGGATCATCGAGTCCGCCGACCGGCACGACCTGTTCGCCCGGCCGCGCCAGCCCTACACCGGCGGGCTGCTGGCCTCCGTGCCCCGGCTCGACGGCGCCCGCGGGGCGCCGCTGCACCCGATCCGCGGCTCGGCCCGCGACGTCATCCCGTGGGCGGAGGGCTGCGCCTTCGCGCCCCGCTGCGACAACGCCCAGGACGACTGCCTCACCGAGGTGGCCGGCAGCACCGTGCCGCTGGAGTACGACGGCCCGGGCCGCGAACTGCGCTGCCGCCACCCCCTCGAGTACCCGCGGACCCCGGCCGGGGCGACCGCGTCCGGAGCCGCCCGATGACCGCCGTCCCGTCCGCCGAGCCGCTGCTGCGGGTCGAGGGCCTGCAGGTGCACTTCCCGATCAAGCGCGGCGTGTTCGTCGACCGGACGGTGGGCCACGTGCGCGCCGTCGACGGCGTCGACCTGTCCATCGACCGCGGCACCACCTACGGGCTGGTGGGGGAGTCCGGCTGCGGCAAGTCCACCCTCGGCCGCGCGGTGCTGCGGCTGGTCGAGCCCACCGGCGGGCGGGTCGTCTTCGACGGCACCGACGTCTCGACGCTGTCCGGGGAGCCGCTGCGGACCCTGCGCCGCCGCATGCAGATGGTCTTCCAGGACCCGCTGGGCAGCCTCGACCCGCGGCAGAACGTCGAGTCGCTGCTGTCCGAGCCGCTGCTCGCCCACGGGATGGGCGGGGGCCGCCAGGGCGTGGCCGCGCGCATCCGCACGCTGCTCGACGCCGTCGGCCTCCCGTCGGCGGCCCTGCGCCGCTACCCGCACGAGTTCTCCGGCGGCCAGCGGCAGCGCATCGGCATCGCCCGCGCCATCTCGCTCGAGCCCGACCTGCTCATCGCCGACGAGCCGGTCTCCGCGCTCGACGTCAGCGTGCAGGCGCAGGTGGTCAACCTGCTGGAGGAGCTTCAGGAGCGCCTCGGCCTGACCTACCTGGTCATCGCGCACGACCTGGCGGTGGTCCGGCACATCAGCGACGTCGTCGGGGTGATGTACCTCGGGTCGCTGGTGGAGCAGGCGCCCTCCGACGTCCTCTACGAGCAGCCGCTGCACCCCTACAGCCGGGCGCTGATGAGCGCCGTCCCGGTGCCCGACCCGGTGGTCGAGGCCGACCGCGAGCGCATCCTGCTCGCCGGCGACCTGCCGTCGCCGGCGAACCCGCCGAGCGGCTGCCGGTTCCACACCCGCTGCCCGTGGCGTCAGGAGACGCGCTGCGACGACGAGGTGCCGGTGCTGCGCGAGCTCGGGACCGGGCACCTGGTCAGCTGCCACTGGGCCGAGGAGATCCGCGACGGGCTGCTGGCCCCGCGCTCGCCCGAGGAGGTCGCCGCCACCCAGGGCGTCTCGGTCCGCCCGACCGGCGCCGAGAACCCGGAGAGCGACGCGCTCGTGCAGGGGCTGGACGCGCCGATCGAGCGCACCTGACGAAGGACTGCCGCGCCCCCCGCCGCTCGCAGGCTCGCGGCGAGCCCCTGCGCGAGGCCGACCTCACTCCACCACGACGTCGTCCCCGCGGCGCAGCGCCTTCCGCACCCGGAGCCTGAGCACCTTCGCGTAGCCGCGGACGAACTGCGTGTAGCCCGGCGTGGGCCCGTGGTAGCCGAGGAAGCCGCGGGGGCCCTCGACCATGTCGCCGCTGCGGACGTCGTACCTGGCCTGGTGCCAGGGGCAGACCAGGCAGCCGTTCTCGTCGAGGCTGCCCTTCGACAGGTCGGCGAGCTGGTGGCGGCAGCGCCGCGACACGGCGAAGTACTCCCCGTCGCGGTTGCCCACGGCCCAGTTCCCCGCCCGGCCCACGGTGCCGGGGGGCAACTGGGCGGCGGGGATGCGGTCGGGATCGCTCACGGGGGTCCTCCTGGGTGCCGGTGCTGGGTCGAGAGCCCCCTACCCGGTGGTGCCCGTCCTACCCGGCCGGGTCCGGGCCGCCGACCTAGGGTCGGTCCGTGCGCCGACTGATGGGGATCCTCGCCGTCGCGGCGGTCCTGCTGCTGGCCGGGAGCGGGCCGGCGCTGGCCGAGCAGCCGTTCGAGGTGCCCGACGAGGTGACCGACCTCGTCGGCGCGCTGGACCCCGGCGCCCTGTCCCGGGTGCAGCAGGCCGTCGACGACCGGCAGGCCGAGGACGGCACCCAGGCCTTCGTCGTCTACGTGTCCTCCTTCGACGGGCTCGACTCCGGCGAGTGGGCCGCCCGCACCGCGCAGTTCTCCGGGCTGGGCCGCACCGACGTGCTGCTCGCCGTCGCGGTCGACGACCGGCAGTACGGCTACTGGGTGGACGACGCCTTCCCGCAGTCGACCGCCGACCTCGACACCTTCCTCGCGCGCGACGTCGAGCCCGCGCTGTCCGCGGGCGACTGGGGCGGGGCCGCGGTGGCCTTCGCGGACGGGATCGGCGAGGGGGCGGCGGCCGGATCGGGCTCCGGCTCCGGCTCCGGCGACGGCGGGGGGTCGGGCGGAGCGGCGACCCTGGCGGTGGTCGGCGGCATCGCCGTCGTCGGGGGCGGCGCCTACCTCGTCGCCCGGTCCCGCCGGCGCCGCGCGGCCGGGGGACCACCGTCCCCCACCCGCATCGAGCGGCCCGACCCGTACGCGGGCGTGCCCACCGAGGAGCTGCAGGGCCGGGCCAGCGCCGCGCTGCTCGACCTCGACGAGGCGGTGAAGACCTCGTCGCTCGACCTCGACTTCGCCCGGCTGCAGTACGGCGAGGCCGCCGTCGCGGGGTTCACCGAGGCGCTGGCGCAGTCACGGCAGGAGCTCACCCGCGCCTTCACGCTCCGCCAGCAGCTCGACGACGAGGTCCCTGAGGACGAGCCGACGCGGCGCCGCATGCTGGCCGAGATGCTGCAGCTCACCGGCGCCGCCGACGCCCGCCTCGACGAGCAGGCGGAGGCCTTCGGGCAGCTGCGCGACCTCGAGCGCACCGCCCCGCAGGTGCTCGACGGCCTCGGCCCGCGGATCACCGCGCTGCACGGCCGGCTGCCGCAGGACGAGGAGCGGATGGCCCGGCTGCAGCGCCGCTACGCCGCCTCGGCGCTCGCGCCGGTGACGGGCAACCTCGAGCAGGCGCGGGCGGCGCTGGCCGCGGCCGAGCACGAGGCCGGGGAGGCGCGCGCGGCGCTCGCGGCCGGCCGGTCCGGGGAGGCGGTCGGCGACCTGCGCGCCGCCGAGGACGCCGTCGCGCAGGTGGGCACGCTGCTCGACGCCGTCGCCCGGCTCGAACGCGACCTCGAGGACGCCGCCACGCGGCTGCCCGCCGTCCGCGCGGAGACCGAGCAGGACCTCGCCGAGGCCCGCACGCTGGTCGCCTCCACCGCCGACGCCGGCGGGCTGCGCCCGCAGGTGGCCCGGGCCGAGGCGGGCCTGGCGGCCGCCGACGACGCGATGCGCGGCGAGGGCGGCCTGCCCGACCCGCTCACCGCGCTGCGCCGGCTGGAGGAGGCCGACCTCGCGCTGGAGCAGGCGCTGGCCGTGGCCCGCGACGCGCAGACCCGCGCCCGCCGCGCCGCCGCGGCCCTGGACCAGACGCTGCTGCGCGCCCGCTCGTCGGTCGCCGCCGCGGCCGACTTCGTCGCCACCCGCCGCGGCGCGGTCGGCCCCGAGGCGCGCACCCGGCTGGCGGAGGCGCAACGGCACCTCGACGCCGCGGTCGGGACGGGCCCGCGGGACCCCGAGGGGGCGCTGCACGAGGCCCAGCTGGCCGACCAGCTCGCCCAGCAGGCGCTGCAGTACGCGCAGTCCGACGTCGCCACCTGGTCGTCCGGCTACGGCGGTGGCTACGGCGGTGGTTACGGCGGGGGTGGCTACGGAGGTGGCGGCTACGGCGGCGGGTACGGGCCCGGCCACGGCGGGGGCCGCGGCGGCGTGGACCTCGGCAGCCTGGTGCTCGGCGGGATCCTCGCCGGCGGGATGCGCGGCGGCTACGGGGGCTTCGGTGGCAGCGGCGGGGTCGGTGGCGGGTTCGGCGGTGGCGGGTTCGGCGGTGCCGGCCGGCCGCGGGGCGGGGGCTTCGGCGGCTCGCGCAGCCGGGGCCGCTCCGGCGGCGGCCGGTTCTGACGCAGCGGGGCTCGCGGAGTGTCGGTCCCCGGTGGGACGGTGCCCTCCCCGAGCCCCGAGGAGGAGCCATGCCCACCCGGAACACCCCCTGGCCCGACGGCACGCCCTGCTGGGTCGACTACGGCGCCGCCGACCCCGCCGCGGCCAAGGACTTCTACGGCCGCCTGTTCGGCTGGGACTGGACCGCCGACAGCCCCGAGTCCGGCGGCTACGTCAACGCGCTGAAGGGCGGCGCGCAGGCCGCCGGCCTCGGCCCGCTGACGAACCCGGACGACTCGCCGGCCTGGACGACGTACTTCGCGGCGAGCGACGCGGCGGCCACCTGCGACCGGATCCGCGAGGCCGGCGGCACCGTCGTCGTCGAGCCCATGGCGGTGGGGCCGATGGGCACGATGGCCATCGCCCTGGACCCGCAGGGGAACCAGTTCGGGCTGTGGCAGGCCGGCACGCACACCGGCGCGGAGGTGGTCAACGAGCCCGGCGCGCAGGTGTGGAACGAGGCGGCCGTCGACGACGTCCCCGCGGCGCGGGCGTTCTACGCGGCGGTGTTCGGCTTCCGCTTCGACGAGATCCCGGACATGGGCGGCTACGCCACCTTCGCCACGGACGAGCGCCCGCTCGGCGGCCTCGGGCCGGTCGGCCCGGGCGCGCCGAAGGGGTGGTCGACCTGCTTCGCGGTGGCCTCCGCCGACGAGACCGTGGCCGCGGTCGAGGCCGCCGGCGGCAAGGTCGTCCACCCGGCCGAGGACACCGAGTTCGGGCGCTTCGCCGTGGTCACCGACCCGTGGGGCGCGTCGTTCTCGGTCATGCAGCTGCCCGTGGAGGGCTGAGCCGGCGGCCCGGGCCGGTGCGGACGGGGCGCGCCGGCCCGGCCGTCAGCGGACCTGGCCGTAGGTGTGGTCGGGGGTGAACCGGACGACGAGACGCCGGTCGGCGACCATCGCCCGCCGGTAGTCGTCCCAGTCCTCGTGCTCGCCGGAGATCGCGCGGTAGTAAGCCACCAGCTCGTCCACCGTCGCGTCGGACGGGTCGGCGGCCACCGGGGTGAGCTCGGCGGTGCCCTCCACGGCGGCCCAGGACCAGAAGTCGTCCGAGGACACGTGCAGGGTCACCCGGGGGTCGGCCTGCAGGTTGCGGGTCTTGGCGCGGTCGGCGGTCACCGACACCCGGAACAGCCGCTGCTCCGGGTCGTAGGCGTACCCCACGTTGGACAGCTGCGGCCGCCCGTCGCGCTTGACGGTGGCCAGCACGCCCCAGCGGCGCCCGGCCACGAACCCCAGCAGGCGGTCGTCGACGGTCACCGGACCCGCCCGCGGGCCTTGAGCGGCACGGGCGGCAGGGCCGGCGCGAGCTGGCGCTCGTCCTCGCCGAACCCCGGGACGGCGCCGAAGCGGGCGTCGCCGTCGTTCCACCGCTCCGCGAACTCGGTGACCTCCTCGCCGGACCGGCCGACGAAGTTCCACCACATGACCAGCCGCTCCTCGAACGGCTCGCCCCCGAGCAGCAGCAGCCGGGTGGGGGCGTCGGTCCGGATCCGCACCGAGCGGCGGCCGGTGCCGAGGTAGACCATCGCGCCGTGGGCCAGCGGCGCGCCCTCGACGTCGGCCCCGCCCGCGGCGCCGAGCAGCGCGTGCTCGAAGTCCGGCTCCAGCGGCACCTCGACGTCGGCCCCGGCGGTGAGGTCGAGGTCGACGCCGAGCAGCGGCGAGTACGCGGTCCCGGGGGAGGCCGCCCCGCCGAAGGAGCCCATGAGCACCGTGGCGGTCAGGCCGTCGGAGGTGAACCCGGGCAGCGCCGTGTGGTGCTCGAACGCCGGCGCGGTGTCGCGGGCGCCGTCGGGCAACGCCACCCACAGCTGCGCGCCGTGCAGGAACCGCGGGTGCGGCACGGGCGACTGCTCGGAGTGCGCGATGCCGTGCCCGGCGGTCATCAGCGCGAGCTGCCGCGGGCCGAAGGTGACGTCGCTGCCGAGGGAGTCGCGGTGGTGCACGCTGCCCTCGATCAGCCAGGACACCGTCTGCAGGCCGGTGTGCGGGTGCGGGGTGACCTGCATGCCGGCGGTGGCGGCGACGTCGTCGGGGCCGTAGTGGTCGACGAACGCCCAGGCCCCCACCATCCGGCGGCCGAGCGTGGGCAGCAGCCGCCGGACGGGGGTGCCGGGCCCCAGCACGACCTCCTTGGCCGGGAGCAGGTCGAGGGCCGGGCCGGCGGGGGTCCCGTCCAGGCCGCCCACCTCCCGGGCGGCCGGGCGCGGGTCGCGATCGCTCATGACGGCTTCCTACTCCTGTCCGGCGGTGCCGGGCAGGGCCTCACCGCGGACGTCGCCGTGCGGGACGTGCACGGCCGGGATCGAGCCCAGGCGCCCGGCGCGGAAGTCGTCGAAGGCCTGCACGACCTCCTGCCGGCTGTTCATCACGAACGGCCCGTACATGGCGATCGGCTCGCGGATCGGGAGCCCGCCGAGGACGACGACGTCGAGCGCCGGCGTGCGCGACTCCTGGTGCACCGCGCCGCGGACGGTCACGGTGTCGCCGGGGCCGAGGACGGCGAGCTGGCCCGTGCGCACCGGCGCGCCGTCGATGCCGACGGAGCCGGCGCCGGAGAGCACGTAGACCAGGGCGTTGAAGTCCGGCCGCCACGGCAGGTCGAGCGAGGCGCCGGGCGCGACGGTGGCGTGCACCATCGCCATCGGCGTGTAGGTGGCGCCCGGGCCGGTGTGCCCGCCGACGTCGCCGGCGATCACCCGGACCAGCGCGCCGGCGTCGGGGCTGGCCAGCAGTACCGACTCGCGGGCCCGCAGGTCCTGGTAGCGCGGCTCCACCCACTTCTGGGCGCGCGGCAGGTTCACCCACAGCTGCAGGCCGTGGAAGAGCCCGCCGCTGACGACGAGCGCCTCCGGCGGCCGCTCGATGTGCAGGACGCCGCCGCCGGCGGTCATCCACTGGGTGTCGCCGTTGCTGATCGTCCCGCCGCCGCCGTGGGAGTCGGCGTGCTCGAAGGTGCCGTCGATGATGTAGGTCACGGTCTCGAAGCCGCGGTGCGGGTGCCAGGAGGTGCCCTTGGGCTCGCCCGGCGCGTACTCGACCTCGCCCATCTGGTCCATGTGGATGAACGGGTCGAGGTCGCGCAGGTCGACCCCGGCGAACGCCCGGCGGACCGGGAAGCCCTCGCCCTCGAAGCCGGAGGGGGCCGTGGTCACCGACCGTGTGCGCCGGCGCACCGTGCGCGGGGCGGGCAGCGGGACCCGGGGGAGCGTGGTGGTGTCCTCGACGGTGACGGCGGGCATGGCCGGCCTCCTCGGTTGAGCGCTCAACTAGTGGCGACCGTAGCGCCGCGGGGCCCCGCTGTCTTCCCTCCGCCGGGCCCCGGTCAGGAGGCGCGCTCGGCCCGGGCCACGACGGCGGCCGGCGGGCCGTGCTCGGCGATCAGCGCCGTGTTCGCCACCTCGGCGTCGTCGAGGTGCACCGCGTCGCGCGGATCGGTGGTGTCGAGCATCCGCGTCTCGTGCCCGCGGCCCACGACCAGGACGACGTCGGCCGGCCCCGAGGCGCGGACCGCGGCGGAGATGGCGGCCCGCCGGTCGGGGACCGTGCGCACGGCCGCGGGGCCGCCGAGCAGGCCGATCCGCAGCTCGCCGATGATCGCCGCCGGGTCCTCGCCGTGGCTGCCCTCGTTGGTCAGCCACACGACGTCGGCCGCCCGCGCGGACTCACCCAGGCCCTGCCGCTTGTACCGGTCGCGCCGGCCACGGGCGCCGAGCACCAGGTGCACCCGGCCGCCGGGGCCGCACAGGTCGCGGGCGGTGGCCAGCGCGGCGGCCAGGGCGCGCGGGGTGTGCGCGTAGTCGACGACGACCACCGGCCGCCCGTCCCCGCCCAGCACGGTGTTGCGCCCGCGCGGCGGGGCGACGGCGGCGAGGCCGGCCGCGATCTCCTCGGCCGGCACGCCGAGCACCCGGCCGGTGGCCCAGGCGGCGGCCAGGTTCGACACGTGCACCCGCCCGACCAGCCGGCTGGTGACCCGGTGCCCGCCGGTGTCGTCGGCCAGGAGCACCTCGGTGCCGCCCGCGCCGGTGCGCCAGCCGAGCACCCGGACGTCGGCGTCCTCCGCCGAGCCCACCCGCGTCACCGGCACCAGGGCCTGGTCGGCCAGCCGGCGCCCCCACGGGTCGTCGACGACCACCACGCCGGCCGCCGCCCGGTCCGGCCCGAACAGCCGCGCCTTGCTCGCCCAGTAGTGCTCGATCGTCCCGTGGTGGTCGAGGTGGTCCTCCTCGAAACC
This sequence comes from Geodermatophilus sp. SYSU D01119, assembly GCF_054049975.1. Lineage (NCBI taxonomy): Bacteria > Bacillati > Actinomycetota > Actinomycetes > Geodermatophilales > Geodermatophilaceae > Geodermatophilus > Geodermatophilus sp. SYSU D01119. The sequence goes on along the minus strand of NZ_JBJGYL010000010.1, from coordinate 84,845 downwards.
GGTGAAGACGGCGACGTCGAAGCACAGGCCGTCGATGCGGCCCATGTCGAGCGCGATGGAGGAGGCCTCGACGACGGCCCGCCGCGCGCCGGCGTCGACCATCCAGCGCAACAGCTCGTGCAGCTCCGGCGCCTCCGGCGTGGTCAGCGCCGTCCCGCGGGAGCGCCGGCCCACCGCGGCGCCCAGCGTGCCGACGACGCCGGTGGGCGTCCCGGCCGCCTCGAGGACGGCCCGGACCAGGGTGCCCGTCGTCGTCTTGCCGTTGCTGCCGGTCACCCCGACCAGGCGCAGCGCCGCGGCCGGGTCGCCGGCCAGCAGCGCGCCGAGCGGGCCCAGGCAGGCGCGCACCGACGGGACCTGCAGCACCGGCAGCACGACGTCGACCGGCCGGTCGGCCAGCAGCGCCGCGGCGCCCGCGGCGGCGGCCGATCCCGCGTGCCGGTGCCCGTCGCTGGACGCCCCGCGCACGCAGGCGAACAGCGAGCCGGGGACGACGCGGCGCGAGTCGGTGACCAGGCCGCGCAGCGGCAGGTCGTCGTCGCCGCCGCGGCGCACCACGGGACCGAGCGGGACGGTCCGTGCCCGCGCCTCGACGTCGGACCAGGTCACCGCGGGCACTGGCACCCGACCGACGGTAGGCGGGGCACGACCGATCCGCAGGTCGGGCGTGCCCCGCCCGGGTCACCGGAGCAGCCGCGCGACCCCGGTCGGGCCCTGCTCGGCGTCGGCGTCGGGCAGCACCTCGGTGCGGGCCGAGAGGCGCGGGGCCCACACCGCGGGCGCGGTCTCCAGCCAGGCGGCGCCGGCGTCGGTGAGCCGGCCGTCGGACCGCAGCGGCGCCCAGCCGCGCAGCGAGCGCAGGCCCTCGGCGACGGTGACCAGCGTGCGGGCCACGCCCCGGCCGCGGTAGACCGGCGCCACGGAGACGGTGTCGACCAGGCCGGAGCGGATCCACCAGCGGACCTCGCCGATCCGGTCGGTGACGCGGACGCCGGCGGCGGCGACCTGGTGCGGCGCGACCACGGAGCCCGGCCGGAAGGCCGACCCGCGGAAGGCGAGCAGCGAGGCGGCGGGGACGGCGCTGGTGGCGTGGGTGACCTCGGCGAACCACATGGGCGGGCAGCGGTCGGCGACGTCCTCGACGACGTCGACGCGGACCACGCGGCGGTCGGCGGCCCGGTAGCGGACGTCGACCAGCCAGCCGGCGGGCCGGCGGCCGCGGGCGTCGAGGGCGGTCATGTCCACCGGGGTGCCGTCGGCGAACCTGTCGGAGTTGACGCCGACCAGCGAGTACTCGAGCGGGCCGGGGCCGCGGCGCAGCAGCCGCGCCCACCACAGCGCCGTCGAGGCGGGCGCCGGCTCCGCCAGAGGCGGGACCGCCCGCAGGCGCGGCGCCGCCGGCGCCGGGACCGCCGCGTCGTGTGCCGCTGCCGTCATGCTCATCTCGTCCTCCAGTCCTCGCCCCCGTGGACCCGGGGTGTTCCGGGGACGACTCTCCGGACGCCACTTGTGGCCGCCTTGGGGTCCACTAGCGCGGCCCGGCGATACTGGTCTCCCGATGACCCAGACGACGCCGCACCCGACGACGCGGACCCGCCCGTGAGCGCCCCGCTGAACCTGCTCAACCTCGAGCGGGTGTCCAAGGCGCACGGCACGACCGTGCTCCTCGACGACGTCTCCCTCGGCGTCGCCGCCGGGGAGCGCATCGGCGTCGTCGGCCGAAACGGCAGTGGCAAGTCCACGCTGCTCGGCGTCCTCACCGGGCGCGAGGAGCCCGACAGCGGCCGCGTCACGCAGCGCGGCGACCTCGCCGTCGGCGTCCTCGACCAGTCCGGGACGCTGCCCCCGGGCGCGACGGTCCGCGACGTCGTCCTGCCCACGACGCTGTTCGCCGCCGAGCACGAGTGGGCCGCCGACCCGGCCGTCCGCAGCGTGCTCACCGGCCTGGAGCTCGACCGGCTGGGCCTCGACTCGCCGGTCGCGCCGATGTCGGGCGGCGAGCGCCGCCGGGTGGCGCTGGCCGCGCAGCTGATCCGCCCGCTGGACCTGCTGGTCCTCGACGAGCCGACCAACCACCTCGACGTCGAGGGTGTCGCCTGGCTCGCCGACTTCGTCACGCGGCGGGTCGGGGCCCTGGTGGTCGTCACCCACGACCGGTGGTTCCTCGACGAGGTGTGCACGCAGACGTGGGAGGTCGCCGACGGCGCGGTGCACGCCTACGAGGGCGGGTACGCGGCCTACACGCTGGCCCGGGCGGAGCGGGCGCGCGTGGCGGCGGCCACCGAGGAGCGCCGGCTCAACCTGGTGCGCAAGGAGCTGGCCTGGCTGCGCCGCGGCCCGCCGGCGCGCACCAGCAAGCCGCGGTTCCGCATCGAGGCCGCCGAGGCGCTCATCGCCGACGAGCCGCCGCCGCGCGAGACCATGCAGCTCAAGGGCTTCGCCGCCCGGCGGCTCGGCAAGACCGTCTACGACGTCGAGGACGTCGACCTGGCGGTGCCGTCGGACGCCGGTCCGCGGCCGCTGTTCTCCGACCTGACCTGGCACGTCGGCCCGGGCGACCGGATCGGCGTCGTCGGGGTCAACGGCGCGGGCAAGACGTCGCTGCTGCGGCTGCTCGTGGGCGAGGTCGAGCCCGACCGCGGCTCCGTGGTGCGCGGGCAGACGGTGGCGCCGGCCTACCTGTCGCAGCACGTCACCGAGCTGCCCGGCCGGCTGCGGGTGCTCGAGGCGGTGCAGGAGATCGCCCGGATCGCCCGGATCGGGAACGTCGAGATGTCGGCGTCGTCACTGGCCGAGCGGTTCGGCTTCCCGGCGTCGCGGCAGTGGACGCCGGTCGGCGACCTCTCCGGCGGCGAGCGGCGCCGGCTGCAGCTGCTCCGGCTGCTCATGGCCGAGCCGAACGTGCTGCTGCTCGACGAGCCGACCAACGACCTCGACATCGACACGCTCACCCAGCTCGAGGACCTGCTCGACGGGTTCCCCGGCACGGTGCTGGTGGTCAGCCACGACCGCTACTTCGTCGACCGGGTCTGCGACTCGGTGGTGGCGCTGATGGGCGACGGGTCGCTCGCGGCGCTGCCCGGCGGGGTGGAGGAGTACCTCGCCCGCCGGGCCGCCGGGGAGGCCGCGCTTCCCTCGGCCGGCTCCGCTCCGGCGCCGGCCGGCGGTCGGGCCCCGGCGCCCGCTCCGGCGGGCCCGTCGGCGGCGGAGGTGCGGGCGGCCCGCAAGGAGGCCGCGCGCCTCGAGCGGCGGCTGGAGAAGCTCACCGCGGAGGAGGAGCGGCTGCACGCCGACCTCGCCGCCGCGGCCACCGACCACGCGCGGGTGATGGAGCTCGACGGCCGGCTGCGGACGCTGCTGGCGGAGAAGGACCAGGTGGAGACCGACTGGCTGGCTGCCGCGGAGCTCGCCGAGGGCTGAGGGTCCTCCCTCACGGCAGCGCCTCCTCCCTCACGGTGGGACGTGAGGGAGGAGGCGCCACGATCAGGTCACCTGATCCCGGCTCATGCGGCGGCGGCCTCGGCGCGGCGGCGCTGCACCATCCGCGCTCCGACGACGACCGCGGGGACGGCGCCGACCAGCGCGAAGCCGGCGTGGAGCAGCGGGGTGAAGGTGAGCGCCGCCGAGGCGACCAGGCACGCCACGGCCGGGACCAGCAGCCACCAGCTGATGACGCCGGCGCGCGCCAGGCCCGAGAAGCCGACCAGCGGGCCGAGCAGGCCGAGCAGCGTCACGGTGCCGACCACCGCCACGGCCGGCGCGCCCTGCACCGACTCGAACAGGGCCAGCGCGGTGTCGGCGGGCAGCTCCTGGCCGATGCCGCCGGTCCAGAAGTCGTAGAGCACCATCCCGGTCACCGTGACCAGGCCGATCGCCGACAGCAGGGCGCCGACGATGGTCGGGATCCGCCCGCGGCGGCCGCGGACGAGCGCCGGGGCGGCCAGCCAGGCCAGGGCCAGCGCCATGTTGCCGTAGTGCAGGAGCAGCGCCGAGACCGCCGTCTGTCCCGGGTCGGCGGCCAGCGAGGCGATGTAGTCGGCGTCGGCCGGGGAGGCCTGCGGCGGCGAGGTGGCCAGGCCCGCCACGTAGAGCAGCGAGCCCGCGACCATCGCGCCGCCGGCGAGGGTCAGCATGGTCGAGCCGGCGCTGCGGGCCGGGCGCGGCGCGGCGGTGGGGGCGGGAGCGGGGGAGAGGGAGGTGGTCATCGGTCCTCGTCGGGTCGGGCACCGCATCGGTCGGTGCGTCGGCGAGGACTCTCGGGCCGGGGGCTTCCCCGGCACGTCCGCCGTCGCGGACCGACCGGGCTCCGCCGCACGGCGGATGGACAGGGACCCGTCGATCGGCCGCGCGGGGGATCCCGCCCGCGCCCGCCCGCCCCTACCGTGCTCGCCGTGCCCCGCTGGACGTCGTCCCCCTCCGCCCGCCGGCTCGTCTGGCCGGCCCTCGGCGCGCTGCTCGCGGTGCTGTCGGTCGTCGAGACGGCGATCGACGAGACGTTCCGCTACCCGCTGGTCACCGCGCTGCCCGGCGTCGCCGTCGGCGCGGTCGTGGCGCTCGGCCCCCGGTGGCCGGCGGCGGCCGCGGTCACCGGGGCGCTCAGCGTGCTCGGCAACTACGCGCTCGGGACGCCCGGGCCCGGCGGCGCCCAGCTCATCGGGATGGCCGTCCTCGTCGGGCACGCGGCCGCGGTCCTGCCGGTGCGCCGGGGGCTGCGGGCGGCGGTGTCGGCGACGGCCGTCGTGGTGCTGGCCGGCCTGCTGCTCGGCCCCTCGACCTGGGAGAGCGTCTTCTACCTCGTCGTCACCGGCACCGCGTGGGGCGTCGGCCTGCTGGTGCGCCAGTCCCGCGAGCGGGCCCGCGAGCTGCAGGTCCTGGCCGCCCGGCTGACCGAGCAGCAGGAGGCCGTGGCCGGGGCCGCGGTGGTGGCCGAGCGCGCCCGCATCGCCCGCGAGGTGCACGACTCGGTCGCGCACGCGGTCAGCGTGATGGTGCTGCAGATGGGCGGGCTGCGGCGGCTGCTGCCCGACCACCCCGAGGCCCAGGACGTGCTGCTGGGGCTGGAGCGCCTGGGCCGGGAGTCGGTCGACGAGATGCGCCGGGTGGTCGGCATCCTGCGCGAGTCCGGCGCCGGCGACCCGGCGCCGCAGCCGTCGCTGTCGCGCCTGGACGCCGTCCTCGCCGAGCTGCGGGCGGGCGGGATGCCGGTGGAGCTCTCGGTCACCGGGGAGCCGGCCGAGCTGCCGCAGCTGGTCGACGTCGCCGCCGTGCGGGTGGTGCAGGAGGCGCTGTCCAACGTCGTCCGGCACGCGGGCGCCGCGGCCACCCGCGTCGAGGTCGCCTGGACGCCGGGCCGGGTGACCGTGACGGTCACCGACGACGGCCGGCCGCGGGTGGAGCCCACCCCGCACGCGCCGGGCGGGCACGGGCAGCTGCACATGCGCGAGCGGGTCGCCGTCGCCGGGGGCGACCTCGACGTCGGCCCGGTGCGCGGCGGCGGCTACCGCGTGCGCGCCGGCTTCCCCGTGCCCGCGCCCGCTGCCGTCCCGCCCGCGGCGGTGGGTGCGTGATGATCCGGGTGGTGCTGGTCGACGACCAGTCGATGATCCGCACCGGGCTGCGGATGGTGCTGGCCGCCGAGCCCGACATCGAGGTGGTCGGGGAGGCCGGCGACGGCGCGTCCGGCGTCCGGGTGGTCACCGAGCTCGAGCCCGACGTCGTCCTGCTCGACGTCCGGATGCCGGGCATGGACGGGCTGGAGGCCGCGCGGCGCATCGTCGGGTCGGGCGCGCGCACGCGGGTCGTCGTCCTCACCACCTTCGACGAGGACGAGTACGTGGCCGCCGCCCTGCGCGCCGGGGTCAGCGGCTTCCTGCTCAAGGTGGCGCCGCCGGAGGACCTGGTGGCCGCGGTGCGCACGGTCGCGGCCGGGCAGGGCCTGCTCGACCCGGCGGTGACCCTGCGGGTGATCCGCTCCTTCGCCGCGGCGCCCGCACCCGACCCCGGCCGCGCCGCCGAGCTCGCGCACCTCACCGAGCGGGAGACCGACGTCCTGGCGCTGGTGGCCGCCGGGCTGTCCAACGCCGAGATCGCCGCCCGCCTCTACCTCGGCGAGGCGACGGTCAAGACCCACGTGAGCCGGGTACTGCTGAAACTGGGGCTGCGCGACCGCGTGCAGGCGGTCGCGTTCGCCTACGAGTCCGGCCTGGTGACGCCCGGCCGGTGAGGCGTCCCCGCCGTCGCGAGCAGGGCGTTCGGCGCGGACGGGTAGTCTGGGGCCACCGCCGGCCGCGTCGACCGACGTCTCTGGTGTCCCCGAGCCGCCCACGACTCCCGGAGACACGTGCTCGTACTGCTGGTCCTCCACCTGACCGCCGGCCTGCTGGCGCCCGTGCTCGTGCGGTGGTGGGGGAGGCAGGCCTTCCTCGCCCTGGCGCTCGTGCCCGCGGCCGGCTTCGGCTGGGTGCTGACCCGGCTCTCCCCGGTCCTGGCCGGGGACGAGCAGCGCGAGACCGTCCCGTGGGTCCCGGCGCTCGACCTCGACGTCGCGCTGCGCCTGGACGCGCTGTCGCTCACCTTCGCCGCGCTGGTCACCGGCGTCGGGGCGCTGGTGCTCGTCTACTGCGCCCGCTACTTCGAGCCCGGCGAGGAGGGCACCGGCCGCTTCGCCGGGTGCCTCACCGCCTTCGCGGGCTCGATGCTCGGCCTCGTCCTCGCCGACGACATGCTCCTGCTCTACGTGTTCTGGGAGCTCACCACCGTCTTCTCGTTCCTGCTGATCGGCGGCTCGGGCCGGCGGCTGGCCGCGCGGCGGGCGGCGTCGCAGGCGCTGGTCCTGACCACCGCCGGCGGCCTGGCGATGCTCATCGGGCTCATCGTCATCGGCCAGGCGAGCGGCTCGTACCTGCTCTCGGAGGTCGTCGCCGCCCCCGGCAGCGGCACCGCGATGACCGTCGGCGTGGCCCTGGTGCTGGCCGGCGCGGTCACCAAGTCCGCGCTCGTGCCGTTCCACTTCTGGCTCCCCGCGGCCATGGAGGCGCCGACCCCGGTCAGCGCCTACCTGCACGCCGCCGCCATGGTGAAGGCCGGCGTGTACCTGGTCGCCCGGCTCGCGCCCGGCCTGGCCGACGTCCCCGGGTGGCGGCCGGTGGTGCTCGGCCTCGGCGTCGCCACCATGCTGCTCGGCGGGTACCGCGCGCTGCGGCAGAAGGACGTCAAGCTGCTGCTGGCGTTCGGCACCGTCAGCCAGCTCGGCTTCCTCGTGGTGCTGGTCGGTGCCGGCAGCGCCGAGCTGGCCGCCGCGGGCCTGGCGATGACGCTGGCGCACGGGCTGTTCAAGTCCACGCTGTTCCTCACCGTCGGTGTCGTCGACCACGCCACCGGCACCCGCGACCTGCGGAGGCTGTCCGGCCTCGGCCGCCGGCTGCCGGTCCTGGCCGTGATCGGCACGGCCGCCGCGGCGTCGATGGCCGGGCTGCCGCCACTGCTGGGGTTCGTCGGCAAGGAGGCGGCGTTCACCGCCCTCCTCGACGGCGGCCTGCCCGACCGCACGGTCGCCCTGCTCGTGCTCGCCGGCCTGGTCCTCGGCTCGGTGCTCACCGCCGCCTACACCGCCCGGTTCGTGTGGGGCGCGTTCGCCCGCAAGCCCGGCGTCCCCGACACCGCCGTCGACCACCCGCCGGGCGCGCTGTTCCTCGCCGCGCCCGCTGTCCTCGCGCTGGCCGGGCTGGTGCTCGGCCCCGCCAGCCCGCTGCTGGACCCGCTGGTCGCCGCGTACGCCGAGACGCTGCCGCTGCTCGCCCCCGAGGCCGAGCACCTGGCGCTGTGGCACGGCTGGCAGCCGGCGCTGGCGCTGTCGGCGGTCACCGTCCTCGGCGGTGCCGCGCTGTTCGCGCTCCGCGGGCCGGTCCAGCGTCTGCAGGCCCGCGTGGCCGTGGGCGCCTCGGCCGACGAGGGCTACTGGAACGTCCTGCAGGGCGTCGACCGGCTCTCGGTGCTGGTCACCGGCACCACGCAGCGCGGGTCGCTGCCGGCCTACCTCGGCACGATCCTCGTCGTCGTCCTGGCGCTGCCCGGCACGCTGCTGCTCACGCAGGCGCCGTGGCCGGGGGAGTGGCGGGCCTGGGACACCCCGGTGCAGGCCGTCGTCGGCGTCGTCGTGGTGACCGCCGCCGCGCTCACCCTGCGCATCCGCCAGCGGCTGTCGGCGGTGCTCGTCGTCGGCGTCACCGGCTACGGCATCGCCGTCGTCTTCGCCCTGCAGGGGGCGCCCGACCTCGCGCTCACCCAGTTCCTCGTCGAGACGCTCACGCTCGTCGTGTTCGTGCTGGTGCTGCGCAAGCTGCCCAAGGACATCTCCGAGCGGCACCGGCCCCGCGAGCGGGCGGTGCGCGGCGTGATCGCCGTGGCGGTCGGCGCGTTCATGGGCGCGGTGGGTGCCGTCGCGATGGCGGTGCGCACCGCGACGCCGGTGTCGGCGGGCTGGCCGGGGCCGGCCTACGACTTCGGCGGCGGCAAGAACGTCGTCAACGTGACGCTGGTCGACATCCGCGCCTGGGACACCATCGGCGAGGTCTCGCTGCTCGTCGTCGCCGCGACCGGCGTGGCCAGCCTGGTGTTCCTCCGCGGCCGCACCGGCGGGGTGGACCGGGTGACCCGCGCGGAGCTGTCCCGCTCCTCCGAGCGCAGCCGCCGGGCGCCGCGCGACCGCTGGCTGGCCGCCACCGCCACCCTCGACCCGGCCCGGCGCTCCGTCGTGCTCGAGGTGGTCACCCGGCTGCTGTTCCACACCATCACGGTGTTCTCGCTGTACCTGCTCTTCAGCGGCCACAACGAGCCCGGCGGCGGCTTCGCCGGCGGCCTGGTCGCGGGGCTGGCGCTGGTGCTGCGCTACCTGGCCGGCGGCCGGTACGAGCTGGGCGAGGCCGCGCCGGTGGCCCCCGGCCTGCTCCTGGGCAGCGGGCTGCTGTTCGCCGGCGCCACCGGCGTCGCCGGCCTGCTCGTCGGCGGGGACGTCCTGCAGACGGCGATCCTGCAGGCGACGCTGCCGGTCCTCGGCGACGTCAAGCTCGTGACGTCGCTGTTCTTCGACTGCGGCGTCTACCTGATCGTCGTCGGCCTGGTGCTCGACGTGCTGCGCAGCCTGGGCGCGGAGCTCGACCGCCAGGAGGACCAGGAGGACCCGATCGAACTCGCCCCCGGGGAGGTGGTGCTGCGATGACCCCCACCATCGTGCTGCCGGTGATGATCGGCGGGCTCTACGCGGCGGGCGTCTACCTGCTGCTCGACCGCAGCCTCACCCGCGTCCTGCTGGGCTTCCTGCTGCTGGGCAACGCCACCAACCTGCTGCTGCTGTCGACCGGCGGCCCGTCGGGGCTCGCGCCGATCCTCGGCTACTCCGACGCCGACGAGATCAACGACCCGCTGCCGCAGGCGCTGGTGCTCACCGCCATCGTCATCACCTTCGGCATCTCGGCGTTCCTCCTGGCGCTCATCCACCGCTCGTGGCGGCTGGCCCGCAACGAGGTCGTGGGCACCGACGAGGAGGACCGCCGGGTCGCCGCCCGCCGCGACACCGACGCCGACGAGCTCGACCCCGACGACCTCGCCCCCGAGGACCGCGCGGCCATGCACGCCGACTCCGTGCGCGCGGACTCCGCGCGCGCGGACTCCGTGAACGCGGACGTCGAGGAGTTGGCCGACGACGTCGACGTGCCGGCGGGCCGGGGCTTCTCGTGATCGGGGTCCTCGCGCCGCTGCCGGTGCTGCTGCCGCTGCTCGGCGCGGCCGGCGCGCTGCTGGTCGCCCGGCACCCGACCTTCCAGCGCACGCTCAGCACGCTGGTGCTCACCGCGGTGCTCGCCGTCTCCGTCGTGCTGCTGTTCGTCGCGGACGCGAACGGTGCCGACGCGGTGTCGGTGGGCGGCTGGCCGGTGCCGCTGGGCATCGTGCTGGTGGTCGACCGGCTGTCGGCGCTGATGCTGGTGGTCGCCTCGACCGTCGCGCTCGGCGTCCTCGTCTTCGCCGTCGGGCAGGGCGCGGCCGACGGGTCGGAGGAGACGCCGCTGTCGATCTTCCACCCGACGTTCCTGGTGCTGGTCGCGGGCGTGAGCAACGCCTTCCTCGCCGGCGACCTGTTCAACCTCTACGTCGGCTTCGAGATCCTGCTGATGGCGTCCTACGTGCTGCTGACCCTCGGCGGGACGGCGCCGCGCATCCGCGGCGGGATCACCTACATCGTCGTCAGCCTCACCAGCTCGCTGCTGTTCCTCGCCGCGATCGGCCTGGTCTACGCCGCCACCGGCACGGTGAACATGGCCCAGCTGGCGGTCCGCCTCGGCGAGCTGCCCGAGGGCACCCAGGTGCTGCTCCAGTCGATGCTGCTCGTCGCGTTCGGCATCAAGGCGGCGGTCTTCCCGCTCTCGGCGTGGCTGCCCGACAGCTACCCGACGGCGCCCGCCCCGGTCACCGCGGTGTTCGCCGGGCTGCTCACCAAGGTCGGCGTGTACGCGCTGATCCGCACGCAGACGCTGCTGTTCCCCGGCGGCGCGCTCGACGACGTGCTGATCTGGGCCGCGCTGGCCACGATGGTCGTCGGCATCCTCGGCGCCGTCGCGCAGAGCGACCTGCGCCGGATGCTGTCGTTCACGCTGGTCAGTCACATCGGCTACATGGTCTTCGGCATCGCCCTGGGGACGGCGGCGGGCCTGGCCGGCGCGGTCTTCTACGTCGCCCACCACATCGCCATCCAGACGACGCTGTTCCTGGTCGCCGGCCTGGTGGAGCGGCAGGGCGGGACGACGTCGGTCAACCGGCTCGGCGGGCTCGCCCGGCGCTCGCCGCTGCTGGCGGTGCTGTTCTTCGTGCCGGCGATGAACCTGGCCGGCATCCCGCCGCTGTCGGGGTTCATCGGCAAGCTGGGGCTGCTCGAGGCGGGCGTCGCCGCGGGCGGGGCCGCGGCGTACACGCTGGTCGCCGGCGGCGTCGTCACCAGCCTGCTCACGCTGCTCGCCGTCGCCCGCGTGTGGACCCGCGCCTTCTGGCGCTCGCCGAACCAGGCCCCGGCCGAGGACACCGCCGCGGCCGCGGCCGCCGACGCCACCTCCCGGCGGCGGCCCGTGGACGAGGCGCCCGAGTCCTCGGGCATCCCGGGGGCCGGGGACCGCCCGCGCACCGCCTTCAGTGACGCGTGGCGGCGGCACACGGCGGTGGCGACGGCGTCCGAGCCGGACCTGCCGCCGGCCGCCGGCGCGGTGCGCGCGCTGCGCCCGCTGCCGCGCACGATGGTCGGCGCCACCGCGGCGCTGGTGGCGCTCACGGTGGCCCTCACCGGGCTGGCGGGGCCCCTCTACGGCCTGGCCGACCGCGCCTCGACCGACCTCTACGAGCGCACGCCCTACGTCACGTCGGTGTTCGGGGAGGATGAGGTGCCGTGACCGTGGAACCGGCCGCCACGCGGCTGCGCCACCAGGTCCCGCTCGTCGTGTGGCTGGTGCTGGTCTGGATGCTGCTGTGGGGCAGCTGGTCGTGGGCCAACCTGCTGTCCGGGCTGGTCGTCGCGCTGGCGGTGCTGGTCCTGCTGCCGCTGCCGCACGTCGTCGTCGGCGGGGTGCGGGTGCGGCCGCTGCCGCTGCTGGTGTTCCTCGGCCACTTCGTCGTCGACCTGTTCCTGTCGGGCGCCGAGGTGGCCTGGCAGACCCTGCGCCCGCAGGGGGTCCGCCGGACGGCGATCGTGCGGGTGCAGCTGCGCGTCGACTCCGACCTGCTGCTCACGATGGTCGCCGAGGCGATCTCGCTGGTGCCGGGCTCGCTGGTGCTCGACCTCGACCGCGAGCGGCGGGTCATGACCCTGCACATGCTGCCGGTCCGCGACCGCGCCGACGTCGAGCGCAAGCGCGCCCGCGTGCTGGTGGTCGAGGAGCGGCTCGTGCGGGCGTTCGGGGCGCCGGAGGACCTCGCCTCGCTGCAGCGGGCCGAGGAGGCCCACCAGGAGGTGGCGACCCCGTGATCGCCGTCGACGCGGTCCTGTACGCGCTCATCGGCGGGGGAGCGCTGCTGGCGCTCGTCCGGCTGGTCCGCGGGCCGTCGCTGCTGGACCGGGTGGTCGCCACCGACACGCTGCTGGTGATCATCGCGGCCGGGCTCGCGGTGCACGCCGCGCTCGTGCGCGACCCGACGCTGGTGCCGGTGCTGGTCGTGGTGTCGCTGCTGGCCTTCGTCGGCTCGGTGTCGGTGGCCCGCTACGTCGGCGGCATGCTGCTGCGCGCGAGCACCGACGACGGGCGCGACGTCGGCCTGCCGGTGGCCGCCGAGGAGCGGGAGGCCCGGTCGTGACCGCGCTCGCCGACGTGCTCGCCTACGCCTGCCTGGTGGCCGGTGCCTCGCTGTGCCTGACCGCGGGGCTCGGCCTGGTGCGCTTCCCGGACGTGCTGTCCCGGATGCACGCCGGCACCAAGCCGCAGGTGCTCGGCGTGCTGCTGGTGATGGTCGGCGCCGCCATCCGCCTGGACGGCTGGGCCAACGCCTGGATGCTGCTGCTCGTAGCGGCGTTCCAGATGCTCACCGCGCCGGTCAGCGCGCACCTGATCAGCCGGGTGGCCTACCGCCGCCGGCACGTCCGCCGCGACCTGCTGCTCATCGACGAACTGCGCGGCGCCGGGGCGCAGGACGACGCCTACCGGGGCGACGAGCCCGGCGACGCCCCGCCCGAGCGCGCGGCGGGCCAGGCGGGCGTCTGAGGCGCCCGCCCGGCCGCTGCCGTGCTCCCTAGCGCTCCGCGCGGTTGACCGCGGAGACGACGGCGCGCAGCGACGCGCTGACGATGTTCGGGTCGATGCCCACGCCCCACAGCACCCGGTCGCCCACGGCGCACTCGACGTAGGCGGCGGCGCGGGCGTCGCCACCGGCGGACAGCGCGTGCTCGGCGTAGTCGAGGACCCGGACGTCGACGTCGAGGGTCTTCAGCGCGTCGACGAACGCGGCGATGGGCCCGTTGCCCCGGCCCTGCACGGTGACCGGGACGCCGCCGTCGATCAGCTCCACGACCATCTCGTCCAGCGAGTCGCCGTGGGTGGTGTGCCGGTGGCCGGCCAGAGCGAACCGGCCCCACGGGGCGTCGGGGTCGGGCAGGTACTCGTTGCTGAACGCGGCCCACATCTGCGCGGCGGTGACCTCGCCGCCCTCGTCGTCGGTGTGCCGCTGGATGACCGCGCTGAACTCGATCTGCAGCCGGCGCGGCAGGTCGAGGTGGTTCTCGGTCTTCATGATGTAGGCGACGCCGCCCTTGCCGGACTGGCTGTTGACCCGGATGACCGCCTCGTAGCTGCGGCCGACGTCCTTGGGGTCGATCGGCAGGTAGGGGACCGCCCACGTCTGCTGCTCGACCGGGACACCGGCGGCCCGCGCGTCGGCCTCGAGGGCCTTGAAGCCCTTGTTGATGGCGTCCTGGTGGGAGCCGGAGAAGGCCGTGTAGACGAGGTCGCCGCCGTAGGGGTGCCGCTCGTGCACGCCCAGCTGGTTGCAGTACTCGACGGTGCGGCGGATGTCGTCGATGTCGGAGAAGTCGATCTGCGGGTCGATGCCCTGGCTGAACAGGTTCAGGCCGAGGGTGACCAGGTCGACGTTGCCGGTGCGCTCGCCGTTGCCGAACAGGCAGCCCTCGATGCGGTCGGCGCCGGCGCGGTAGCCGAGCTCGGCGGCGGCGACGGCGGTGCCCCGGTCGTTGTGCGGGTGCAGGCTCAGCACGACGGCGTCGCGCCGGCCCAGGTTGCGGTGCATCCACTCGATCTGGTCGGCGTAGACCGTGGGCTCCGCCATCTCGACGGTGGCGGGCAGGTTGAGGATCGTCGGCCGGTCGGGGGTGGGCTCCCAGACGTCGGTGACGGCGTTGCAGATCTCGACGGCGAAGTCCAGCTCGGTGCCGGTGAAGGACTCCGGGCTGTACTGGTAGCGGATCTCGGTGTCGCCCATCTGCTCGGTCAGCTTGCGGACCAGCTGGGCGCCGTGGACGGCGATGTCGACGATCCCGGCGCGGTCGGAGCCGAAGACGACGCGGCGCTGCAGGGTGCTCGTGGAGTTGTACAGGTGCACGATCGCCTGCCGCGCGCCGCGCAGGGACTCGAAGGTGCGCTCGATCAGCTCGTCGCGGGCCTGGGTGAGGACCTGGATGGTGACGTCGTCGGGTACCAGGTCCTCCTCGACCAGCTGCCGGACGAAGTCGTAGTCGGTCTGGCTGGCGGCCGGGAAGCCGACCTCGATCTCCTTGTAGCCCATGCGGACCAGCAGGTCGAACATGCGCCGCTTGCGGTCGGGCGACATGGGGTCGATGAGAGCCTGGTTGCCGTCACGCAGGTCGACGGCGCACCAGCGGGGCGCGGCCGTGGTGACGGTGTCGGGCCAGGTGCGGTCGGGCAGGTCGACCGGCTGGAAGGGGGTGTAGCGCGAGACCGGCATCCCCGAGGGGCGCTGGGGGTTGCGGGCGTGCGGGTGCTGCGGGCTGCTCACGGTGGTCTGTCTCCTCTGGCGCGGGCTGGACTGTCGCTCCGGTGGGGCGGTCAGCAGGCGCCGGGGACGCGCGGGACTCCGCGGCGAGGGGGCCGACCTAGGAGAGGGCCTCGCCGCGGCGGGTAAGCAGGAGGCTGCCGCGCACGGGCCCACGGTAGCAGCGGGTCACTCGAGGTCGCAGCCACACGCACAGCCCGGCGCGTGGGGGCGGGGGCGGCCCGGGGTGGGCGGCCGGTCGTCGAGGAAGACGTCGTCGCAGGCCGGCGGGCAGGTGCACACCGGGTCCGGCCGGTCCGCGGCGGCCGCCCGGGCCTGCTCGATCCGCTCCCGCCGGGCGCGTGCCGCGGCGCGTCGCCGGGCCTCGGCGCGGTCGCGCAGGTCGTCCCCCGGCTGTTCCCGCCGGTGGTCGTCGGGGACGTCGCCGCGGACGCGCCGGAGGTCGCGCCACCGGCGGTCGCGGTCGAAGGTGTAGGTGACCGGGTCGCGGTCGTAGCGGTGCGGGCCGTGCCACCACCCGTCGTCGCCGTGCCGGATGTCGAGGTGCGCCGGGTAGCGCCGGCCGCCCCCGTCCCGCACGGCCTCCGCGTCCATCGGCGAGACCTCCCGCCCCTCGCCGTCGAGCAGTGCCAGCCGCAGCCCGGCCACCGCGGCGAGCCGGGCGAGGACCCGTGCGTCCAGGCCGCGGTCTCCGCTCTCGACCGCGGCCACCGAGCTCTTCGACAGGCCACACGCCTCGGCCAACTCGCGCTGTGACACGTCGGCCGCCCGGCGGATGCGCCGCAGCAGGCCGGCGAGGTCGAAGGACACGGACGCAGGTTCGGTCGCTCACCGGTCCTCCGGGAGGGCATGTGTCCTCCTGGGGACAGTCGTGCTCTGCCCACAGGGGCGGGGCAGAGCACGACTGTCCCCGTGGTAGGCACCGCGGCCTCCTTCGTGCTCTGCCCGCAGGGGCGGGGCAGAGCTCGACTGTCCCCGTGGTAGGTACCGCGGCCTCCTTCGTGCTCTGCCCACTGGGGCGGGGCAGAGCACGACTCGGCTCGGGAGGACACGTGCCCTGGGGAGCAGCGCCGACGGGGAGCTGGGCCGGCCCGGCTCCCATCGGGCTCAGAACTCGCGGCGGCGGCGGAGGCGCAGCGGGCGGCCGTCGGGGTCGTCGACCAGGCGGTACAGCGGCGTCGCCCAGAGGCGGGTGGGCAGCGAGAGCTGCTCGGGCTGGTGGCGGCGCAGCCGGCCGCGCGGGCGCGGCCCCCGGCGGCCACCCGCGTGCCAGGCGTCGAGGGCGTCGGCGGCCGCGTCGAGGGTGGCGACGAACGCCTCCGGGTCGAGCAGATCGGCGTCCTCGCTGCCGTCGTCGGCCCGGTCGGTGTGCTCCCGGGCCAGCACCAGCCGCAGGTCGCGGGCGAAGGTGCGGGCGCCGTCGCCGGTGCCGGCCGGGTCGCGCGGCTCGCGGGGGTCGAGCGTGGTGTCGAGGACGGCGGAGGACAGCTCGCTGTCGTGCGTCCACGACCGCCGGTTGAAGTTGTCGCTGCCGACGCTGGCCCACACGTCGTCGACCACGCACACCTTCGCGTGCACGTACACCGGCGTGCCCTCGTGGTTCTCCACGTCGTAGACGTGCACCCGGTCGCGGCCGGCCCGGCGGCACATCTCCAGCGCCTGCCACCGGCCCACGTACTGCGGGCGCTGGGCGATCGCGCCGTCCTGGTCGGGCACCCGGGGCACGACGACGACCAGGTGCAGGTCGGGGTGCTCGCGCAGCGCGTCGGCGAACAGCTCGGCCACCTCGCCGGACCACATGTACTGGTCCTCGAGGTAGATCAGCCGCCGCGCCCGCCGGATCGCCTTCGAGTACCCGCGCGCCACCG
The DNA here is from genome assembly GCF_054049975.1 of Geodermatophilus sp. SYSU D01119. Lineage (NCBI taxonomy): Bacteria > Bacillati > Actinomycetota > Actinomycetes > Geodermatophilales > Geodermatophilaceae > Geodermatophilus > Geodermatophilus sp. SYSU D01119. Next base: position 68,481 of record NZ_JBJGYL010000010.1, on the reverse strand, counting down.
ACCGCTCGCCGTCCGGCGCGAAGCTGTAGGGCGGGCGGATCGCCGGGTAGGTCCGCAGGTTCTGCACGAGGTGCGGCCCGGCCGGGGGAGGCGGCGGCAGCTGCGGCGGCAGCGGGTCGCCGTACATCCGGCTGCGGCTGAACCGGTCGATCAGGTGGGCGATCGGGTTGCCCTCGTCGGGGTCCATCGGGTCGTCCCACCGCTCGCGGAACACGGTGTCGAGCGCGCCGACGGCCGGCCCGCGGAGCATCAGCTGGACGTCGTGCCACGGGGGTGTCGGCCCGTACGCCTTCGCCATGGGCAGCGTCTGCGGGTCACCGCGGTGGTCGCCGTCGTCGCGGCGGCTGTGGCACAGGTCGATGCCGCCGACGAAGGCGACGTCCTTCGTCGGGTCCTGGTCGTGCCGGCAGACGACGAGCTTCTGGTGGTGGCTGCCGCCGCGGCGCACCCGCTGGTCGAGCACGACGAGACCGCCGCCGTCCTCGACCTCGCGGTCCAGCGCCCGGTTCTCCCGCGCGCTGAACGACAGCCAGTCCACGTGCGAGCGCCACACCAGCCCGCGCACGGTCACCCCGCGCTGCACGGCCTCGGTGAACAGTTGCGCCACCGTGGGGCCGCCGGGGCGGAGCTCCTCGTCCGGATCGCCGCGCCAGTCGGTGAAGAAGAGGTGGTCGCCCTCGTCGAGCACCTCCACCGCCCGGACCAGCGCGTCGAAGTACGCGGCCCCGTGCACCAGCGGGACGGCGAGGTTGCCCTCGGTCCAGGGCGGCAGGTCGGTGGCCGGGTTGCCCCGTTCCTCGGGGCTGAGCAGCCACTCCGCGGGGTCGGTCACCCCATGATCACAACGCCCGCTCCCGCGCGGCGCAACGGGACGGACCGGCCTGGATCACGGGGGACCGGCCGGGGATCGGTAGCCTGTGGACCCGTGGCCCTCGTCGTGCAGAAGTACGGTGGCTCCTCCGTCGCCTCCGCCGCCCACATCAAGCGTGTCGCCGAGCGGATCGTGGCCGAGAAGAAGGCCGGGAACGACGTCGTCGTGGTCGTCTCCGCCATGGGCGACACCACCGACGAGCTGCTCGACCAGGCGGCGCAGATCACCGACGAGCCGCCCGGCCGCGAGCTCGACATGCTGCTCACCGCGGGCGAGCGCATCTCCATGGCGCTGCTGGCCATCGCCATCAACACCCACGGCTACGAGGCGCGGTCGTTCACCGGCTCCCAGGCCGGCGTGATCACCACGTCCAGCCACGGCAAGGCCCGGATCATCGACGTCACGCCCGGCCGGCTCCGCTCGGCGCTGGACGAGGGCTCGATCGTCATCGTCGCCGGGTTCCAGGGCGTCAGCCAGGACACCAAGGACATCACCACGCTCGGCCGCGGCGGCTCCGACACCACCGCCGTCGCCGTCGCGGCGGCCCTGCGCGCCGACGTCTGCGAGATCTACACCGACGTCGACGGCGTGTTCACCGCCGACCCGCGGATCGTCCCCAACGCCCGCCGGCTCGAGACCGTCACCTACGAGGAGATGCTCGAGCTGGCCGCGTCCGGCGCGAAGGTGCTCATGCTCCGCTGCGTCGAGTACGCCCGCCGCTACGGCATCCCGGTGCACGTCCGCAGCTCCTACTCACAGCTCCCCGGCACCGTGGTGACCGGCTCGATGGAGGACCTCAGCGTGGAACAGGCGATCATCACCGGCGTCGCGCACGACCGCAGCGAGGGCAAGATCACCGTCTACGGCGTACCGGACCGGCCGGGCGAGGCAGCGCAGATCTTCCGCGTGCTGGCCGACGCCGAGATCAACATCGACATGATCGTGCAGAACGTGTCGGCCGAGACCAGCAAGCTCGCCGACATCTCCTTCACGCTGCCCAAGAGCGACGGGCCCACCGCGATCGCCGCGCTGGAGAAGGTCAAGCACACCGTCGGCTACAGCGACGTCCGCTTCGACCAGCACATCGGCAAGGTCAGCCTGGTCGGCGCGGGCATGCGCAGCCACCCCGGCGTCTCCGCCCGCTTCTTCGGCGCGCTCGCCGACGCCGGCGTGAACCTCGAGCTCATCAGCACCTCGGAGATCCGCATCTCCGTGGTCTGCCGCGACACCGACGTCGACCTCGCCGTCCGCGCGGTGCACGACGCCTTCGACCTCGGCACCGACGAGGAGCAGGCCGTGGTCTACGGAGGGACCGGACGATGACGACGCAGGGGACCACCTCCAGCGACGACGGGCTCCGCGTCGGGATCGTCGGCGCCACCGGGCAGGTCGGCGCGGTCGTGCGCCAGATCCTCGCCGAGCGCCGCTTCCCGCTCGCCGAGCTGCGGTTCTTCGCCAGCGCCCGCAGCGCCGGCCGCAGCCTGCCGTGGGGCGACGGCGAGATCACCGTCGAGGACGCCGCCACGGCCGACCCCGCCGGGCTCGACGTCGCGATCTTCTCCGCCGGGGCGAGCACCTCCCGGGCCCAGGCGCCGCGGTTCGCCGCGGCCGGCGTCACCGTCATCGACAACAGCTCGGCCTTCCGGCGCGACGCCGACGTGCCGCTCGTCGTCGCCGAGGTCAACCCGCAGGCGCTCGACGAGGTCCCGCGCGGGATCATCGCCAACCCGAACTGCACCACCATGGCCGCGATGCCCGTGCTCAAGCCGCTGCACGACGAGGCAGGGCTGGTCCGCATGGTCGCCAGCACCTACCAGGCGGTCTCCGGCAGCGGGGTCGCCGGCGTCGAGGAGCTCGACGGGCAGGTCAAGGCCGTCGTCGACAAGGCCGCCGCGCTCACCCACGACGGGTCTGCGGTGAGCTTCCCCGAGCCGCAGAAGTACGTGCGGCCGATCGCCTACAACGTGCTGCCCATGGCCGGCAGCGTCGTCGACGACGGCTCGTTCGAGACCGACGAGGAGCAGAAGCTCCGCAACGAGAGCCGCAAGATCCTCGGCGTCCCCGACCTGCGGGTGGCCGGCACCTGCGTGCGCGTGCCGGTCTTCACCGGCCACTCGCTGTCGCTCAACGTCGAGTTCGCCCGGCCGCTGACCGTCGCGCGCGCCACCGAGCTGCTCGGCGACGCCCCCGGCGTGCAGCTCACCGACGTCCCGACGCCGCTGCAGGCCGCCGGCCAGGACCCGAGCTACGTCGGGCGCATCCGGCAGGACCAGAGCGTCGACGACGACCGCGGCCTCGTGCTGTTCATCAGCAACGACAACCTGCGCAAGGGCGCGGCGCTCAACACCGTGCAGATCGCCGAGCTGCTGCTCGCCCGCCGGGGCCAGGCCTAGCGGTCCCGTGGCCGGCACCCGGGCCGGCGCGACGGGCCTGCGGCGCACCGCCGCCGGCGTCGCGCTGTTCGCCGTGCTGGTCGGCGTCGTCGCCTGGGTGTCGGTCGTCGTCCCCAACGACCCCTGGCACGACTTCTTCGACCTGCGCGTCTACCGCGGCGCGGTGGGCTGGTGGCTCGACGGGCAGCCGCTCTACGACTTCACCTACGGCCGCAGCCCCTACGGCTTCACCTACCCGCCGTTCGCGGCGCTGCTGGTGCTGCCGATGGCGCTGCTGCCCTACCCGGTGGTCGCGGCCGGCCACGTGCTGCTCAACGTCGTCGTGCTGGCCGGGCTGGCGTGGTGGCTGCTCACCCCGCTCGCGCGCCGGCACGGCTGGCCGCTGCCGTGGGCCTGGGTGCTCGCGCTGCCGCTGCTGTTCGTCCTCGAGCCGGTGCGCGAGACGATGGGCTTCGGCCAGGTCAACCTGTTCCTGGTGGCGCTGGTGCTCGCCGACGTCGCCGCGCTGCGGCGCGGGTCGCGGTGGGCCGGCGTGGGCATCGGCCTGGCCGCCGCGGTGAAGCTGACGCCCGGCCTGTTCGTCGTCTGGCTGCTGCTCACCCGCCGGTTCCGCGCCGCCGCCGTCGCGACCGGCACGGCCGCCGCGGCCACGCTGCTGGCGTTCGCGGTGGTGCCGGGGACGTCGTGGCGGTTCTGGACCGAGACGCTGTGGCAGACCGAGCGCGTGGGCAAGCTGGACAAGACGTCCAACCAGTCGCTGCTCGGCGCGCTGGCGCGGCTCACCGACCCCGCCGAGCCGCCGCGGCTGGTGTGGGCGCTGCTGGCCGCCGCGGCGCTGGCGTTCGTCCTCACCCGGGCGGTCCGTGTCGCGCTCAGAGGCGACGACCTGGCCGGCGTCGCACTCACCGGCCTGGCCGCCTGCCTGGTCAGCCCCATCAGCTGGTCGCACCACTTCGTCTGGCTGGTGCCGGCGCTGGTCGTGCTCGTCGACGTCGCCGCCGGCACGCCGCCCGCCCCGGGCGCGCCGCGGTGGTGGCGCGACCGGCCGCGGGTGCTCGCCGGGGCGCTGGCGGCGGTTCCCGCGGCCGTGCTGGCGTCGTCGGCGATCTGGTTCGCCTTCGCCACCACCGGCCACCACCACGAGCGCGGCGTCGTGGGCATCGTGGTCGAGGACCTCTACCTGCTGGTGACGCTGGCGGTGGTGGCCGTGCTTCCGGCCCGGGGGGTCAGGGCCGCACGTGCCGCAGCGCGAACGACAGCGCCGTCTCCACCTGGCGGATCGTCTCCTCGATGACCAGCGAGCCGTGCCCGGCGTCGAACCGGTACACCTCGTGCGGCCTGCCGAGCTCCTCGAGCCGGCCCAGGTAGTTCTCGATCTGCCGGATCGGGCAGCGCGGGTCGTTGGCGCCGGCCACCACGAGCACCGGCGCGCGCACCTGCTCGACGTAGGTGATCGGCGAGGAGCGCTCGTACCGCTCGCGGACCTCGTCGGGTGACCCGCCGAACAGCGCCCGGTCGTAGGCCCGCAGGCCCTCCATCTCGTCCTCGTAGGCGGCCAGGTAGTCGGCCACCGGCACCTCGGCGATCCCGGCCGCCCAGCGATCGGGCTGGGTGCCCAGCGCCAGCAGGGTCAGGAAGCCGCCCCAGGAGCCGCCCGTGACCAGCGCGCGCGCCGGGTCGAGCAGGCCCTCGGCCACCAGCGCGTCGTAGACGGCGGCGACGTCCTCGAGCTCGGTGGGGCCCGGGCGGCCGGTGAGCGCGTCGCGCCAGGCGCTGCCGTAGCCCGTGGAGCCCCGGTAGTTGACGTGCACGACGGCGTACCCGGCGTCGACGTAGGCCGCCCGCCGCGCGCGGTAGCTGTCGTCGTCGGCGGACTCCGGCCCGCCGTGCACGAGGAACGCCGTCGCGTACGGCGGCTCGCCCGCCGGGCGGACCAGCAGCGCGTGCACGTCGCCGCCCGGGCCGGGCACCCAGCGGTCCTCCACCGGGTACGCCGCGGGCGGCTCCTCGCCGGGCGCGGCGAGCACCACGGGGCCGTCGGCCCGGCGGATCACCGGCGGGCGCTCCGACGACGACCAGGCGAGCTCCACGCTGCCGTCGGGCCGGGCGGTGGCCCCGCGGACGACGCCGGGCGGGGTGTCCAGCCGCTCCAGGGCCCCGCTCGCGAGGTCGTAGCGGTACAGCTCGCTGCGGGCGGCGTGGTCGTGGCCCACCAGCAGCGCCGAGCCGTCGGGGTACCAGCCGGCGGTCACGTCGCCGGGCAGGTCGAGGACGATCTCGGTCTCGGTGTCGGCGGCGACGTCCCAGACCAGCAGCTCCTCGCGGCCGCGGCGCTCGTGGCCGACCAGCAGCCGCCGGTCGCCGGGCAGCGGCGCGAACTCCAGCGCGTGCAGGCCGCGGCCCTCGCCGTCCCACTTCTCGGCGACGACGGCGGGCGCGTCCTCGGTGGTGTCGGCCGTCCGCAGCACGCGCAGTGCCGGGTAGCGCGGGTCGCCGTGCTCGGAGTGCGAGACGACCAGCAGCTCGTCGTCGAGGGTGAGCGCGTCGACCGACGCCGGGTCCTCGTGCCGGTAGACCACCCGCGGCGTCCCGCCGACGGGCGCCAGCCACAGCTCGCTGCCGTCGTCGGTGGAGCGGCCGATCGCCACGAGCGAGGAGCCGATCTCCAGCCCGGCGGGGTAGGCGGGGCCCACCTCCGGGACGGCGACCCGGTCCTCGCCGCCCGCGAACGGCTGGACCATCCAGACGCCGAACTCGTCGCCGTCGGTGTCGGCGAACCACCAGATCTGCTCGCCGTCGGGGGACAGCGTGCCGATGAGCGTGCCGTTGGGCCGGTCGGTGGCCTGCCGGTGGGCGTCGGTGGTGCGGTCCCAGGCGTACTGCTCGACGACGCCGCTGACGTCGGAGGCGTACAGCGAGCGGTGCGGCGCCCGCAGCGCCCAGTCGGGCAGGCTCACCCGCGGTGCGCGGAAGCGGGCCTGCCAGCGGGCGGTGACCTCCGGGGGGAGGGCGGGTGCACTCACCCCGTCATCTTCCCCCGGCGCCCGCTCCCGCCTCGTCACCGGTCCGGCGCCCCGCCCGCCCGCGGGCGGCGCGGTCGGCGAGCTGGCGGGTGTGCTCGGCGGCGGCGTCGCGGACGTCGCCGATGAGCAGCTCCAGCACGTCCTCCAGGGCCACCAGGCCCACGGTGCGCCGCCGGCCCTCCTCCTGCGCCACCACGCCGCCGAGGTGGGCACCCTGGGCGCGCATCTCCGCCAGCACCTCCGGCAGCTTCGTCGCCGGCGCGATGGGCACCAGCGGCGTCACGTGTTCGTCGGGCATCGGCCGGTCGCGGTCGGCGCCCGTGACACCGAGGGCGTCCTTGACGTGCACGAACCCGAGCAGGCTGCCGTCCTCGCCCTGGACCGGGTAGCGGCTGAAGCCGTGCTCGGCGACGACGGCCTCCAGCTGCCGGGGCGTGGTCGAGCGCGGCACCGTGACGACGGTGTCCATCGGCAGCAGCACGTCCTCCACCGCGTGCTGCTCGAAGGTCAGCGCGCCGGCGGCCAGTTCGCTCACCTCGGTGCCGAGCAGGCCCTCCCGCCGCGACTGGGTGATCATCGAGCGGATCTCCGCCTCGTCGAAGCTGGCGGCCACCTCGTCGGTCGGGGTGGCGCCGAACAGCCGGACGAACGCGTTCGCCGTGGTGTTGAAGAACCAGATGACCGGCTTGAGCAGCCGCGTGAAGGCGGCCAGCGGCGGGCCCAGCGCGATCGCAGCGCGGTCGGGGCCGGCGATGGTGATGTTCTTGGGCACCATCTCGCCGAGCACCATGTGCAGCACCGTGACGATCGACAGGGCGATCACCAGGGCGATCGGGTGCAGCAGCGCGTCGGGGACGCCGGCGGCGTGCAGGGGCGCCTCGATGAGGTGGGCGACGGCCGGCTCGCCGACGGCGCCGAGGCCCAGCGAGCACAGCGTGATCCCCAGCTGCGCGCCGGCCATGTTCTGCGAGACGTTGCGCATCGCGGCCAGGGTCTTCGCCGCCCGGGCGGAGCCGGCGTCGACGCGGGGCTCGATCTGGTCCACCCGCGCCGAGACCAGCGCGAACTCCGCGGCCACGAAGAAGGCGTTGCCCAGCAGCAGCGCCACCAGGATCAGCAGGCTGACGACGTCGCTCATGCCGCCGTCCTCTCCGCGCGCTGCCGGGCCGACGCCGTCGCGCCGTGCGGCAGGAAGACGGTCCGCTCGGCGCGCACCCGGCCGACCCGGCGGCCGTCGAGGGACTCCACCGTCAACCGCGCCTCCTCGAGCTCCACGGTGTCGCCCTCCTCGGGCAGCCGCTGCAGCCGCTCGGCCAGGAACCCGGCCAGCGTCTCGTAGCGCCCCTCGGGCACCGCGATGCCGGTCCGCTCGAGCACCTCGTCGGGCCGCAGCAGCCCCGACAGCACCCAGTGACCGTCATCGACCTGACGGAGGGTGCGCAGCGGCCGGTCGGTCTCGTCGGTGATCTCCCCGACCAGTTCCTCCACGATGTCCTCCAGCGTCACGACGCCGTGCGTGGCGCCCCACTCGTCGACGACCAGGGCGATCTGCAGGCCCTGCTCGCGCAGCAGGTCCATCAGCCGCTCCAGGCGCAGCGACGAGGGGACGGCCAGCACCGGGTCGGCCAGCTCGCCGGCGGTCCGGCGGGTGCGCTCGGCCTCGGGGACGGCGACCGCCCGCTTGACGTGCACCACGCCGGTCACCTCGTCGAGGTCGGAGCCGTAGACGGGGAACCGCGAGTTGCCCGACTCGGTGGCCGCGGCGATGACGTCGGCGGCGCTGGCGCTGGCCCGCAGCGTCCACAGCCGGGTGCGCGGGGTCATGACGTCGGTGGCGTACTTGGCGCGCAGGCCCAGGGAGCGCTGGAGCAGCCGCGCGGCGACGGGGGAGAGGTCGCCCTCCTCGGCCGAGCGGCGGGCGACGGCGGCCAGCTCGTCGGCACCGCGCGCGGAGTCGAGCTCCTCCCGGGGCTCGAAGCCCAGCCGGCGCACGATCGCGTTGGCCAGCCGCTGCAGGGCGTTCAGGAGGACGCCGGTGGCGGCGGTGAACAGGCGCATGCCCGGAGCGACGACGCGGGCGACGCCGAGCGGGTTGGCGATCGCCAGGTTCTTCGGCCCGAGCTCGCCGAGCAGCATCTGCAGGGTCGTCGCCAGCGCCAGCGCGAGGCCGTAGGAGACGCCGGTGGCCGCGGCCTGCGACAGCCCCAGCGCCTCGAGCGGGCCGTGCAGCAGCTGGCCGATGGCCGGCTCGGCCAGGTAGCCGACGACCAGCGTGGTGAGCGTGATGCCCAGCTGGGCGGCCGACAGCTGCGTGGACAGCGAGCGCAGCGCGGTCACCACGCCGCCTGCGCCGGTGTCCCCGGCCCGGGCGGCCTCCTCGGCGCGGCCGCGGTCCACGGTCGTCAGGGAGAACTCGGCGGCGACGAAGAAGCCGGTCAGCGCGGTGAGCGCGACGGCGGCGAGGAGGAGCAACCACTCGGTCATCGGGGCACCGGTGCCCGCTGCGATGCGGACTCAACCGGAACGGATCCGGAACACAGGCCCGGAACGCACTGAGGGGCCGCCTCCCGGCGGCCCCTCAGCGGTGGGTCGGGGTGACAGGATTTGAACCTGCGGCCTCGTCGTCCCGAACGACGCGCGCTACCAAGCTGCGCCACACCCCGGCTGTGGGGAGAACTGTACCTGTCAGCTCAGGCGGCCCCGCTGCAGGGTCCCGCGCCGAGCCTGTGAGGGGTGGGGGCAGCGGGGTCCTTCGTCAGGCCTCCCGGGCGGTCAGCGTGAGCAGCGTCGCCTCCGGCGGGCAGGCGAAGCGCGCCGGCGCGTACGGGCTGGTGCCCAGGCCCGCCGAGACGTGCAGCCAGGTGCCCACCGGCCGCTCCGGCGACGGGCCGGCCCAGCGGTGCAGCCACCGGGCACGGTCGCGATCGATGCCGCAGTTGGTGACCAGGGCCCCGTAGAAGGGCACCCGCAGCTGGCCGCCGTGGGTGTGCCCGCACAGCAGCAGGTCGTAGCCGTCGGCGACGAACCGGTCGAGCACCCGCGGCTCGGGGGAGTGGACGACGCCGATGCGCAGGTCGGCGGTGCGGTCGGCCGGGCCGGCGACGTCGTCGTACCGGTCGCGCCGCAGGTGCGGGTCGTCCAGGCCGGCGAAGGAGATCCGCCGCCCGGCGACGGTCAGCTCGCCGCGGGCGTTGGTGACGTCGAGCCAGCCGCGGCCGGTGAACGCGTCGCGCATGTCCCGCCAGGGCAGCTCGTCGCCGTGCACCCGCTTGGTGGTGCGCGTGAAGTAGCTGAACGGGTTCTTCGGCCGCGGCGCGAAGTAGTCGTTGGACGAGGTCACGAACACACCCGGCCGGTCGAGCAGCGGGTCCAGCGAGCGGAGCACGGCCGGGACGGCGTCGTGGCCCGCGAGGTTGTCGCCGGTGTCGACGACCAGGTCGGGCTCCAGCCCGTCGAGCGCGGCCACCCAGTCCTGCTTGGAACGCTGCCCGGCGGTCATGTGCAGGTCCGACAGGTGCAGCACGGTCAGCGGCGCCGAGCCCGGGGCGAGCACCGGCACGTCGAAGCGGCGCAGCGTCCACCGGGTGCGCTCGTAGAGCGAGGCGTAGGCGACGGTCGAGGCGCCCGCCGCGACGGCGGCCGTGGGGAGGGCGGTGTACCAGCGCACGGGCCGAGCGTACGGGCCGGGATCCCCGACCGGCGCCGAGCGCACGGGGCCGTCGTGCCAGGCTGGAGCCGTGTCCGCCCTCAAGGATCGGCTGCGCGCCGACCTGACCTCCGCCATGAAGTCCCGTGACGAGTTGCGCACCGCGACGCTGCGCATGGTCCTCGCCGCGGTGAGCGCGGAGGAGGTCGCCGGCAAGCAGGCCCGGGAGCTGTCCGACGACGAGGTCCTCGGCGTGCTGCGGCGCGAGGCCAAGCGCCGCCGGGAGGCCGCCGAGGCGTTCGCCGCCGCCGGGCGGGCCGAGCAGGCCGGCCGCGAGCGGGCCGAGGGCGAGGTGGTGGCCGGTTACCTGCCCGCCCAGCTCGACGACGCCGACCTCGCCGCGCTCGTCGCCGACGTCATCACGCGCACCGGCGCCACCGGGATGAAGGACATGGGCCGCGTGATGGGTGCGGCCAACGCGGCGGTCGCGGGGCGGGCCGAGGGTGGCCGGGTGGCCGCGGAGGTCCGCCGCCAGCTCGGCTGACGGGCCGCCCGCGCCGGCGGGGTCAGCCCCCGGCGCCGCCGGGGCCGCCACCCGCGGGACCACCGCCGGGACCGCCGGCCGCGCCGCCACCGGGACCGCCGGCGGGCGCGCCCCCCGTGCCGGCGTCGCCCTGGGGACCGCCGGCCGGAGCGCCACCGGTGCCGGCGTCGCCCTGGGGGCCGCCGTCCGCGGGGGCGCCGTCGGTGACCGCGCCGGGTGCGACCACGCCCGGGCCCGTCGGCACCTGGCCCGCGTCCGGGGCCGGGGTGGCGGACCCGCCGCCGCCGTTCATCAGCGCCGGGTCGGCCGGCGGGAACGACGAGGTCGGCCGGGTCTCCAGGTACGGCGCCATCGCGTTGCGCCAGATGGTCGCCGGGAAGTTGCCGCCGTAGCCGCCGACGTCCTGTTGGGCCTTGGGGTTGAAGACCATCACGCTCGCGGAGTACTCGGGCATGAACCCGACGAAGGCGACGGAGTCGCGGCCCTGGGCGGTACCGGTCTTGCCGGCGATCTGGTGGCCCGGGACGGCCGCCCGGGTGCCGGTGCCGGCGGGGGTGGCGACGTCGCCGACGAGGATCTGGCTCAGCGTGTTGGCGATGTTCGCCGGGATCGCGTTCGCGGTGCAGTTGTCGTTGCGGACCAGCGGCTGGCCGTCGTCGCCGGTGAGCGGCTGGCCGGCGCGGTCGAGCACCTGCACCACCGGCACCGGGGTGCAGCGGGTGCCCTGGGCGCCCAGCGTGGCGTAGGCGTTGGCGAGGTCCAGCGGGCTGGTGGCCTCGGCGCCGAGGGTGAAGGACCCGAAGTTGCCGTCGATGATCGTGTCGGCGGAGTTCTGCGTGGGCTGGTCGAAGGTCATGCCCATCCGCTCGGCCATCCGCACCGGGCCCTCGACGCTGCCGAGGCGGTCCTCCAGCGCGAGGAAGTAGGTGTTGGACGAGCGGACCAGCGCGCCGACCATGTCGAGGGTGTCGGGGTAGTTGCCGGCGTTCTGCACGCAGTACATGCCGCGGGCGGTGGTGGTGTTGCGGTCGTCGTCGTTGCAGCCCGGGCCGCGGAAGACCCGCGACGTGTACTGGTTGCCCGGCGTGGTGATCACGGTGTTGGCCGGGATGCCGGCCTCCAGCGCGGCGGCGGCGGTGAACACCTTGTAGGTGGACCCGGCGCCCTTGCTGGCGGCCGTGTGCAGGACGACGGACTCGCAGTCGGGGTCGGAGCAGCCGAACCGGCGGTTGACGCTCATCGCCAGCACCGCGCCGGTGCCCGGCTGCACGGCGGTGAACATGCCGGCGAGCTCGGCGCCCATCGGCAGCGTGTTGAGGACGGCCTGGTCGCCGAGCACCTGCAGCTGCGGGTCCAACGTCGTCTGGATGGTCAGGCCGCCGTTCTCCAGCTGCTCCTGCGTGATGCCGAGGACGCCGGTGAGGTAGCCCTGCATGTAGGAGCAGAAGAACCCGCCGACGGCGGCGTCGATGCAGCCGTTGGCCGGGCGGACCCCGGGGGCGACGGCGACCGGCTGGGCGGAGATCTCGGTCAGCTCGGCCTCGGAGATGTGGCCGAGGTCGAACATCCGCTGCAGCACCTGGTTGCGCCGCGTCTGGGCGTTCTCCGGGTTGGTGATCGGGTCGTCGTTGGCCGGGCTCTGCACCAGCCCCGCCAGCATGGCGGCCTGGGGGAGGGTGAGGTCGGCGGCGTTGACGCTGAAGTACTGCTGGGCGGCCGCCTGGATGCCGTAGGCGCCCTGCCCGAAGTACACGATGTTCAGGTAGCGGGTGAGGATCTCGTCCTTGGGATAGGTCTCCTCCAGGGCGAGGGCGAGCCGGGCCTCGCGCAGCTTGCGCGACAGGCCCTCGACGCCGTCCTGCTCGGTGGCCGCGGTGCGCTCCTCGGCGGTGTCGGCGGTCTCCAGCAGGGTCTGCTTGACCAGCTGCTGGGTGATCGTCGAGCCACCCTCCTGCACCGACCCGGCCGACAGGTTGGTCACCGCGGCGCGCAGCGTGCCCTGCACGTCGAGGCCGTTGTGCTCGTAGAAGCGGGAGTCCTCGATGTCGACGAGGGCCTGCTTCATCACGTCGGCGATCTGGTCGGAGGTGACCACCGTGCGGTTGTTCGCGTAGAAGTTCGTGATCAGCGACCCGTCGGACGCCAGCACCCGCGAGTTGCCCGCCGGCGTCGCGTCGGTGAGCTCGACCGGCAGGGCGTCGAGCAGCGAGGCGGAGTTGCGGGCCACCACCCCGGTGCCGCCGACGAAGGGCAGCATCAGGCCGGCGACCAGCGCGCCGGCCACCACGATCATCGCGACGAGCTTGGCCAGCACCCGGCCACGGGACACCTCGGACATCACCCGGAAGGGTACGTGGCGTCCGTCCCCCGGACGGGCGATCAGCCGCGGCGCGCGGGCAGCACCCGGGTGCGCGGCACGCCCGTCGGCGTGTCGCCGTCGGCGCCGGTCAGCGCCTCGCCCATGACCCGCAGGCCGTCGAGGTCGTGCACGTCGCCGGCGGCCGCCGGGACGGTCCGCAGGGCCACCTCGGGGTGGGCGCTGGTGAACCGGTCGGCCAGCCGCTGCTCGCGCGCGGCCAGGGCCATGCGCTCGGCGTGCACCCGCAGCACGCCGGACACCAGCCCGTCGTCCTCGGCCGCCTCCGCCGCCGCCTCGGCGCGGGTGGCCGACAGCCGCGTGTCGGCCGGCGGGTGGGTGCGGTTGAGCACCAGGCCGGCCAGCGGCATGCCCTCGGAGGAGAGCCGGTCGACGAAGTAGGACGCCTCGCGCAGCGCGTCGGGTTCCGGCGTGGCGACGACGACGAAGTACGTGCCCGGGCGGCGCAGCAGCTCGTAGGTGGCCGTGGCCCGCTCGCGGAAGCCGCCGAACATGGTGTCCAGGGCGCTGACGAACGCGGAGATGTCCCGCAGCAGCTGGCCGCCGAGCACCCTGCTGATGATCCGGGTGAAGATCAGGAAGCCGGCACTGGCGAACTTGAACCCGGCCCGCCCGCCGGCCCGCGCCGGGGCGGTGAGCACCCGGATCATCGTGCCGTCGAGGAAGCGGCTCATCCGGTTCGGGGCGTCGAGGAAGTCCAGCGCCGACCGCGACGGGGGTGTGTCGACGATGATCAGGTCCCAGGTGTCGGCCGCCCGCAGCTGGCCGAGCTTCTCCATCGCCATGTACTCCTGCGTCCCGGAGAACGACGAGGACAGGGTCTGGTAGAAGGGGTTGGCCAGGATCTGCTCGGCCCGCTCGGGCGTCGAGTGCGCGGACACGATGTCGTCGAACGTCCGCTTCATGTCCAGCATCATCGCGTGCAGCTCGCCCGGGGCCCCCGGGACGTCGACCCGCCGCGGCTCGTTGTCGAGCTCGACCAGGCCCAGCGACTGGGCGAGCCGGCGGGCCGGGTCGATGGTCAGCACGACCACCCGGCGGCCGGCGTGCGCGGCGGCCAGGGCGAGCGCGGCCGACGTCGTCGTCTTGCCGACGCCGCCCGAGCCGCAGCAGACGACGATCCGGGTCTCCGGGTCGTCGACCAGGGCCGCGAGGTCCATCGCCGGGGCCTGCCGGGGCGTGCCGGCCGGGCGGGCGGCACGGGCGCCGTCGGCGGGGGCGGCGCTCACGCGGCCACCTCCGCGCCGAGGGAGTCCTCGAGGCGGCCGGCCAGCTCGAACAGGCAGCCGAGGTCCACCGGGCCGGGCAGCAGCGGCAGCTCGACCGTCGGGGGGCCGAGGGACTCGACCCGGGCGCGCAGCGCGTCCTGCGCGGCCCAGCGGCGGGCGTGCTCCACGGCCTCGGCGGCCAGCGCGTCGGCGAGGTCGGCGTCGCCGGGCAGGCCCGCGGCCGTCAGGCCGGGCACGAGGTCGGCGCCGGAGAGCCGGCCCTCGGCGGCCCGCACCAGCTCGGGCCCGGGCAGCACCGGCTCGGTGGCCATGTTCACGATCACCGAGCCGACGGGGAGCTTCGCCTCGGTCAGCTCGGCGATGGCGTCGGCGGTCTCCTGCACCGGCATGTCCTCGAGCAGGGTGACCAGGTGCACCGCCGTCTGCGGGGAGCGCAGCACGGCCATGACGCCGTCGCTCTGCGTCTTGATCGGGCCGGAGCGGGCGAGGCCCGCCATCTCGCTGGTCACGTTGAGGAACCGGGTGATCCGGCCCGTGGGCGGGGCGTCGACGACGACGGCGTCGTAGACCCGCTGCCCGTCGACGCGGCGGGTGACCGCCTCCTTGATCTTCCCGGTGATCAGCACGTCGCGCAGGCCCGGGGCGATGGTCGTGGCGAAGTCGACCGCGCCCATCTTGCGCAGCGCCCGGCCGGCGCGGCGCAGGTTGTAGAACATCTCGAGGTACTCGAGGAGGGCCTCCTCGACGTCGATCGCCAGCGCCCGCACCTCCCCGCCGCCGCGGGTGACGGCGACGCGGCGCTCCTCGTAGGGCAGCGGCGGGGTGTCGAAGAGCTGGGCGATGCCCTGGCGGCCCTCGCACTCGACCAGCAGGACGGTCCGCCCCTCGGCGGCGAGGGCGAGGGCCAGGGCGGCGGCGACCGTCGTCTTGCCGGTCCCGCCCTTCCCGGTCACGACGTGACAGCGGACGGGCAGGTCGGGGCTCACCCGATCCAGACTAGGAGCCTCCCGCGACCCCGGCCCGCCCGCGGGCCGCCCGTGGGCCGACGCACCCCCGCCGCGCCCCGGACGCTGCGCTAGCGTCGGGCCCCATGAGCGAACCGGCCCGCCGCAGGTGGGAGTACGCCACCATCCCGCTGCTGATCCACAACACCAAGGCGATCCTCGACTCGTGGGGGACCGACGGGTGGGAGCTGGTCACCGTGCTGCCCGGCCCGTCCGGGTCCGAGCAGCCGGTCGCCTACCTCAAGCGCCCGCTCTCCTGAGGCCGCCGCGATGACCTCCGCGCAGCCCCAGAGCTGGCACGCCCGGCTCGCCGAGCTCGGCATCCGGCTGCCCCCGGTCGCCGCGCCCGTCGCCTCCTACGTCCCGGCCGTGCGCTGCGGCCAGCTGGTGTTCACCTCCGGCCAGCTGCCCTTCGTCGACGGCGGCCTGCGCCGCACCGGCAAGGTCGGCGGGTCGGTCGACCCCGAGGACGCCGCCGCCGACGCGAAGCTGTGCGCGCTCAACGCGCTGGCCGCCGTCGACGAGCTCGTCGGCCTCGACCAGGTGGCCCGGGTGATCCGCGTCGTCGGCTACGTGGCCAGCGCCGAGGGCTTCAGCGGCCAGCCGCGCGTGGTGAACGGCGCCAGCGAGCTGCTCGGCAAGGTCTTCGGCGAGGCCGGCCGGCACGCCCGCAGTGCCGTCGGCGTCGCGGAGCTGCCGCTGGGCGCCCCGGTCGAGGTCGAGCTGACCGTCGAGCTGAGGGGATGACCGCGGCGGTCCGCCCGGCGGCGACGGTCCTGCTGCTGCGCGACGGGGCGACGGGCCTGGAGGTCCACCTGCTGCGCCGCACCCGCGGGATGCCGTTCGCCGGCGGGATGACCGCCTACCCGGGCGGCGGCGTCGACCCGCGCGACGGCGACACCGACGTCGCCTGGACCGGGCCCTCGCCGGCCGACTGGGCGGTGGCGCTCGGCTGCGACGAGCGGGTCGCCCGCGAGCTGGTCTGCGCCGCGGTCCGCGAGACGTTCGAGGAGGCCGGCGTGCTGCTGGCCGGCGAGCCCGGCGGCGGTGTCGTCCCGGACGTGTCGGGCGACGACTGGGAGGCGCAGCGGCAGGCGCTGCTCACCCGGGAGCTGTCGCTGGCCGAGTTGCTGGCCGCCCGGGGCCTGGCGCTGCGCGCGGACCTGCTGCGGCCCTTCGCGCACTGGATCACCCCGCCGGTGGAGCCGCGGCGCTACGACACCCGCTTCTTCGCGGCGGCGCTGCCCGTCGGGCAGGAGGCGCGCGACGTCTCCGGCGAGGCCGACGAGGCCAGCTGGCTGACGCCCGAGGCGGCGCTCGCGGAGATGCGGGCCGGGACGCGGCCGATGCTGCCGCCGACGATCCACACGCTCGGCCAGCTCACCCCGTTCGCGGACGTGGCCGCGGCGCTGGCCGGTAGCCCGCCGGAGCCGCTGCATCCGATCATGCCGGAGCTGGTGCGCACCCCCGAGGGCCGCTTCGCCGAGCTCCCCGACGGCACGAGGATCGGCCTCGTGGTGCCGCTCCCGTCCTAGGCCCACTGAACACGAGAGCCCCCGGTCCTGTCGGACCGGGGGCTCCCGGGGAACGGCTCGGCTCAGGCCGGGACGGCACCTGGCCGCGGTGCGGTCCGGTGGGACCGCAGTGTCATCGCGCGCGGCGGCGGAGGCGGTCCTCGTCGAGGACGACGACGGACTTGCCCTGCAGCTGGATCCAGCCGCGGTGCACGAAGTCGGCCAGCGCCTTGTTGACCGTCTCGCGGGAGGCACCGACCAGCTGGGCCAGCTCCTCCTGCGTCAGGTCGTGCTTGACGCGCAGGCCGTCGGCCTCACGGCTGCCGAAGCGGTCGGCCATCTGCAGCAGCGCCTTGGCCACGCGGCCGGGCACGTCGGTGAAGATCAGGTCGGCCACCGAGTCGTTGGTGCGGCGCAGCCGGCGGGCCAGCACGTGCAGCAGCCGCTCGCCGACCTCCGGGTGCGCCTCGATCCACGGGCGCAGCACCGACTGCGGCATCTTGGCCAGCTTCACGTCGGTGACCGCGGTGGCCGTGGCCGTGCGCGGGCCGGGGTCGAAGACCGAGAGCTCACCGAACTGGTCGGACGGGCCCATGACGGCGAGCACGTTCTCGCGGCCGTCGGGGGAGCGGCGGGAGAGCTTGATCTTGCCGCTCAGCACGATGTAGAGGCTGTCGCCCGGCTCGCCCTCGTTGAACACCACCCGGCCGCGGGGCAGCGTGATCGTCTCCAGACGGCTGGCGACCGGGTCGACGGCCTCCTCCGAGAGCCCCTGGAAGAGCCCCGACTGAGCCAGTACCTCGTCCACCACGTGTCGTCCCACCCCACCGTCTCGCGCTCCACCTGCGGGGCAGCAGCACCCGCATCCAGGAGGAGTCTAGGCGGCTGTGCGACTCGTCACCCGTTCGGTGTGACGCGACGTGACCCGTCGGGGGGAGGGCGGCGGCCGGTCGTGACCGCCGGGACCGGCCGGACCGGGCCTCAGACCAGCGGTTCGGTGCTCTTCTGCACCCGCGAGCGGCGGCGACGGCGCCAGCGCGCCATGGCCCGGCGGATGCCGGAGGCGGCCAGCGTGTCGACCTCACCCGGCGTCGCCGAGGACAGGAACTCGGCCACCTCGCGCGGCGACGTCGGCCGGCGCAGCGGTTCCTCCACGCGCTCCATCACCAGCAGGAACGCGATGACCATCGGCGGGAACAGGATGACGATCAGTGCGACCACGGTCACCTCCCGATCGGGTCGCCGGCTTGTGGCCTGCACCGCCATGGTGGCACGGGCCCGGGACCGTCGCCGGTGACGCCTACCCTCGACCGCGTGTCCTCGCCGGTCCCCGAGCAGCCCTACGCGCGCCCCGCGGCGCGCCGCGCTCCCGCCCGCCGTCCGGCCGCCGTGCCCTTCGACCCCGACGAGACGCCGCTGGCGCGCACCCGCCGTGCCCGCCGCATGGCCCGCGAGCTCGCCGTGATCCACCCCGACGCGCACTGCGAGCTCGACTTCACCAACGCCTTCGAGCTGCTGGTGGCCACCGTCCTGTCGGCGCAGACCACCGACAAGACGGTGAACAAGGTCACGCCGGCGCTGTTCGCGCGCTACCCCGACCCGGTGGCCCTGGCCGCGGCCGACCGGACGGAGCTCGAGGAGATCCTCAAGCCCACCGGCTTCTTCCGCGCCAAGGCGAACTCGGTGCTCGGGCTCGCGCAGGCGCTGGTCGAGCGCTTCGACGGCGAGGTGCCCGGCCGCATGGCCGACCTCGTGACGCTGCCGGGCGTGGGCCGCAAGACGGCGAACGTCGTCCTGGGCAACGCCTTCGGTGTCCCCGGGCTCACGGTCGACACCCACTTCGGCCGGCTCGTGCGCCGCTTCGGCTGGACCGCCGAGGAGGACCCGGTCAAGGTCGAGGCCGAGATCGCCGAGCTCGTCCCCAAGCGCGACTGGACGATGTTCAGCCACCGCGTGATCTTCCACGGCCGGCGGGTCTGCCACGCCAAGAAGGCGGCCTGCGGGGCGTGCGGCCTGGCCCGCTGGTGCCCCTCCTACGGCATCGGCCCCACCGACCCGGAGCTGGCCCTGAAGCTGGTCAAGACGCCGGCGGCGTCGGACACCGAGTGAGCGCCGGGCGGCGCGCGGCCGCACTGCTGCTCGGGGCGGTCGCCCTCCTGTCGGCCTGCACCGCCTCGGCCGACGAGCCGGCCCCCCAGGAGCGGGCGACGGTCGCTTCGACCGACACCGACCTGGTGCCCTGCCCGGAGCAGCCCGACGAGCCCGCGACCGGGGAGCTGGCCGGGGTGGCACCCATCGAGTGCTTCAGCGGCGGCACCCTCGACCTCGGCCGGGCCCCGGGCGTACCCACCGTGCTCAACCTCTGGGCGAGCTGGTGCGGGCCCTGCCGCGAGGAGCTCCCGCTGGTGCAGGAGCTCGCCGACCTCGGCGGCGACCGCGTCCGCGTGGTCGGGGTGATCAGCCAGGACGGTGTGCCGCAGGCTGCGTCCTTCGCCGACGACTCGGGCGTGACGCTGCCCGGCGCCTTCGACCGCGACGGCGAGGTCGCGGCGGCGCTCGGCCTGCAGGGGCTGCCGCACACGGTGTTCCTCGCGGCCGACGGGTCGGTGGCCTTCGTCGAGCTCGGCCCGGTCGCGTCCGTCGACGAGCTGCGGGCGCTGGTCGCCGAGCACCTCGGGGTGCAGCTGTGACCGGCGTGCTGCCCGGCGCCGACACCTCCGACCTCCCCGGCTGGCTGCAGCGGCTGGTGGCCGCCTCCGCCGACCTGCCGCTGCGCCACCGCATGCCGTCGGTCACCGGCACCGCCCGCCGCTCGGCGGTGCTGGTGCTCTTCGGCGAGGGCCCGCGCGGCGCCGACGTGCTGCTCATCGAGAAGTCCGCACGGCTGCGCACGCACGCCGGCCAGCCCGCCTTCCCGGGCGGCGGCGCCGACCCGGGGGAGGACTACCCGGTCGCCACCGCGCTGCGCGAGGCCCAGGAGGAGGCCGGCGTCGACCCGGCCGGGGTGCGGGTGCTGGCCACGCTGCCCGAGCTGTTCCTGCCCTACTCCGACAACCTCGTCGTCCCGGTCGTGGCGTGGTGGGACGAGCCCGCCGACGTCGTGGTCGGCGACCCGCGGGAGGTGGCGCGGGTGGCCCGGGTGCCGCTGGCCGACCTCACCGACCCGGCCAACCGGTTCCGCGTCCGCCACCCGGCGGGGTACGTCGGCCCGGCGTTCGACGTCGCCGGCATGGTGGTGTGGGGCTTCACCGGCGGCCTGATGGAGGCGATCCTCGAGGCCACGGGCCTGGCCCGGCCGTGGGACGTCCGCGACGTGCGGCCGCTGGAGGCCGTGGCGCCCCGCCCGGAGGCCGCGCCCGGCTCGCTGGGCGAGGGCGGCGCGGAGGACGCCGCCGCGCCGAGGGTCGCCGACGTCGCGGCGGACGGCCCTCCGGCGCGTACGGTTCCGCGGCGATGAGGACGCCGAGGAGCGCGATCTGGACGCGCCGCGCCCCTGCGGCGCTGGCCGGTGCGGTGCTGGCGGCGGGGGTGCTGGCCGGCTGCGGTGGCGACGACGGTGGCGCCGCCGCGCCGTCGTCGACCCCGGACGCCTCGCTCGGCCGGGTGACCGTCGCCGAGGACGGCGTCCAGGAGGTCACCATCCAGACGCCGGACGACTACGTCTTCGTGCCCGACTCCTTCACCGTGGCGCCCGGGCGGGTGCGGCTGACCGTCGAGAGCACCGCCACGCAGGCCACGCACAACTTCCGCTTCACGCCCGGCGCCGGCGTGGAGGAGATCCCGGAGGAGATCCCGCTGCTCGCGGCCGGGGCCACCGAGACGATCGAGTTCGAGGTCACCGCGCCCGGAGAGCACCCCTTCGAGTGCAGCTTCCACGTGCAGCTCGGTCAGGTCGGCGTCATGACCGTGCGCGGCTGAGCCATGTCGCTGGTCGACCTGCTCCTCATCGCCCTCGCCCTGGTCTTCGCCTTCTCCGGCTTCCGCCAGGGGCTCGTGGTCTCGGCGACGTCGTTCCTCGGGTTCCTCGGCGGGGCGGTGCTCGGCGCCCAGCTCTCCGGCCCGGTGGCCGACCGGCTCGACAGCACGCCGGTGACCCGGGTGTTCGCCGCGCTGGTCGTGGTGCTGGCCGGGGCGCTGCTCGGGCAGGTGCTCGCCGGGGCGGTCGGCCGGGCGGTGCGCCGGCGGGTCACCTGGGAGCCGGCCGAGGTGCTCGACTCGGTGGCCGGCGCGGTCGTCTCCGCGGTGGCGGTGCTCCTGGTCGCGTGGATGGTGGCCAGTCCGCTGGCCACCGCGCCGTTCCCCGAGGTGGCCGGGCAGGTGCGCCAGTCGGCGCTGGTGCAGGCCGTGGACCGCGCGGTGCCCGACAGCGTGCGGTCGGTCTACGACTCGCTGCGCGAGGCCATCGACCGGCGCGGGCTGCCCGACGTGCTCGATCCGCTCACCCCGACGCAGGCCCGCGAGGTCGAGGCCCCCGACCCGGCGCTCGCCGGCAGCCCGGTGGTCGCGCAGGTGAGCGGCTCGGTGGTCAAGATCAGCGGCATCGCGCCGTCGTGCTCGCGGCAGATCGACGGGTCCGGCTTCGTCTACGCGCCGGGGCGGGTGATGACCAACGCGCACGTGCTCGCCGGCGTGAGCGACCCGGTGGTCGAGGCGGAGGGCGAGGAGTACGAGGCGACGCCGGTGTACGTCGACGAGGAGGTCGACATCGCCGTGCTCGCCGTCCCCGACCTGCCGCAGGTGCCGCTGGCCTTCGCCGCGGGCGTCTCCGACACCGGCGACGACGCGATCATCATGGGTTACCCCGGCGGCGGGCCGCTGTTCGTGGGCGCCGCGCGGGTGCGCGACCAGGGCCCGATCAGCGGCCCCGACTTCCGCAACACCCGGACCGTGCAGCGCGACGTCTACGCGCTCTTCGGCGAGGTGCGCTCGGGCAACTCCGGGGGCCCGCTGTTCGACCCGGCCGGCCAGGTGATCGGCGTCGTGTTCGCCTCGGCGATCGACGACCCGTCCACCGGCTACGCGCTCACCGCCCAGCAGGTCGCCCCGGCCGCGACGGCGGGCGCGGCGGCCACCGCGGCCGCCGACACCGGCCCCTGCGAGTGACTAGCGCGCCCAGTCGCGGACGGCGCGGGTGACCTCGGCCGCCGCCTCCTCGGGCGGGAAGTGGCCGATCCCCGGGAGCTCGCGCCACTCGTAGGCGCCGGCGACGTAGCGCCCCGAGCCGTGTGCGGTGCGCGGCAGCACCAGCGGGTCGGCCGAGCCGTGCAGCTGCAGCGTCGGCGCGGTCACCGGGGCGGCCATCCGGCGGGCGTAGCGCAACCCGTCGGGGCGCACCTGGGAGCGGCCGGCCCAGCGGAAGTACTCCATCGACCCGTAGGCGGCCTGCGGGATGCGCGCCGCGGAGCGGTAGCGCTCGACGGCCTCGGCGAAGTCGGCGGTGTGCGTCCACTCCGGCCCGGCCCAGCGGCGCAGGAACTCCGCCACCGGGTCGTCGTCGGCGCGGGTGAGCCGCCGCTCGGGCAGCCGCGGCAGCTGGAAGCCGAGCACGTGCCGCAGCGCCCGCCGCTGGGCGCGGTCGCGCAGGCCCGCCCGCAGCAGCCGCGGGTGGGCCATCGAGACGACGACGAGCCGCCGGACCACCCGCGGGTGCAGCGCGGCCATCGTCCAGGCCACCAGCCCGCCCCAGTCGTGCCCGACGACGACGGCGTCCTTCTCGCCGAGCGCCCGCACCAGCGCGGCGACGTCGCCGGCCGCGGTGGGCAGGTCGTAGCCGCGCGGCGGCTTGTCGCTGGCGCCGTAGCCGCGCAGGTCGGGTGCCACGGCGCGGAAGCCGGCGTCGGCGAGGGCGGGCAGCTGCGCCCGCCAGGTCCACCAGAACTGCGGGAAACCGTGCAGCAGCAGGACCAGCGGTCCGGACCCCGCCTCGGCGAGGTGCAGCCGGACGCCGTTGGCCGAGGCGTCGCGGTGCAGCCAGGGGCCGGGCAGCAGGACGCTGGTGGCGTCGGGCCGCTCGTCGGCCGGGACGCCGCCGGGCCGCCCGCCGGCCGCGCTCAGACCAGGTAGCTGTCGGGGGAGCGCCGCTCGACGCGCCCGTTGCTGACCGTCGGCAGCGCGCGGCGGCGGGCGCCGGGGGCCTCGCGGTGCATGACGTCGGGCAGCTCGCGCAGCGACTCCATCGTCCGCTCGGGCTTGTCGATCTTCTTGAGCATCCGCAGCCCGATCAGCGCGGCCACCCCGGCGATCAGCAGCAACCCGACGGTGACGATCAGGTAGGACACCCAGCGCGGCAGACCCAGCCAGGTGAACAGCTCGGCGAGCGTGACGAACAGGTAGATGCCGGCGAAGGCGACGAGCACGCCGGCGACGGCGAACAGCCCCACGCTGACGCCGGCCTTCTTGGCCGAGCGGCCGATCTCGGCCTTCGCCAGCTCGATCTCCGCGCGGATCAACGTGGAGACGTCGGCCATGGCGCTCTGCACGAGCGCGCCCACCGAGGGGTCGTCGGCGGCGGAGCCGGCATGCCGCCCGGCGGGCTGGGTGGACGACGCGCTGTGGGCCACGGGGGCTCCTCCCTGGTGGGGCTGGCGGGCGGCCGCACGCGGCGGCCTGCCGGTGATCGTCCCCCATGATCGCCGCACGCGCGCCCCGGCCTCCCCTGATCGTGCGGGGAGACCGGGGCGGCGAGGTCCTCCGTCAGTCGTCGGAGCCGCTGCTCGCGGGGAGCTTCTCCTTGATCAGGTTCATGACCGAGGAGTCGGTGAGCGTGGTGACGTCACCGAGCTCGCGGTTCTCCGCGACGTCGCGCAGCAGCCGCCGCATGATCTTGCCGGAGCGGGTCTTGGGCAGCTCCTGCACGACCATGATCTGCCGCGGCTTGGCGATCGGCCCGATGTCGCGGGCGACGTGGTCGCGCAGCGTCTGCACCAGGTCCTCGCCGGAGTCCTGCGCGCTGCCGCGCAGGATGACGAACGCGACGATGCCCTGGCCGGTGGTCGGGTCCGACGCCCCCACGACGGCGGCCTCGGCGACGGTCGGGTGGCCCACCAGCGACGACTCGACCTCGGTGGTCGAGATGCGGTGCCCGGACACGTTCATGACGTCGTCGACCCGGCCCAGCAGCCAGATGTTGCCGTCGGCGTCCTTCTTGGCGCCGTCGCCGGCGAAGTAGACGTTCTTCCCGAACCGGGACCAGTAGGTGTCGACGTAGCGGTCGTCGTCGCCCCAGATGGTGCGCAGCATCGACGGCCACGGCTCGGTGAGCACCAGCAGGCCGGTGGAGTCGTCGCCGAGCTCGTTGCCCTCGTCGTCGACGACCTTGGCCGAGATGCCGGGGAACGGGTGCTGCGCCGAGCCCGGGACGAGGTCGGTGACGCCGGGCAGCGGGGTGATCATGTGCGCGCCGGTCTCGGTCTGCCACCAGGTGTCCATGATCGGGCAGCGGCCGCCGCCGATGTGCTCGTGGTACCAGAGCCACGCCTCGGGGTTGATCGGCTCGCCCACCGAGCCGAGCAGGCGCAGCGAGGTCAGGTCGAAGCCGGCGGGGATGTCCTCGCCCCACTTCATGAACGTCCGGATCACCGTGGGGGCGGTGTAGAGGATCGAGACGCGGTACTTCTCGATCAGCTCGAACCAGCGGCCGCGGTGCGGTGTCTCCGGCGTCCCCTCGTACATCACCGACGTCGCCCGGTTGGCCAGCGGCCCGTAGACGATGTAGCTGTGGCCGGTGACCCAGCCGACGTCGGCGGCGGTCCAGTAGACGTCGGTGTCGGGCTTGAGGTCGAAGGTCGCCCAGTGGGTGAACGCGACCTGGGTGAGGTAGCCGCCGGAGGTGTGCAGGATGCCCTTCGGCTTCGCCGTCGTGCCCGACGTGTACATGATGTACAGCGGGTGCTCGGCGTCGAACGCCTCGGGCGTGTGCTGCGGCGACTGCCGGTCGACGACGTCGTGCCACCACAGGTCGCGGCCCTCGGTCCACTCGACGTCCTGCTCGGTCCGCCGCACCACCAGCACGTTGCGGACGCCGGGGCTGCGGCCGACGGCGTCGTCGACGGCGGGCTTGAGCGCGCTCGGTGCCCCGCGGCGGTAGCCGCCGTCGGCGGTGATCACCAGGACGGCGCCGGCGTCGTCGAGCCGGCTGGCCAGCGCGTCGGCGGAGAACCCGCCGAACACGACCATGTGGACGGCGCCGATGCGGGCGCAGGCCAGCATCGCGACGACCGTCTCGGGGATCATCGGCATGTAGATGGCGACCCGGTCGCCGGCCTGCACGCCCAGCTCGACCAGCGCGTTCGCCGCCCGGCAGACGTCCTCGGTCAGCTGGGCGTAGGTGATCGTCCGGGTGTCGCCGGGCTCGCCCTCCCAGTGGTAGGCGACCTGGTCGCCGTGCCCGGCCTCCACGTGCCGGTCGAGGCAATTGTAGGCGACGTTGAGCTTCCCGCCGACGAACCACTTCGCGAACGGCGGGTTGCTCCAGTCGAGCACCTCGTCCCACTCCTGCGCCCAGCTCAGCCGGCGCGCCTGGGCCTCCCAGAAGGCCAGGCGGTCGCGGTCGGCCTCGGCGTACACGTCCGGGCCGACGTTCGCGGCGGCGGCCAGCTGCTGCGGCGCCGGGAAGCGGCGGCCCTCCGGCCCGGTCGACTCGCTCACGTGGGGCTCCCTCCGTCTCGGTCAGGTCCACCGCCGGTCCGGCGGCGTGTGCCAGCACACACCGTAGGGCCCCCGGGACCGCGCGGCGCGGCCCTCTGCAACCGGACTGCAGCGGTCTCGCGGAGACTGGCCCGGTGGACGGCGGACCGCAGGCGGCGGTGGCGGCCCGGGTGCCCGGGGCCGCCGGCCTCGGCCTGCTCGCGCCGCCCTCGGCGCGGCGCCTCCCGGCGGCCCTGCTCGCCGACCCCGGGTGGACGGCGGAGCGGGTGGCCGCGCTGGGCGCCCGGCACCGCAGCGCCGACCGGCGGGCCCTGGCCACCGTGTGGTGGTACTCGGCGTCGGCGGTGCTGCTGACGCCGGTGGCCGCGGGCCTGGCCACCGGGCGCCCGCTGTCGGCGCGGCTGGCCGACACGGCGCTCTACGAGGTCGGCGGCGTGCTGCTGGCCGGGGTGTCCTCCGCGCCGGCCGGGGACGACCCCGCCGGGGAGCTGCGCGCCGCGCTCGGGTCGGCGGTCGCGGCGGTGGCCGAGGCCGGCGGGATGCGGCCGCGGCCGCTGTGGGCGGTGGCGACCGACTCGCTGGCCGGCCGGCTGCTCGCCGTCGGCCGGGCCCTGGGCGCGGTGGAGGCCGTGACCGCGCTGGCCGCCCCCGTCGCCGCGGCGGTCGGGCACCCGATGCCCGCCCCGCGCTACACCGACGTCGGCGGCACCCGGTTCGTGCGGCGCGCCTCCTGCTGCCTGCTGGTCCGGCTGCCCGGGCAGCCGATGTGCACCGCCTGCCCGGCCCGCGCCCCCGGGCACCGCCGGCTGCTCCTGGAGGACGCCGCCGGGCTCTGGTGAGTCAGCGGGCCAGCGCGTGGGCGATCGCGGCGCGCAGGTCCTCGACGCCCTCCCCGGTCACCGCCGACACCGGGACGGCGCCGGGGTGGGCGGTGCGCAGGGCGGCCATCCACCCGGGCGGGGCGACGTCGGACTTGTTGAGCGCCAGCAGCTCGGGGTGGTCGCGCGCGCCGATCTCGTAGAGGACGCCGCGCACCGCCGTCACCTGGCCCAGGGCGTCGGGGGCGGAGGCGTCCACGACGTGCAGCACCAGGTCGGCCTCGGCGACCTCCTCCAGCGTGGCCCGGAAGGCGTCGACCAGCTGGTGCGGGAGGTGGCGGACGAAGCCGACGGTGTCGGTGAGCGTGTACTCGCGGCCGTCGGGGGTGCGGGCCCGGCGCACGGTCGGGTCGAGGGTGGCGAACAGCGCGTCCTGGACGAGCACGTCGGCGCCGGTGAGCCGGTTGAGCAGCGCCGACTTGCCGGCGTTGGTGTACCCGGTGAGCGCGACGGAGGGGACCCGGTTGCCCCGGCGCCGGCTGCGGGTGCGCTGCCGGCGGGCGGCGGTCTCGCGCACCTGCGCCCGCAGGGCGGACATCCGGCGGCGCAGGTGCCGGCGCTCGGTCTCCAGCCGCTGCTCACCGGGTCCGCGGACGCCGGTGCCCGCACCGCCGGCCGTGCGACCGCCGCCGATGCGCGACAGCTCCGTGCCCTGCCCGCGCAGCCGCGGCAGCTGGTAGGCCAGCTGTGCCAGCTCGACCTGGGCGCGGCCCTCGCTGCTGCGGGCGTGCTGGGCGAAGACGTCGAGGATCAGCGCGGTGCGGTCGACCACCCGGGCGCCCACGCGGTCCCCGAGGTTGCGCGCCTGCGCCGGGGAGAGGTCGCCGTCGGCGATGACGAGCCGGGCGCCCTCCCGCTCGACGAGGCCGGCGAGCTCGGCGACCTTGCCCGAACCGAGGTAGGTGGCCGGGTCGGGGTGCCGGCGCGCCTGCACCATCCGGCCCACCACGGCCACGCCGTCGGTGTCGGCGAGCCGCTCGAGCTCGTCGAGCGGGTCGACGTCCCCGCTGCCCGGGTCGGCGTCCTCGGGTCGCAGCCCCAGCAGCACGGCCCGCGGCGGGCCGCCGTCGTCCTCCGCCGCCCGCCCGTCCTGCGGCGCCCCGAGCAGCCACGTCCCCGCCATGTCGGCCCCCGGCCGTCAGGCCGGGGAGGAGGGCCGTCCTGGCCCGGTGCCCCGGCGTCCCCAGCCTCGCCTCCCCGGCTGCCGGGCGCCACCGCTCAGGGCAGGAACAGCATCGAGTCGCCGAACTCGTGCCACAGGTACCCGCCGTCGGCCGCGGCGCGGTAGGCGCGGGCCACCAGGTCCCCGCCGGCCACCGACCGCAGCAGCCGCAGGTGGCTCGCCTCCGGCGCGTGCAGCCCGGTGAGCAGGCCGCTCACCGCGCGCGCCGGCCGCTCCGGTCCGAGGACCAGGTCGGTCCAGCCCTCGCCCGGGCGCGTGACGCCGTCCCCGCCGGTGACGGTCTCCAGCGCGCGGGTGACCGTGGTGCCGACGGCGACCACCCGCCGCCCGGCCGCCCGCGTCGCCGTCACCAGCCGGGCGGTGACCTCCGGGACGCGGTACCGCTCGGGCGCCGGCGGCTCGTGCACCTCGGGGCTGGAGACGCCGGCGTGCAGCACCAGCGGCACCACCGGGACGCCCCGGGCCATCAGCCGGACCAGCAGCCGGTCGGTGAAGGGGCGCCCGGCGCTGGCGTTCTCCGCGCTGCCGGGCTCGGTGGCGTAGACGTTCCGGACGTCGGCGAGGGCCACCGGCGCCGTCAGGTACCCGTAGCGCACCGGCTCGCCGTGCCGTGCCAGGTAGGCGGGCACCGCCACCGCGGGCGTCGCGTGCGCGCGCCACAGCCGCCCGGGCGCCGCCGGGTCGGGGAAGCCCGCGCGCAGCACCAGGCGCACGCCGCCGGGGAGGCCGAGCGCGGTGCCGGGGTCCAGCCGCGTCTCGGGGCCGTCGTCGGTGGGGCGGCGCACCTCGACCACCCACGAGCCGTCGTCGAGCGTCGTGGACACGTGCAGGGGCGTCGGCGAGCCGTCGGCGCGGCGGGCGGTCAGCCGGGCGGGCAGCGTCGCGGAGGTGTTCACGACCAGCAGGTCGCCGGGCTCGAGCAGGTCGGGCAGGTCGCGGAAGCGGGCGGAGGTGAGGCTGCCCGGGCGCACGGCCAGGAGCCGGACACCGTCGCGGGCCAGGCCCCGGTGCTCCGGCGGCTCGGTGGCCACCGTGCCCATGGGGACCGTGCCCCTGGGGACCGCGCCCCTGGGGACCGCGCCCATGGGCGCCGCCGCGGGCGCGGCGGTCACGACCGGACCGCCGGCGCCAGGCCGGCGAGCCGCACCCGCGGGCCGGGGACGTCGCCGTGGAGCAGGTCCAGCAGCGCGGCGGCGACGTCGGCCGGGTCGGCGAGGCCGGCGGGGTCGGCGCCGGGGTCGGCCGCGGTGTGCATGTCGGTGGCCATGTCACCGGGGTCGACGGCGAGCACCCGCAGGCCGGGGTGCTCGACGGCGAGGACGGCGGTGAGCAGGTCCAGCGCGGCCTTGCTCGCGCCGTAGCCGCCCCAGCCCTCGTAGGCCTCGACGGCGGCGTCGCTGCTCACCGACACGACGGTGCCGCCGGCGCGCTCGAGGGCCGGCAGCGCGGCCTGCACCAGCGCCAGCGGGGCGACGGTGTTCACCCGCAGCACCTCTTCGAGGGCGGCGGGCGGGAGGCCGGCCAGGCGCGGCAGCGGCACCGGGCCGAGGACGGAGGCGTTGAGCACCAGCAGGTCGAGCCGGTCGCCGGCGGCGCGGGCGAGGGCGGCGCGGTGGGCGGGGTCGGTGACGTCGCCGGGCAGTGCGGTCACCAGCTCGGGACGGGGGAGGGCGCGGACGGCGGCGGCGAGCCGGGCGGCGGCACGGGCGTCGACGACGACCCGCGTGCCGCGGCGGGTCAGGGCGGCGGTGAGGGCCAGACCGAGGCCGCGGGAGGCGCCGGTGACCAGGGCGGTGTTCGACATGGGGCTACGCTCGGACCTGAAGTCGACTTCAGGTCAAGGGGGCGCCGTGGAGCTGCTCGCGATCGGGGAGGTGGCCGCCCGCTCGGGCCTGGCCCACTCGGCCCTGCGCCACTACGAGGCCGAGGGGCTGATCAGCGCCGAGCGGGCGCCGGGCGGGGCGCGCCGGTACCCGCGCTCGGTGCTCCGCCGGCTGGCGTTCGTCCGCGCGGCCCAGAACGTCGGGCTGTCGCTGCCGGAAATCCGCGCGGCGCTGGCCTCGCTGCCCGACGGGCGCACGCCGTCGGCCCGCGACTGGGAGCGGCTCTCGCGCGACTGGCGCGACCGGCTCGACGCGCAGATCGCCGCCCTGGAGCAGCTGCGCGACGGGCTGACGTCCTGCATCGGCTGCGGCTGCCTGTCGCTGGCCTCCTGCGCGCTGTCCAACCCCGGCGACGCCGCCGGCCGCGAGGGCCCGGGTGCCCGCCGGCTGTCCCCGCTGCTGCGCCGGCTGCCCCCGGCCGGGCGGGCCGCCGTGCCGGCGGCGCCTCGCGCTCCCGGGCCCGGGGCGCGATGATCCGGACGGGAGCGTGCCGACGACGGAGGGGGAGAGCCGAGTGACCGTCATGCCCGCTGCCTTTATCGGCCACGGCAACCCCATGAACGCGCTCGAGCGGAACCGCTACACCGAGGCGTGGGCGGCGCTCGGGCGCACCGTCCCGCGCCCGCGGGCGGTCCTGGTCGTGTCGGCGCACTGGTACGTGCACGCCACGGCGGTGACCGCGATGCCGCGGCCGCGCACCATCCACGACTTCTTCGGCTTCCCGCCGGAGCTCTTCGACGTCGAGTACCCGGCGCCCGGCCTGCCCGAGCTGCAGGAGCAGGTAGCCGACGTCGTCGCCCCCACCTGGGTGGGCGCCGACGTGGACAGCTGGGGCATCGACCACGGCGCGTGGTCGGTCCTGCGGCACGTCTTCCCCGACGCCGACGTCCCGGTCGCGCAGCTGTCGATCAACGCGCTCAAGGGCGCCGACTACCACCTCCAGATGGGGGCCGCGCTGGCGCCGCTGCGCGAGGACGGCGTCCTGGTCGTCGGCAGCGGCAACGTGGTGCACAACCTCGGCGGGGTCAGCCGGGCCATGCCCGACGCGGGCTTCGACTGGGCCCGGCGCTTCGACGAGGCCGCCCGCGAGTGCCTGCTCACCGACCCCGCGTCGGTGACCCGGCTCGACGGGCACCGCGACTTCGACCTCGCCGTCCCCACGCCTGACCACTTCCTGCCGCTGCTGTACCTGGCCGGCATCGCCGCGGCCACGGGCACGACGGCGGACGTCCTCGTCGACGGCTACGCGTACGGCTCGCTGTCGATGACCTCCTACACGGTCGGGATGCCCGCGCCCCCCGCCCAGGGCAACGGCTTCGCCGCGCCGCTGCCGGACGGACCGCCGCCGGACGGCGCCAACATCTGAGAACGGTCATCGGTTCGCTCCGGAACGTGACGGCGAGCCGGCGGGACGGAGGCGTCCGTCACCGATCGATGTCACGGTCGTTGGGCCGGGACAGGAACGCCGCTCCTGTCCTGACGTCCCCTGGGGGTCCCGTTGTCGCCGTCCTCGCACCGCTCCCCGACCCGCGGACCGTGCGGCCGCCGGGCCCTGCTGGTCATTGGCCTCGTCACCGGTCTGGCAGCCGCCGCGGTCGCGCTGCCCGGGGTGGCCGCGGCCGCGCCGGGCGACGCGCCGGCGAACCCGCTCGAGGAGGTCGTCACCACCCTCGAGCAGGCGGGGACCGGCCAGGGCGGGGGCGGGCAGGGCGGGGACGGGCAGGGCGGGGACGGGCAGGCCGGGGGCGCCGCCGCGCCGCCGCCGGCGCCCGGCGCCGACGCGCTGCCGCTGCCCCTGCCCGGTGGCGGTGCCGGCTCCGGGGCGCAGCCGCCCGCCGACCCGGCCCCCGCGGAGGAGGGGCCGGTCCCGCCGGTGCCGCAGGAGCTGGTCGCCGTCCTGCAGTCCGCCCTCGCCCCGCTCGGCGTGCCGGAGCACTGCGTCCAGGGCGTGGCCGACGGCGTGCGGGGCCTGCTCGACGGGGTGCTGTCGCAGGACCCCGCCGCCGCGGTGCAGGACCTGGTCGGCGGGCTGCAGGGCGCGCTGACCGGGCTCGCGTCCGGGCAGCCGCCGGCGCTCGACCCGGCGGCCCTCGGCCCCGCCGCCGAGCAGGTGGCCGGGGACGTCGAGGAGCTGCTCGCCGCGTTCCAGGCCTGCCTGCCGGCCGGCCACGGGGCGCCCGCACCGGCGCCGGAGCCTCCGCACGGGGCCCCGCCGCCGGCCGCGCCCGCCGCGGCGCCCGGAGCCGGGCACCCCGTGCAGTACCTCGGCTACGCGCCGACCGGCGGCGGCGAGGACGCCGGCACCGTCGAGGCGGCCGGCACCGTCGAGGCGGCCGGCACCGACGACGCCGGCGGCGTGCCGCTCGCACTGCTCGGCGGCGGCGTGCTGGTCGCCGGCGCCACCGGTGCCGCCGTCTCCCGGGCGCGGTCCCGTGCGGTCCGTCGCCGGTGAGCTCTCCGGTCAGCGGCTGCCGCTGCTGGCCTTCCTCGTCCTCCTGCTCGCCGGGGCCGGGGTGTTCGTGTGGACGGGCCGCCCGGCGGCCGACGCCGCGGCGCCCCCGGGGACGTCGCTCGCGGCCGTCCCGGCGACCGGCGAGGTGCCGGCCCTCCCCGCCGCCGGGGCGCCGGCCGACGGGCCGGTCGTCCCGGCGCGCATCGCCATCCCCGCGATCGGCGTCGACACCGCCGTCGAGAGCCGGGGCACCGTGCGGTACGAGAACCCCTTCACCGGCGAGGCGGTCGACGGCTACGGGGTGCCGGCGTCGATGCGGACGACGTCGTGGTGGTCCGACGGGCCCGCGCCCGGCTCCGGGCGGATGGCCGTGCTGCTCGGCCACGCCGGCGCGGACGGCGGCGCCGTGTTCGACCCGCTGCCGGAGCTCACCGCCGGCGACGAGGTGGTGCTCGTCGACGCCGGCGGCGCGGTGCTGTGGCTGCGGGTGCTCGGCGAGCCGGTGACCGGCCTGGACAAGGCCACGCCGGCGCTGGCCGAGGCGCTGAACGGCCACCCGGAGGGCGCCGACCTCGCGCTGGTCACCTGCGGCGGCGAGTACGACGAGGAGGCCGGCGCGAGCGAGGACAACACCGTCGTCTTCGCCGGCGTCGTCTGAGCCTCAGCCGGCCGCGAGGCCGCCCGCCCGCCCGCCCGGTCCGCCGTCGGCCGGGCGGGCGGCGTCGCTGATCCGCGGGAACGGCCGGGTGGAGAACACGACCTCCACCGGCAGCCCGAAGAACTCGGCGATGCGCAGCGCCAGGTGCAGGCTCGGGTTGTACTCGCCGCGCTCCAGGTAGCCGATCGTCTGGTAGTGCACGCCGAGCGCGTCGGCCAGGTCGCGGCGGGTCACCCCCTGCTCGGCGCGCAGCAGGGCGATCCGGTTGAAGACCGCGTCGCGGTCGCCGCTCACCGCACCCACTGCAGGGAGGCCTCGCGGGCCGCCTCGACCGTGGAGCCGGACTGCCGGCGGGCCATCCGGCGCAGCACCCGCGGGGTGACCAGCGCGCCGGCCACGGCCCAGGCCGCGAGCACCAGCACGGTCAGCCCGGTGCGCCAGGAGTCGCCCACCTCGAGGGTGACCGCCTCGTCGGGGA
This sequence comes from Geodermatophilus sp. SYSU D01119, assembly GCF_054049975.1. NCBI lineage: Bacteria > Bacillati > Actinomycetota > Actinomycetes > Geodermatophilales > Geodermatophilaceae > Geodermatophilus > Geodermatophilus sp. SYSU D01119. Next base: position 35,702 of record NZ_JBJGYL010000010.1, on the reverse strand, counting down.
GGAAGGCCGACCGCAGGCCCAGCCCGATCCAGTAGACGGGGAAGACCTGGGCGAGGCCCTGCACCCAGCCCCACAGCGCCTGCAGCGGGAAGAAGATCCCCGAGATCGCGGTCAGCGTGAGGACGGGCAGCATCCCCCAGGTGCCCACCTTCTGCGTCCCGGGCACCACCGAGCCGAGCACCATCCCGAGCGGGAGGGTGGCGAGCAGGCCGAGGACGACGACCCACGCCACGGTCAGCCAGCCGGCCGCCCCGCCGGACATGAGCCCGTCGAACAGCAGCAGGCTCGGCACGAGGATGGTCAGCAGTGAGGGCAGCAGGCTCAGCGAGTGGTAGGTGAGCTGCCCGGTCACGTAGCCCTGCATGCCGTGCGGCAGCGCCTTGTGCCGCAGCAGCGTGCCGTCCTCGCGCTCCATGGCCAGCGCGAACGCCGGGCCGATCACCACGCCGAAGGCCAGCAGGGCGCCGAGGATGCTCGGCAGCGCGTAGGTCGGGTAGAAGAGACCGGAGTCGCCGATCTCGTTGTCCCGGTTGAACCACAGCAGCAGCAGGGTGCCCACCGCCGTGAACAGGTAGAAGCCCTGGTCCTGCGGGCTGCGCACGCTCTGCAGGAACTCCGTCCAGCCGCGGCGCAGGCCGAGGCCGATCGCGTGCCGGGTCGGGTTCATCGCACGACCTCCTCGAGCACCGGCTGGGTCCGGGCGCCGGACTCGAACCGCTGCACCATGGCCAGGTAGGTGTCCTCGAGGCTCGCCCGCCGCACCTCGAGGTCGGTGAGCTCGTCGCCGTGCTGCTCGACCAGGCGCCGGACGAAGGCGACGACGTCGTCGGTCGGGTGCACGAAGCGCTCGGGCCCGCAGGCCCAGCGCACCTCGGACCTGCCGGCGACCTGGCGGCCCAGCTCGTCGGCGCTGCCGTCGGCGACGATCCGGCCGCCGGCCAGGATGAGGATGCGGTCGGCCAGCTTCTCCGCCTCGGCGAGGTCGTGCGTGGTCAGCAGGATGGTGGTGCCCTCGAGGTCGGACAGCCGGTGCACCAGGTCGTGGAAGTCGCGGCGGGCCTGCGGGTCGAAGCCCGCCGTCGGCTCGTCGAGGAACAGCAGCTCGGGGCGGCCGATGATGCCCACCGCGACGTCGAGCCGCCGCCGCTGGCCGCCGGAGAGGCCGACGATCTTGCGGTCGGCGTGTTCGGTGAGCCCGACGGTGTCCAGCAGCCAGCCGACCTCGTAGGGGCGCGGGCGCTCGGGCGTGGAGTAGGGCGTGTAGTAGGCGCCGAGCTGGGTGAGCAGGCGGCGCGGCGTCCAGCGGGCGTGGTCGCGCCAGGACTGCAGGACCACCCCCACCCGGGCCCGCCAGGCGTCGCCGGCCCGGATCGGGTCCTCGCCGAGCACGCGGACGGCGCCGGCCGAGGGGGCGCGGAAGCCCTCCAGGATCTCGATGGTCGTGGTCTTGCCCGCGCCGTTGGGGCCGAGGAGGCACACCACCTCGCCGGCGGACACGGTGAGGTCGACGCCGGTCAGCACCTCGTTGGTGCCGTAGGCCATCCGCAGGCCGCGGACGTCGACCACGGGGTCGTCGGGACTGTCGGGACGGGGCATCGTCGCCTCCGGGTGCGTCGGTGGCGAGATAGTAGGACTGCTACATCCGCAGTGGCAACACTACGTCGGCGTGGCGACCGCGACCCGGGCGAGCGCGTCGGCCCACAGCCGGCAGGCGGCCGCTCCCGGGTGGAAGCCGTCGTCGGCGAACAGCCCCGGACCGTCCAGCGGCGGCGCCGGCGCGTGCCGCACCCCCGGCCGCGACAGCCCGGCCAGCGCGGCGTCGAGGTCGCTGGCCTGGCGGGCGAGGACGCCGCGCAGGGGCCGGGGCAGGGTGGGGAAGCGGCCGAGGTCGGGTAGCCCGGCGAGCACCGTGACCCCGCCGGGCGCGGTGAGCGGGGCGAGCGCGTCGAGCAGCGCGGTGACGTCGCGCAGCCAGGCGGCGGGGGAGCGCATCCGCAGCGTGTCGTTGACGCCGAGGGCCACCAGGACGACATCGGCGGGCGGCCCGGCCAGCCCGGGGACCAGGCGCGGCGTCGCCTGCGCGGCCGTCGTGCCGGTGCGGGCCGACAGCCGCCAGCGCACCCCCCGCCCGCTGGCGGCGGCCAGCGCCGCGGCGAACCGGCCGGCCAGCGCGTCCTCCTGCCGGGCCACCCCGACGCCCGCCGCGGTGGACTCGCCGAGCACGGCCGCGGTGAGCGGCGGCCCGTCCCCCGGCACGCTGCCGGCGCGGGGGCCCGCCGCCTCGGGCAGCACCGGCGTCCGCCGCCGCACCCCGGCGCCCTGCGCGAGCAGGAGCGGGGCGAGCGCGAGCGCCGTGCCCCTCACGCCGGAGGCGGCTCGAGCCGGGGCGCGAGGCCGACCACGTCGCCGACCACCCACACCGCCGGCGGGCGGATGCCCTCGTCGGCGAGGGTCCGCGCGAGGCCGGCGAGCGTGGTGCGCACGACGCGCTGGGTGGGGGTGGAGCCGTCGGCGACGACGGCGACGGGCGTGCCCGGCGCGCGGCCGTGCTCGACCAGGGCCGCGGCGATCGCCGGCGCGGTGTCGACGCCCATGAGCACCACGACCGTGCCGCGCAGCCGGCCGAGGGCGGGCCAGTCGACCAGCGACTGCGGGTGCCCCGGCGGCACGTGCCCGGAGACGACGACGAACTCGTGGGTCAGCCCCCGGTGGGTGACGGGGATGCCGGCGAGGCCCGGGACGCCGATCGCGCTGGTCACGCCGGGCACGACCTCCACCGGCACGCCCGCGGCCACGCACGCCTCGAGCTCCTCCATGCCGCGGCCGAAGACGAACGGGTCGCCGCCCTTGAGCCGCACCACCCGCTTCCCGGCCAGCGCGTGCTCGACCAGCAGCGCGTTGATCTGCTCCTGCGCCATGGACCGGCCGCGGGGCAGCTTCGAGGCGTCGATGACCTCGACCTCGGGCGGGAGGGAGGCCAGCAGCCCTTGCGGCGCGAGGTGGTCGGCGAGGACGACGTCGGCCTGGGCGACGGCCTGCTGGCCGCGCACGGTGACCAGTCCGGGGTCGCCGGGCCCACCGCCGACGAGGACGACGCTGCCGGTGCGCCCGCCCTCGGGCTCGCGGGCGGCGCGGTCGCGGATGCTGCCGTCGGTGAGCCCGGCGACGACGGCGTCGCGCACGCCGACCGCGCGCTGCGGGTCGCCGCCGCCGTGCACGCCGACGACGAGGTCGCCCTGCCGGCCGACGGCGGGGGTCCACACGCTGGAGGCGGACCGGTCGTCGGCGCGGGCGCAGAACACCCGCAGCCGCTCGGCCTCCTCGGCCACCGCGGCGTTGACGGCGGGGTCGTCGGTGGCGGCCACCGCGTACCAGGCGCCGTCGAGGTCGCCGGGCTCGTAGCGGCGGCGCACCCAGGTCAGCGAGCCCGGCTCCACCAGCGCCTCCAGCGCCGGGGTGACCTCGGGGCTGACCACGGTGACCCGGGCGCGGGCCTCCAGCAGCCCGGCCACCCGGCGGTGGGCGACCGAGCCGCCGCCGACCACGACGACGCGGCGGTCGAGCAGGCGCAGGCCGACGGGGTAGACGACGCCGCTCGCGGGGTCGACGGGCGTGGCGCTCAGCGGTGCTCCTCCGGGACGGCGGCCTGCTGCGACGTCGTCGTCGGCATCGGGACCAGGGACTGCTCGGCCTCAAGGATCGCAGCGAGGTCCGCGGCGAACGCACGCGAGGTCGCGGGGTCGCGCACGGCCACCCGCAGGTGGTCGGGGGACAGGCCGGGGAAGGTGTCGCCGCGGCGCACCGCCCAGCCGCGGTCGCGCAGCGCCGCGCGCACCCGCTCGCCGCCGGGCACGCGCAGCAGCACGAACGACGAGCGCGGCTCGGCGACCGCCAGCCCGGGCGGGAGGGCGGCCAGCAGCGCGGCGCGGTGCCCGGCGAGCTCGCGGGCGGCGCCGTCGGCCTCGGCCCGCGCGGCCGGGGTGGTGCAGGCGGCCAGCGCGGCGATCGCCGGCGTCGACAGCGGCCAGTGCGGCTGCACCGCGGCCATGGCGGCGACCAGGCCGGGCGGGCCGAGGGCGTAGCCCACGCGCAGCCCGGCGAGGCCCCACGTCTTGGTCAGGCTGCGGACGACGACCAGCCCGGGCAGGTCGGTGCGGGCCGCGAGCGACTCCGGCTCGCCGGGCACGGTGTCGGCGAACGCCTCGTCGACCAGCAGGACGCGGCCGGGGCGGGCCAGCGCGGCGACGTCGTCGCCCGGGTGCAGCACCGACGTGGGGTTGGTCGGGTTGCCGAGGACGACGAGGTCGGCGTCGGGGGGGACCGCCGCCGGGTCGAGGCGGTAGGCCGGCGGCTCGAGCAGCAGCCGCTCGACGGGGTGCCCGGCCGCGCGCAGCGCCGCCTCGGGTTCGGTGAACGACGGGTGCACCACGACCGCGCGGCGGGGCCGCAACGCCCGCGCGAGCAGCACGAACGCCTCGGCGGCGCCGGCGGTGGGCAGCACGCCGGCGGGGTCGCGGCCGTGCGCGGCGGCCACCGCGGCGCGGGCGGGGCGCAGGTCGGGGTAGGCGGCGACGTCGTTGACCGCCGCGTGCAGCACCTCCCGCAGCCACGGCGGCGGGGTGCCGGCGCGCACGTTGACGGCGAGGTCGGTGAGGCCGGGCGCGAGGTCGAGGTCGCCGTGGTGGTCGAGGTCGCCGTGGTGGTCGAGGTCGGGGGAGGCCGACACGGCCACGGTGACCCGCCCGTGCGCGGTCTTGGGCACCAGCAGCCGGTCGCCGCCGAGCAGCGCCGCGGCCTCGGCCACCGACGGCGTCCCGACCGCGGCGGCCACCCGCGACGACGGCGTCGGCACGGGCACGGCGGCGAGCCGCGCGGCCGGGTGCCCGGTCAGCGGCCAGCCGCGGGCGGCTGCGGCGGCGGCCAGGCCCGGCTCGGCGGCGCGGGTGTCGAGGGTGGCCAGCCCGGCCACCCGGGCGCCGGGCGGCAGCGCCGCGTCGACGGCGGCCAGCACCTCGGCGGCCGTGACCCCCGCGACCGCGCCGACGCCGACGGTCACGTCCACGGGGCGACGCCCGGGCGGTCGGGGAGGGCGGCGAGCAGCGCGGCGGCGTCGCGGGGGAGCGGGGCGTCGTCGGGGAGCAGCCCGAGGGCGCGCAGCCGGGTCCCGACGGTCAGCGCCCACGGCCGGCCCAGCCGCGCGCGGGCGAGCAGGTCGACGTCGGCGAGGAGGGCGGCGGGGTCGCCCTGCACCACCCTCCGGTCGACGACGACGGCGACCTCGTCGGCCCAGGCGAGCGCCAGGTCGACGTCGTGGGTGCTCATGACGACCGTCGACCCCGACGCCTGCAGCCGGGTCAGCGCGGCCAGCGCCTCGGCGACGGCGGAGGGGTCGAGGCCGGCGGTGGGCTCGTCGAGCAGCAGCACGCACGGGCGCATGGCGACCGCGCCGGCGATGGCCACCCGCTTGCGCTCGCCGTAGGACAGCTGGTGCGTGGGCCGGGCGGCGAGCCCGTCGACGGCGAGCAGCGCCAGCGCCTCGGCCACCCGGGTGCGCACCTCGTCGTCGGTCAGGCCGAGGTTGAGCGGGCCGAAGGACACGTCCTGGGCGACCGAGGCGCTGAACAGCTGGTCGTCGGGGTCCTGCAGGACCAGCTGCACCTCCTGCCGGTGGGCGCGCAGCCCGCCACGGGTGTGCCGCAGCAGCTGCCCGTCGACCGCCACGGCGCCCGCGTCGGGGCGCAGCGCGCCGGACAGGCAGCGCAGCAGCGTCGTCTTGCCCGAGCCGTTCGCGCCGAGCACCGCCAGCCGCCGCCCGGCGGGGATCGTCACGGAGGCGCCGTCGAGCACCCGCCGGCCGCGCTCGTAGCCGACGACGAGCCCGTCGGCGGTCAGGGTCCGGTGGCTCATGCGCCGAGCACCCCGGCGGCGACGAGGATCGCGAGACCGGCGCCGGTCGCGGCGAGGAAGGCCGGCGAGGACGGGCGCGCCTCGGGCAGCACCCGCAGCCCGGTCTCCATGCCGCGGCCGGCCAGGCCGTCCTGCAGCCGGCGGGCGCGGTCCCAGGAGCGGGTGAGCACCGCGGCGGCCAGCGCCCCCGACGAGCGCAGCGAGCGCCGCCAGGTGGCGTGCCCCATCCGCGCGGTCTGCGCCTCGCGGATGGTGCGCAGGCTCTCCAGCAGCACGAACAGCAGCCGGTAGGTCACCGACGCGACCTCCACGACGGCCGCGGGCACCCGCAGTCGCCGCAGCGCCGGCAGCAGATCGCTCATCGGCGTGGTGGTGGCCAGCAGCAGCACCGCGGCGCCGCCGGCGACCGAGTGCCCGACCAGGTCGGCCGCGCGGGCGGCGGCGTCGGGCGCCCACCGCAGGCCGCCGCCGTCGACGGCCACGACGGTGGTGACCGCGCCGACGGCGACGAACGCCAGCGGCCAGCGCACGGCCCGGCCGAACGTGCGGGCCGGCACCCGCGCGGGGCCCAGGGCCAGCACGACGGCGGCCAGCGCCACCAGCACGCCGCCGGGCCAGACCGGCAGCACCAGCGCGCAGACGACGAGGCCGGCGGACAGGGCGAGCTTGTCCAGCGGGGAGCGGGTGCGCCAGGCGCTGGCCCAGGCGGCGTCGTCGACCGCCAGCCCCGTCACGGCGTCCCGGACGGCGGCGCGGGAGCCTCGCGCACCTGCCGGCGGCCGCGCAGCCGGCCCAGCACGTAGCCGAGCACGCCGCCGCCGAGCGCGGCCTGCAGCGCGAACAGGCCCGACTCGACCTCGCCCGACGACGGGCTGAACACCGACTCGAACCACGGCGTGTAGCCGGACTCCTCGATCGTCTCGGTGGCCAGGCTGTCGGTGCCGGCGTACTCGGAGGCGCCGCCGTCGAGCACCAGCGGCAGCGCGACCAGCGCCACCACCGCGAGCACGAGCAGCGCGGTGACCAGGTGGCGGCGGGTCATCGGACCTCCTCCGTGGCGAGGGGAGCGGGGCGGAGCAGGCCGAGCCGCTCGAGCTCGGGGCGGGCGTTGACCGTGAGCACCCGGAAGAGCAGCACGCCGAGCAGGCCCTCGGCGACCGCCAGCGGCACCTGGGTGACGGCGAAGACCCCGAGGAACTTCACCGCCGCGCCGGCGAAGCCGCTGGCGGCGTCGGGGAAGGCCAGCGCCAGCTGCAGCGACGTCGTGACGTAGGTGGCGAGGTCCGCGAGCGCCAGGGCGACGAAGACGCCGGGCAGGAGGCCCGCGCCCAGCGCCCGGGCCAGCCGGTAGGCGCCGTACCCGGCCCACGGCCCGACGACGGCGAAGGCGAACGCGTTCGCGCCCAGCGTCGTCAGCCCGCCGTGCGCCAGCAGCAGCGCCTGGAACAGCAGCACCACCGTGCCGAGCAGCGCCATCACCGGCGGCCGGAACAGCACCGCGCCCGCCCCGGTGCCGGTCGGGTGGCTGGAGCTGCCGGTGACCGACGGCAGCTTGATCGCGCTCAGCACGAAGGTGAACGCGCCGGCCGCGCCGAGCAGCAGGGTGGACTCGGGGTGCTCGCGCACCTCCTTGACGACCGCGCGGGCGCCGTGCACGACGAACGGGGCGGCCGCGACCGTCCAGCCGATCGCGTGCGGAGCCGGCAGGAACCCCTCAGCGATGTGCATGCGACTCCGATCGGTCGGTGCGGGCGGCGGCCGCGCAGGCGGTGACGAGGCGCTCGGCCAGCTGCGGGCTGCCGGCGCGGTTGAGGTGCAGGTAGGAGGCGTGCACCGAGCCCGCGACGAACCCCTCGGGACCGGCCGCCGACCACTGCCAGGCCGGCGTCGCGCCGGCGGGCGGGGTGGCCGCGGTGCGGTGGAACTCGTGGCCGCGCACCCGGGTGCCGGCCGGGGCCAGCACGCTGTCGGTCACCGCGACGGCGGCCCGGTAGCCCAGCGTCAGCCGCGGCGTCATGGACGTGGCGACGTCGAGGACGCCGCACATCGGCGCGCCGTCGAGCTCGCGGGACAGGTAGAGCAGCCCGGCGCACTCGGCGGCGATCGGGCCGCCGCGGGCGGCGAGCGCGGCGACGTCGGCGCGCAGCGTCTCGTTGGCCGACAGCGCGTCGGCGTACACCTCGGGGAACCCGCCGCCGACGACCAGCCCGGCGGTGCGCTCGGGCAGCGCCTCGTCGCGCAGCGGGTCGACCGTCACCACCTCGGCGCCGGCCGCGGTGAGCAGCTCGGTGTCCTCGGCGTAGCCGAAGGTGAACGCCGGCCCGCCGGCGACGGCGATCCGCGGCCGCCCGGCCACCGGCGTGACCTCGGCGGCGGGGTCCCACGGCGTCGCGGCCAGCGGGGGCGCGGTGCGGGCCAGCCGCAGCACGGCCTCGAGGTCGACGCCGTCGGCCACCACCTCGCCGAGCCGCCGCACGGTGGCCAGCGCCTCGGCCGAGCGCTCGGCCGCCGGCACCAGGCCCAGGTGCCGCGACGGCGTGGCCAGCGCCTCCATGCGCCGCAGCGCGCCGAGCACCGGCACGCCCGCGGCCCCGAGCGCCTCGCGCAGGATGGCCTCGTGCCGGTCGCTGCCGACCCGGTTGAGCACCACGCCGCCGATGCGCACCGACGGGTCGAAGGTGGCGAACCCGTGCACCAGCGCGGCGACGCTGCGCGCCTGCGAGGAGGCGTCCACGACGAGCACGACCGGCGCGCGCAGCAGGCCCGCGACGTGCGCCGTCGAGGCGAAGCCCGGCTCCACCTGCGGGTGCGTGGCGCCGTCGAACAGGCCCATGACCCCCTCGACGACGGCGACGTCGGCCCCGCGGGCGCCGTGCAGGAACAGCGGCGCGATCCGCTCCTCGCCGACCAGCCACGGGTCGAGGTTGCGGCCCGGGCGCCCGGCGGCCAGGCCCGCGTAGCCGGGGTCGATGTAGTCGGGGCCGACCTTGTGCGGGGAGACCGCGAGCCCGCGCGCGGTGAGCGCCGCGACCAGGCCCGTGGTGACCGACGTCTTGCCCGCGTTGCTCGACGGAGCGGCGACCACGACCCTCGGCACCCGGCCCGCCCCGGTCACCACTCGATCCCCCGCTGGCCCTTCTGGCCGGCGTCCATCGGGTGCTTGACCTTCGTCATCTCCACGACGAGGTCGGCCGCCGCCACCAGCGCGGGTGGCGCGTCCCGCCCGGTCACGACGACGTGCTGGGTGCCCGGCCGGCCCGTCAGCGTCGCCACGACGTCGTCGACGTCCACCCAGCCCCACTTCAGCGGGTAGGTGAACTCGTCGAGCACGTAGAAGCGGTGCGCCTCGGCGGCCAGGTCGCGCTTGATCTGGGCCCAGCCCTCGGCGGCGTCGGCGGCGTGGTCGACCTCGGTGCCCTGCCGGCGCGACCAGCTCCAGCCCGAGCCCATCTTGTGCCAGACCACCGGGCCGCCCTCGCCGGTCTGCTCATGCAGGCGGCCGAGCGCGGTGAGCGCGTTCTCCTCGCCCACCTTCCACTTGGCGCTCTTGACGAACTGGTAGACCGCGATCGACCAGCCCTGGTTCCAGGCGCGCATGGCCATGCCGAACGCGGCGGTGGACTTGCCCTTCATCTCGCCGGTGTGCACGGCGAGCAGCGGCCGGTTCCGGCGCTGCCGCGTCGTCAGCCCGTCCTGCGGGACGACGGCGACCTGTCCCTGCGGCATCAGGCCGCCTCCCGCGCCGAGCGGACGGTGGCCGCGAGCGACTCGGCGGCCAGCTCCTCCAGCCGGAGCGTCCGCGCGCCCAGGTGCGCGCCGAGGACGCCGGCGAGGCCCAGGCGGACCGGCCCGGACTCGCAGTCGACGACCACCGCGGCGGTGCCGTCGGCGGCCAGCCGCTGCGCTGCGGCGTGCGCGGCGCCCAGCGCGTCGGTGCCGCGCGGGCCGGTGGCCCGGCCGTCGGTGACGACGACGAGCAGCGGCCGGCGCTGCGGGTCGCGCACCCGCTCCACCCGCAGCGTCTCCGCGGCGCGCAGCAGGCCCGCGGCCAGCGGGGTGCGCCCGCCGGTGGGCAGCTCGCGCAGCCGGGCCGCGGCGGCCTCGACCGACCAGGTGGGCGGCAGCGCGAGGCCGGCGTCGGCGCCGCGGAAGGTGACCAGGCCGACCTTGTCGCGGCGCTGGTAGGCGTCGAGCAGCAGCGAGAGCACCGCGCCCTTGACCGCGCCCATCCGCGCCCGCGATCCCATGGAGCCACTGGCGTCGACGACGAACAGCACGAGGTTGCCCTCGCGGCCCTCGAGCGTGGCCTGGCGCAGGTCCTCGCGGGCGACGCGCAGGCCGGGGCCGGTGCGGCCGCGGGCGGTCTGGTGCGGCGCGGCGGCGAGCACGGTGTCGACCAGGTGCAGCCGGGTCACCGGGCCGCTCGGGCGCACGGAGCCCACGACGCGGCCGCGCTCGGCGCGCGCCTTCGACCGCCGCCCGGCCGCGCCGGCGCCCACGCCGGGCACCTCGAGCCGGCGCGCGCGGAACGGGTCCGACGGCGCGACCGCGGCCCGCTCGGACGCCGGCGCCGGTCCCGCCCCCTCGCCGGAGGGGCCGTTGTCGTGCAAGTGGCCCTCCTCCGGCGGAGCGGACCCGCCTTCCGCGCGCGGAGGGTCGTCGGGGCCGTCGGGGCCGTCGGGGCCGTCGCCCGGGGGAGGCGGGGGAGCGCCGCCGCCGTCGTCCGGGCCCTGCGGCGGCGGGTCGTCGTCGGGGCGGGAGTCCTCGAGCGCCTGCTCGAGGGTGTCGTCGTCGAGGCCGGGCGCGTCGAAGGGGTTGCGCCGCCGGCGGTGGGGCAGGGCCAGGCGGGCGGCCACCCGGACGTCGTCCTCGGTGACCTCGTCGCGGCCGGCCCAGGCGGCGTGCGCGACGGCGGTGCGGGCGGTGACGAGGTCCGCGCGCAGCCCGTCGACGTCGAAGGCGGCGCAGACGGCGGTGACCTGCTGCAGCGCGGCGTCGGAGAGGACGACGTGCGGCAGCCGGGCCCGCGCGGCCGCGATCCGCCCGGCCAGGTCGGCCTCCTCGCCGGCCCACGCCGCGGCGAAGCCGGCCGGGTCGGCGTCGTACGCGAACCGCCGGCGCACCACCTCGGCGCGCACCGACGGGTCGCGGGGCGCGGCCACCTCGACGGTCAGGCCGAACCGGTCGAGCAGCTGCGGGCGCAGCTCGCCCTCCTCGGGGTTCATCGTCCCGACCAGCAGGAACCGGGCCGCGTGGCGCACCGACACGCCCTCGCGCTCCACGTAGGCGGTGCCCAGCGCGGCGGCGTCGAGCAGCAGGTCGACGAGGTGGTCGTGCAGCAGGTTGACCTCGTCGACGTAGAGGACGCCGCGGTGCGCGGCGGCGAGCAGCCCCGGCTCGAAGGCCTTCACGCCCTCGGTGAGCGCCCGCTCGAGGTCCAGCGAGCCGACCACGCGGTCCTCCGACGCGCCGACCGGCAGCTCGACCAGCCGCGCGGGCCGGGTCTGCGCGGGCGCGCCGGGCTCGTGGGGCCCGTCGGGGCAGGCGGGGTCGGGCGCGGCCGGGTCGCAGGCGAAGCGGCAGCCGGGCACGACGACGACCGGCGGGAGGACGGCGGCCAGCGCGCGCACCGTCGTCGACTTGGCCGTCCCCTTCTCCCCGCGCACCAGCACGCCGCCGATGGCGGGGGAGACGGCGTTGAGCAGCAGGGCCAGCCGCATGTCGTCCATGCCGACGACGGCGCCGAAGGGATACGTCATGCGGGTGCACGGGTCCTCTCCCCGGGTGTCCACGCCCGGAGGTGGCAGGAGGCGGCGGCGGGAGTTCCTGACTCCCCGGGGCGCCTCGGCCGAGGCGCCCCGGGTCACAGTGGCGGGACCGCGCCGGAGTCGCACCGGGCTTCCTCCACTGCCGTCGCTGTGGCCCGGTCATGGAACCACGCGACACCCCGGGGCGGCAGGCCGGGCAGTGACTTGACGGAACGGAAAGAGACGGTCCACACTTTCCGGCATGGAAAACGACGCGATCGACCGCGAGACCGCCGCCGCCCAGCTCGCCGCCCTGCGTTCCGACCGGGCGGCGCTCGCCGACCGGGTCGTGCAGCCGTGGTGGTACGACGTCGCCCTCGGGCTGCTGCTGTTCGGCTTCCTCGCCTCCTACGCCCTCGACTCCCTCTGGGTGACCTTCCCGGCGCTGGTGCTGTTCGGGGCGGGGCTCGGCGCGCTGGTCTCCACCTACCGCCGCCGGACCGGGCTCTGGCTGGACACCCCGCCGCGCGTCATGGCCGCCTGGGGCGCCTTCGTCCTCGTCGTCCTGGTGCCGGCGTTCGTGCTGGCCGTCGGCTTCGACCAGCACTGGGTGATGGTCCCGGCGGGCGCGGTGCTGGGCCTGGCCGCCGGCCTGCTCAGCCGGTACTGGGGCCGCCGGTGGGCCGCCGAGCTGCGCGACGGGAGCGGGCTGTGACGGCGGTGGCGCCGCACTTCGACGCGGTCATCCACCCGCCGCCGCGCCTGCAGATCTGCGGCCTGCTCGCCGTCGTCGACACGATGGAGTTCGCCACCGTGCGCGATCGGGTCGGCGTGAGCGACTCGGTGCTGTCCAAGCACGTCAAGCAGCTCGAGGAGGCCGGCTACGTGGCGGTGAGCAAGACGACCGTCGCCTCCCGCCAGCGCACCAGCCTGTCGCTCACCCGCGAGGGCCGCCGGGCCTTCGACGCGCACGTCGCCGAGCTGCGCCGCATCGCCGGCCTGTGAGGGCCGCCCGCCCCGACCCCCGGCGGCTCGCCGACGGCGCGCTCGTCGTCGCGGGGGCGGCCGGCGCCGCGGTCCTCCTCGACCTCGCCGGCGTCCCGTCGCCCGCGCTGTTCGGCGGGCTGCTGGCCGGCCTGGTGCGTGGGCTCGCCGGGCGGCGCGCGCTCGACGTCCCCCGCGCGGGGACGATGGCGGCCCAGGCCGTCGTCGGGGTGTCCATCGGCGCGCTGGTCGACCTCGACACCCTCGCCGCGATCGGCGAGGACGCGGTGCCGGTCCTGCTGGTCACGCTCGCCACCCTGCTGCTCACCGTCGGCGCCGGCCTGCTGCTGCGGCTCCAGCGGGGGATCAGCCCGGTGACCGGCGCGTTCGCGATGATCGCCGGCGGGGCCTCGGGCATCACCGCGATGGCCCGCGACCTCGGCGCCGACGACCGCATGGTGGCGGTCCTGCAGTACCTGCGGGTGCTCCTGATCGTCGTGCTCATGCCCGTGGTGGCGACGGCGGTCTACGGCGCCGACCCGGGCGCCGGCACCGCCGCCGCGACGCCGGACGGCCCGGGCTGGCCAGCCGGGCTGCTGTTCACCGCCGTCTGCGCGCTGGCCGGGTACCCGCTCGCCCGGCTCGTGCGGCTGCCCGTGCCGGCGCTGCTCGGTCCGCTGCTGCTGGCCGCGGCGGCCGACCTGTCCGGGCTCTCCGGTGGCGCCGACGTGCCGGCGCCGGTCGAGGCGGCGGCGTTCCTGCTCATCGGCCTGCAGGTGGGGCTGCGCTTCACCGTGGCGAGCCTGCGCACGGTCGGGCGGGCGCTGCCGCTCGCGCTGGCGATCATCGTCGGGCTGGTGCTCGCCTGCGCGGGCCTGGGCGAGGTGCTGGCGGCGGCCACCGGCGTCAGTCGGCTCGACGGCTACCTCGCGACGACCCCCGGCGGGCTCTACGCCGTCCTCGCCACGGCCACCGGGACCGGCGCCGACGCCACCTTCGTGCTCGCCGTCCAGGTGCTGCGGCTGTTCGTCATGCTGCTCGCCGCCCCGCTGGTGGCCCGCCGGCTGCGGCGGCCCTGAGCGCGTGGTCCCGGGCGCGTGGCCCTGACCGGTGGCGCGGGCCGCCTACCCTGGTCCGGGTGACCGCGCCGAGGGAGGAGCCCGAGCTGACCGACGTCGATCCCACCGCAGCCGCGCCCGAGGACGCCGTCCTGCTGTTCGTGGGCGGCCCGCTCGACGGGCGGGTGGAGATCCGCGCCGCGCGGCACGGCGACCCGCTGCCGACGGTCACCCACGTGCACCTGCACGACGGGCCGAAGGTCGTCTCGCGCTACGACCTGCAGCCGCTGCCGGGCCAGGCCGGCGTCTACCACCTGCGCCAGCGCGCGTCCCAGGACCGGCGGGACCAGGCGCGCGCCGACTGACCGCGCGCCGACTGACCGGGCGCCGGCCGACCGGGCGCCGGCCGACCGGGCCGGGCCGGGCCGGGACTCCTTGTCCCCGGCGGCCGCCGGGACGACCATCCCCGGCACGGCGCGGGGGCGCGCTGCCCGTCCGCCCGCGCCGGCGGAGGGAGCCGTCATGACCCCGCTCGCCGTGGGCCGCGCCGCCGTCCTGGACCGGGACGCGGCGATGCGCCTGGCCGCCACGGAGTACGGCCGCTTCGCCGGCCTGGTCCGCGACCTCGGGCCCGACGAGTGGTCGCGGCCGACCGACTGCCCCGGCTGGGACGTGCGGGCGATGGCCGGGCACGTCCTCGGGATGGCCCGGATGGTCGCCTCGCCGGGCCAGTTCGTGCGCCAGAACGCCGCCGCGGCCCGCGCGGGCGGCGGGGTCGACGCGCTCACCGCGCTGCAGGTGCGCGAGCAGGCGCACCTCACCGCCCCCGAGGTCGTGGCCGGACTGGCCGACGTCGGCCCGCGCGCCGCCCGCGGCCGGCGCCGGCTCGCCCGGGTCGTCGGCCGGCTGCCGCTGCCCGAGGCGCAGGCGGTCGGCGGCCGGCGGGAGTGGTGGTCGCTGGGCTACCTGCTCGACGTCGTCCTCACCCGCGACACCTGGATGCACCGCCTCGACGTCGCCCGGGCCACCGGCCGGGACCCCGTCCTCTCGCCGGACCACGACGGCGTCCTGGTCGACGACGTCGTCCGGGAGTGGGCGCAGCGGCACGGCCGCCCGTACCGGCTGCGCCTCACCGGCCCGGCCGGCGGCACGTGGTCCGCGGGGACGGGCGGCGAGGACGTCGAGTGCGAGGACATCGAGTGCGAGGACGTCGAGTGCGAGGACATCGAGTGCGACGCCGTCGAGTTCTGCCGGGTGCTGTCGGGGCGCGGTACCGGTGCCGGCCTGCTCGCCCAGCAGGTGCCCTTCTAGCCGGTCACCAGCCCTGGGTCCGGCGGGCCTCGGCCACGACCCGGTCGAACACCGCCCGGTCCAGCGCGGCGCCCTCCCGGCGCACCGTGGCGGGGTCGAGGACGAGCAGCCGGTCCAGCCGCACCTCGCTCGGGCGGCCCTGCCGGTCCCAGCCGCCGCTGCCCACGTCCATCCAGCTGCGGCCGTGCCGGGCCTCGTCGGCGGCGTCGCGGTCGTGGTCCTTGCTGGTGAGCACCAGCCCGACCAGCTCCCCGCCGCGTCGGCCGACCACCAGCACCGGCCGGTCCTTGCCGCGGCCGTCGCCCTCGTCGTAGGGCACCCACGCCCACACGACCTCGCCGGGGTCGGGGTGCCCGTCGGCGCGGGGCCGGTACTCCGTGTCGACGGTGCCCGGCGCGCGGGCGGCCGGCGGGGGAGCCGGCGGGGCGGCTGCCGGCGCCGACGGCGCGCGGCGCCGGCTCGGGCGGGCGGCCCGGGGCGCGCGGGCCGGCGTGGCGGTGGCCGCGCGGACGATCGAGAGGACGGCGTCGAGGAGCCGGCTCGGACGGGCCATGGACGCACCGTACGGATGCGCCGCGCGACACGCCGTCACAGCTGTCCCGTCCGTCACACCGGTACCAATTCGGGCCAGTTCTGGTTCCGGAGCGTCGTTCCTGGGCACCATTGCGTCACGGGGCGCGGAGCCATCGCGCCCGGGAGAGGGGGCTCCCCATGACCTCGGCCCAGCCCGTCGTCGCGACCGTCTCACTGGTCCGCGAGCCGCGCGCCAGCGTCCTCGCCGCCTTCCAGCTGGTCGAGGACGCGCGCTACCTCGCCGGCGGGCGCACACGCCGCCGCAGCCGGGTGCGCCGGATCGCCGAGCGCACCGTGGTCTCCCGCCGGCTGGCCCGCGACCTCCCCGCCTGAGCTCAGGCCACGCAGAACTCGTTGCCCTCCGGGTCGGCGAGCGTTGCCCAGGTGAACGGGCCCTGGGACGACCGCCACAGCTCGGTGGCGCCCAGGCCGAGCAGGCGCGCCACCTCGGCCTCGCGGCGCTCGTCACCCACCCGGACGTCGAGGTGCACGCGGTTCTTGACCGTCTTGGCCTCCGGCACGTGCTGGAACAGCACCCGCGGCCGGCCGGGGTCGGGCGAGGTGATCGCCGCGCCCGCCGCCCAGACCAGCGCGCCGCGGTGCGTGGTGGTGTCGGCCTCCGAGGCGCGGCCGGCCTCCACCATGCCGCGGATGAACGCCTCGTCCTGGGGCTCCACCTGCCAGCCCAGCGCCTCGGCCCACCAGTCGGCCAGCGCGTGCGGCCGCGTCGCGTCGATCGTCACCTGGAAGTCGGTCGCCATGGCCGCAGCCTGGCCCACGGTGGTGACGAGAGGGAACGGCCTCCCTGCAGGGGCCGGCCGCGAGGGACGAGCGGTGGGGGCAGGGAGGTCCTCCTAGAGCTCCAGCGCGAGGTCGGCCCGGATGACGGCGTCGTCGGGCAGCGGGCTCTCCAGCCCGCAGTGGTCGCGGATCATCACGCCGAACGGCGGGAGCGCGGCGCGGTCGATCCGGCTCGCCGGGTCCCACAGCCCCGAGCGCATGACGGCCTTCGCGCAGTGCAGGTAGGCCCGCTGCACGGTGACCACCATGACCGAGCGCGGGGCCCGGCCGAACTCGGTGAGGTCGAGGTCGAGCGCGTCGGCCGGCAACAGCTCGGCGGTGCCGAACACCTTGAGCGTCTCCTCGAGGCCGGGCACGAAGAACAGCAGCGCCACCCGCGGGTTCGCAGCGACCTTGCGCAGGCTGTCGAGCCGGTTGTTGCCCTGCCGGTCGGGCAGCACGAGGCGGTGCTCGTCGAGCACCTTGACGAAGCCCGGGTCGCCGCCGCGCGGGGAGACCTCGGGGAACCCGTCGGCGTCCGCCGTCGCCAGGGTGAGGAACGGCGACAGGCCCACGAGGGCCCGGCAGTGGACGTCGAGGTGGTCGATCTCCTTGTCCAGCACCAGCTGCGAGGGCGGGCGGTAGGAGGCCAGGACCGGGTCGGGCTGCACGGTCCGACGGTAGCCCCGCAGGCCGGCCCCTCCTACCTCGCCGCCCCGGCCGACCCGCCGGGCGGGAGCAGCGGCAGGCCGGCCTGCGGGCCCTCCTCCACGAGCCGCCACAGGGCGGCGGTGTCGGCGTGCTCGGCCACCAGGTCGCCGAGGGCGTCGAGCCGCTGCTCGCGGACCGCGCCGAACGAGGTGTCCGGGGCCGGGACGAACCGCCGGCCCGCCGCGCGGGCCACCTCGGCGAGGAACGCCCGCCGGAACCCGTCGTTCTCCAGGGCGCCGTGCCAGGTGGTGCCCCACACGGCGCCCGCGCGGCCGCCGTCGAGGAACGGCTCGGCCCCGTCCCCGTAGGTGACCACGCCGTGGTGGATCTCGTAGCCGCGCACCGGGTGGCCCAGCGCTTCGCCGGACGGGCGGCCCAGCGTCTTCTCCCGCGCGAAGGTGACGTCGGCCGGCAGCAGCCCGAGCCCGGCCACGGTGCCCGCGCGCGACTCGACGTCGTCGGTGATCGTGCGGGCGAGCATCTGGTGCCCGCCGCAGATGCCGAGCACCGGCCGGCCCTCCGCGGCGCGCCGGCCGACGGCGTCGGCCAGCCCGGTGGCGCGCAGCCACGCGAGGTCGGACACGGTCGCGCGCGTGCCGGGCAGCACCACCAGGTCGGCGTCGGCGAGCTCCTCGGGCCGGGTGGCGTAGCGGACCAGGACACCGGGCTCGGTGGCCAGCGCGTCGAGGTCGGTGAAGTTCGACAGCCGCGGCAGCCGCGCCACCGAGACCCGCAGCACCTCCTCGCCGTGCGGCGGCCCGGCCGAGGAGACGCCGGTGGGCACGCCGAGGGAGTCCTCGACGTCGAGCGCGGCGCCCGGCAGCCAGGGCAGCACGCCGAGCGTGGGCCGGCCGGTGAGCGCGGTGAGCTGCTCCAGGCCCGGGCGCAGGAGGCGCACGTCGCCGCGGAACTTGTTCACGAGGAACCCGGCCACCAGCCGCTGGTCGGCCGGCGGCATGAGCGCGACCGTGCCGTAGAGGGCGGGGAACACCCCGCCGCGGTCGATGTCGCCGACCACGACGACGGGCAGGCCCGCCGCGGTGGCCAGGCCCATGTTGGCGATGTCGTCGGCGCGCAGGTTGATCTCGGTGGGGGAGCCGGCGCCCTCGCACACGACGACGTCGAAGCGCGCGCGCAGGTCGGCGAGGCTGGCCAGCACCTGCTCGAGCAGTGCCGCCTTCATCGGCCGGTAGGACAGCGCGGTCACCTCGGCCACGGGCCGGCCGAGGACGACGACCTGGCTGGCGTCCTCCCCGCCGGGCTTGAGCAGCACCGGGTTCATGACGGCCTCGGGCTCCACGCCGGCGGCCTGGGCCTGCATGACCTGCGCCCGGCCGATCTCCGCGCCGTCGGCGGTGACCATCGAGTTGTTGCTCATGTTCTGCGCCTTGAACGGCGCCACGCGCACGCCCTGGCGGGCCAGCCAGCGGCAGATGCCCGCCGTGACCACCGACTTGCCGGCGTCCGACGTCGTCCCGGCGACGAGCAGGGCCCCGCTCATGCGGCGGGCTGGCCCCAGCCGGCCTTCTCCTGCCCGGACAGCTCGGCGATCGCCTCCATGATCCGGTCGGTGACCTCGCGGCGCGGGCGGCCCTTGGCGGCCTGCCCGCGGTGCTCGGGGAACTCCAGCGGCGCGCCGAAGGTGATCGTCACGCGGTGCGGGCGCGGCCAGCGGGAGTCCACCGGCTGGACGCGGTCGGTCCCGGCGACGGCGACCGGCACGACCGGGCAGTCGGCGGTGAGCGCCAGCCAGGCGACGCCGGTCTTGCCGCGGGCCAGGCGGCCGTCGCGCGAGCGGGTGCCCTCGGGGTAGATGCCGAAGCCCTCGCCGCGGCGCAGCACGCCCAGCGCGGTGTCGAGGGCCTCCTGCGCCGCGCGGGAGGTCTCCCGCTCGACCGGCATGGCGCCCAGCGCCGTGAACAGGGTGCGGGTGAGCCAGCCGCCGGGCCCGGAGCGGGTGAAGTACTCGGCCTTGGCGAGGTAGTGCACCCGCCGCGGGGAGGCCAGCGGGATGGCGATGCTGTCGATGAAGGACAGGTGGTTGCTGGCGATGATGAACGGCCCGTCGGCCGGGACGTGGGCGCGGCCGCTGACCCGTGGCCGGAACAGCAGCCAGAACAGCGGCTTGAGCACGAACCTCGCGACGAGGTAGAACACGCCGCCCCCTCCCTCGTGGCGTCCCGGCACCGGCCACCGGGACCCGGGGCATCCTCCCCTGCCGCGGAGGAGGCGACCGCGGCAGGGGAGGGGCGGCAGGGCGGGGGCGGCAGGGCCGGGCGGCCCTACCCGGCCTGGTGGCCCGGACCGCCCGGCGGGCAGGCGTCGCGCAGGATCTCGCGGACCTGGGGCGACAGCGGACGTCCCCCCGAGGCCGAGGCGACCAGGTCCAGGGCGACGTCGCGGACCTTGCGGTGCACGTGGCTGGAGATGTGTGCCAGCAGGTCGAAGGCGGCCTGCTCCCCGCAGCCGGTGAGCAGCATGAGCACGCCCTTGGCCTGCTCGATCGGCGCCCGGCTGGCCATCGCGGTGCGCAGCTGGGCCAGCTCGGTCTCCAGCTCGAGCACCCGGCCGACGGCCGACGGCGCGGGGGCCCCGGCGCCGTCGCCGACGGCGGGGTTGTCGACGACGAGGCCCTCGACGGCGGCCACCCGGCCCTCGCCGTCGAGGCGCGGCTCGCCGAGCAGCACCACGGTGCGCTCCGCGGTCTCGGGCACGCGCAGCCGCACGGACAGGCAGAACGCCTGGCCGTCGGTGAGCGCCGCGGACAGCGCGTCGATCGTGCGCGGCCGGTCGTCGGGGTGCTGGGCGGCCACGAGCACCTCGGTGCTGGGCGTGGCGCCCTCGGGCGGCAGGCCGTGCAGGAGGCACATCTCCTCCGACCACAGCCACTCGCCGGTGCTGCGGTCGTACCGCCAGCGCGCCGCCACCCGCGTGCGGCGGGAGGTGAGCGGGGTGGGTGCCGGCGGACGGGGCAGCGGTGGCGTCGCCGTCCGCGGGGGACGGGGGCGGGTGTGGGCAGGGCGGGGCTGTGTCGAGGTCATGGAGGACTCCGTCGGGCACCCCGGCACCAGCCGGGGAGAGCGCCGCGCAGCCGCCTGTTCGACCACCTGCGGAAGGTGCCGGGACGAGGTCCCGGCCGCTCGGGACACCCCGACCGTAGCCCTGGTGCGCGGGCCGCGCACGCCCACCGGACGGGTGCGTCCGGTGCGCCTCACACCACCGTGACGGGCCGCGCCGGATGGCGCGCGACCGGCCCTCCGGCCAGGGCGGAGTCGACGGCGGCGAGGGTGGCGACGGCGGTGCGCAGCCGGGCCGGGGGGAGGGTGAACGGCAGCCGCAGGTGGTCGTCGAAGGCGGTGCCGGTGCCGAACGCGCGCCCCTCCGCCAGGTGCAGGCCCAGCGGCGCAGCGGCGGCGACGAGGGCGGCGGAGCTGCGGCCCGGCGGGAGCGTGCACCACGCCGACAGGCCGCCGGCCGGGCGCGGGACGGCCCAGTGCGGCAGCCGCGCGGCGGCCTCGGCGAGCAGCACCTCGCGGCGTTCCCGCAGCAGCCGCCGGCGGGCGGCCAGCACCGTGTCGAGGTCGCGCACCAGGGCGGCGGCGGTGAGCTGGTCGAGCAGGCCGACCGACAGCTGCCGGCGGCCCAGCGCGGCGCCCAGGGACGCCGCCAGCGCGGCGTCGGTGCGCAGCCAGCCGATGCGCAGGCCGCCCCACACCGACTTCGACAGGCCGCCGACGGTCACCGTCGCCGCGTCGGGCAGCCCGGCGGCGTAGGGCGGCAGCGGACCGGCGTCGTCGTCGAGCCACAGCTCGGCGGTGACCTCGTCGACGATGGCGAGCACGCCCTGCTGCCACAGGGTGGCGGCCAGCCGCCGGCGCCCGGCGGCCGACAGCCGCGCGCCGCTGGGGTTGGAGAAGTCGGGCATGAGGAACGCCAGCCGCGGGCTGCTCTGCCGGGTGACCAGGTGCGCCGCGCCGACGACGGCGTCGGGGTCGGCGGCGTCCACCGTCACCGGCACGCACCGGCCCCCGGCGGCGGTGACCAGCTGCACCGCGCCGGGGTAGGTG
Organism: Geodermatophilus sp. SYSU D01119; assembly: GCF_054049975.1. Classification (NCBI taxonomy): domain Bacteria; kingdom Bacillati; phylum Actinomycetota; class Actinomycetes; order Geodermatophilales; family Geodermatophilaceae; genus Geodermatophilus; species Geodermatophilus sp. SYSU D01119. Next base: position 14,564 of record NZ_JBJGYL010000010.1, on the reverse strand, counting down.
GGGTGCTCGACGAGCACGCGGTCGCCGGGCTGCAGCAGCACCTCGACGACGAGCGCGGTCGCGTCGCCGGTCCCGGCGGTGACCACCACCTGGTCGGGATCGGTGGGCAGGCCCCGGGCGGTGTAGCGGTCGGCGATCGCGGCGCGCAGCTCGGGCAGGCCGCTCGGCGCGTAGCCGTGCCCGGCCATCGTCTCGGGCATCCGGGCGAGCGCCCGCTCGTAGGCGGGCAGCAGTTGCGGGGCCGCCTCGGGGGCGGCGTGGGCCAGGTCGAGGACCTCCGGGTCGGTCGTGGGCGCGGACCACACGGCGTCGACCGGCGGGGTCTCGACGACGGTGCCCGCGCCGTGCCGCGTGCTCACCGCGCCCTCCTCGCGCAGCAGCCGGTAGGCCGAGGCGACGGTCACCCGGCTGACGCCCAGCGCGGCGGCGAGGTCGCGCTCGGCCGGCAGCCGGGTGCCCGGCGGGAGCTGCCCGAGGGCCACCAGCTCGCGCACCCGGCGGGCCAGGCCGGCGTAGCGCGGGCCCGGCAGGTCGGTGAGCGGCCCGACCAGGCCGGCCAGCTCGGCGGGAGTGGACTGCTCAGCACCCGGTGGCATGCAGGCCACCATGCCGGATTGGACCGCTCCCGTCCAGGCCGGATGGTGCCACCGTCTACGCCATGACCTCGAGTGCAGTCCTCCTGCTGTCGTTCCTGCTGGCGATCGGCGCGCTGTCGGTGACCACGCTCGTCGTCGCCGTGCGCGGCGGCCGCGGCCCGGCCGACCCGCCGCGCAGCCACCCGCGCCTCGACCCGGCCGGCTTCCCGGTGCCGTCCGCGGCGCGCGGCGCCCTGCACGGGCGCGGGCCGCTGACCCGGCCTCAGCCGCGCCGGGCGGCCCTGCTGGCCACCGCGAGGGCGGCGGCGGCGAGCCAGACCGCCCGCGACAGGCGCACCGCGCGGCCGACGTCGCTGCTCTCCGGCGCGCGGCCGTCGCCGAGCACCGGCCGGTCCTCGACCCGGCTGCCGTAGACGTTGCGCCCGCCCAGCCGCAGTCCCAGGGCGCCGGCTGCCGCGGCCTCGCAGCGGCCGGCGTTCGGGCTGGGGTGGGCGGCGCCGTCGCGGCGCCACGTCCGCAGCGCCTCCCGCGGCGATCCCCCGGCGAGCGGGGCCACGGCCACGGTGAGCGCGGCGGTGAGCCGGGCCGGCAGCCAGTTGGCGACGTCGTCGGCCCGGGCGGCCGCCCAGCCGAACCGGGCGTACCGGGGCGAGCGGTGGCCGACCATCGCGTCGAGGGTGTTGACCGCCCGGTAGCCGAGCAGCCCGGGCAGGCCCGCGAGCGCGCCCCACACCAGCGGGGCGACGGCGGCGTCGGAGGTGTTCTCCGCGACCGACTCCACGGTCGCCCGCGCGAGTTCCCCCGCGCCGAGGGCCGACGGGTCACGGCCGGCCAGCGTGGGCAGCAGCGCCCGGGCCGCGGGCAGGTCGCCGGCCTCCAGGGCGCCGGCCATCGCCGCCGCCGCGCGGCCGAGCGAGGTGCCGCCCAGCACCGTCCAGGTGGCGGCGGCGACCGCCGCGGTGCGCAGCACCGGCCGCCCGGCCGTGGCCCGGTCCGCCGCCGCGCCGAGCCCCGCCGCGCCGGCCACCAGCACCAGCGCGTACCCGGTACCCGCCGGCCGCGCGTCGCGCCACACCCGCCGCTCCAGCGCCGCGGCGAGCGAGCCGAACCCGGCCACCGGGTGCCGCCGCGCGGGGTCGGCCAGCAGCAGGTCGGCGGCCGCGCCGAGTGCCAGGCCGGTGGCGGTGGGGACGTCTCTCCGGAGCGGCACGGCGACCATCCTGCCCAGGCCGCTTCCTAGGATCGCGGCCATGCGCCTGCCCGGCCGTTACGACGGCGTCGCCCGGCCGATCGTCACCTACGGCAGCAACGAGGTGCTGCACCGCCCGACCGCGCCCGTCACCGAGTTCGACGAGAGGCTGCGCCGGCTCGTGCTCGACATGTTCGCCTCGATGCGCGAGGCCGACGGCGTGGGGCTCGCCGCCAACCAGATCGGCGTCGACGCGCGGGTCTTCGTCATCGACTGCCCGGACGCCGCCGGCGAGGACGTCGTCGGGTACGTGGTCAACCCGGAGCTCACGGTCCTGCCCCCGGCCGACGGCGAGCCGGCCGAGGAGGTCACCGAGGAGGGCTGCCTGTCGGTGCCCGGCCCCTACGCCGAGCTCGCCCGCGCCTTCCGCGCCCGGGTCGACGGCGTCGACGTGAAGGGCAAGCCGGTCACCATCGAGGCCACCGGCATGGCCGCGCGGTGCCTGCAGCACGAGGTCGACCACCTCGACGGCGTCGTCTACGTCGACCGGCTGCCCGAGGACCTGCGCGAGCGGCTGCTGGCCGAGGCGGCCGGGCCCGAGGGGGAGCTGCCGGCGTGAGCGAGACCGTGCCCACCGCGCCGGTCGTCGTCGTCGGCATCGGCGCCGACGGCTGGGACGGGCTGGCCCCCACCTCCCGCGCCGAGGTGGAGCGCGCCGAGGTGCTGCTCGGCAGCGCCCGGCAGCTGGACCTGGTCCCGGAGGAGGTGGCCGCCGAGCGGGTGCCGTGGCCCTCGCCGCTCACCGAGGCGCTGCCGGGCCTGGTCGAGGAGCACGCCGGCCGGGCCGTCGTCGTGCTGGCCAGCGGCGACCCGATGCTGTCGGGCATCGGCACCACGCTCACCCGGCTGCTGGGCGCCGACCGGGTGCGGGTGCTGCCGGCGCCGTCGTCGGTGTCGCTGGCCTGCGCCCGGCTGGGCTGGGCGGTGGAGGACACCGAGGTGGTCAGCCTGGTCGGGCGGCCGCTGGAGCTGCTGCACCCGCACGTGCAGCCCGGCCGGCGGCTGCTGGTCCTCGGCTCCGACGGCGAGACGCCCGCCCAGGTGGCCGCGCTGCTCGCCGGCCGCGGCTACGGGCAGAGCCTGGTCACCGTGCTCGGTGGGCTCGGCGGCCCCGACGAGGAGGTGCGCACCGGCACCGCGGCCACCTGGTCGCAGCCGGCGCCGGCACTCGTCGTCACCGCCGTCGAGTGCCGGGCCGACCGCGGCACCATGCCGCTGCCCACCACGCCCGGGCTGCCCGACGGCGCCTACGAGTCCGACGGGCAGCTCACCCGGGCCGAGGTGCGCGCGGTGACGCTGTCGCGGCTGGCCGCGGTGCCCGGCCAGCTGCTCTGGGACGTCGGCGCCGGGTCCGGGTCGATCGGCATCGAGTGGATGCGCGCGCACCCCACGTGCCGCGCGGTCGCCGTCGAGGCCTCCCAGGAGCGCGCCGAGCGGATCGCGCGCAACGCCGCCCGCCTCGGCGTCCCCTACCTGCGGGTCGTGCACGGGCACGCGCCGGAGGTGCTCACCCGGCTCGGCGCGCCCGACGCGGTGTTCATCGGCGGCGGGCTCACCACGCCGCTGCTCGTGGAGACCTGCTGGGACGCGCTGCCGCCGGGGGGCCGCATGGTGGCCAACGCCGTCACGGTGGAGAGCGAGGCGGTGCTCGCGCAGTGGCACGCGAAGGTGGGCGGCGACCTGGTGCGGGTGGAGGTCTCGCGCGCCGAGCCGGTGGGCTCGTTCACCGGCTGGAAGCCCGCGATGCCCGTGACGATCTGGTCGGTGACCCGCTGGTGAGCGCCGATAGCGCTACAGAGGCCCTTCCATGACCGTGTACTTCATCGGGGCGGGGCCCGGAGCGGCGGACCTGGTCACGCTCCGGGCGGCGCGGATCATCGCCGCCGCCCCGGTCTGCCTCTACGCCGGCGCGCTGGTGCCCCGCGAGCTGCTCGACACCGCCCCGCCCGGCGCGAGGCTGGTCGACACCGCCGACCTCGACCTGGACCGGATCACCGCCGCGCTGGTGGCCGCGCACGAGGCCGGCCACGACGTCGCCCGGCTGCACTCCGGCGACCCCAGCGTCTACAGCGCCATGGCCGAGCAGATGCGCCGGCTGGACGCCGCCGGCGTCCCCTACGACGTCGTCCCCGGCGTGCCCGCCTTCGCCGCCGCGGCCGCCGCCCTCAAGCGGGAGCTGACCGTGCCCGGCGTCGGGCAGACCGTCGTGCTCACCCGGACGTCGGCGCGCTCCACGCCGATGCCGCCGGGGGAGGAGCTCGCCGCCTACGCCGCCACCGGCGCCACGCTCGTGCTGCACCTGGCCGTGCAGCGGATGGCCGAGCTCGCGCCGCAGCTGGCCGAGCACTACGGCGACGACGGCCCGGTCGCCGTCGTCGCCCGGGCCAGCCGCGACGACGAGCTGGTGCTGCGGGGCACGCTCGCCGACATCGCCGCGCAGGTCGAGGCCGCGGGCGTCCGGCGGACGGCGATCGTCGTCGTCGGCCCGGTGCTCACCGCGGAGCAGTTCCCCGACAGCCACCTCTACTCGACGACGCGATGCCGCTAGATGGAGGACCCCCCTGCCCCCACCACTCGCAGGCTCGCGGCGGGCCCCTACAGCGGGGCCGATCCGACCACCGCACCCGCGCGGTCGATCACCACGACGTCGACCGCGACGGGTGCGCCGCGCAGCACCCCCAGCGCCGTCTCCCGGGCGCCGGCGGCCACCAGGTCGCCCAGCGGCAGCCCGGCGGCCTGGCACTGCCGCAGCGCGTCGAGCGCCGTGTTCGCCCCGCGCACGCCCGCGACCAGTTCCTCCGAGCCGCCCGCGGAGGCCACCCGCGCGGCCAGGGAGTCGAAGGAGACCTGCGAGCGGCCGGAGTGCAGGTCGAGGTGGCCGTCGGCGAGCTTGGCCAGCTTGCCGATGCCACCGGCCACGGTGAGCCGCGGCACCGGGTGGCGGCGCAGGTACTTGAGCACGGCGCCGGCGAAGTCGCCCATGTCGAGCAGGGCGTCCTCGGGCAGGCCGTGGAGCTCCTGGACCGTCCGCTCGCTGGTGGAGCCGGTGCACCCGGCCACGTGCTCGTGCCCGGCGGCCCGGGCGACGTCGATGCCGCGGCGGATCGAGTCGATCCACGACGAGCAGGAGTACGGGACGACGACGCCGGTCGTGCCGAGCACCGACAGCCCGCCGAGGATGCCCAGCCGCGGGTTCCACGTCCTCCGCGCGAGCTCCGCGCCGTCCTCGATGGACACCTCGACGACGACGTCGCCGCTGCCGCCGTGCCGTGCCGCCACCGCCGCGACGTGATCGCGCATGAACTGCCGCGGCATCGGGTTGATCGCGGGCTCCCCGACCGCGAGCGGCAGGCCGGGCTTGGTCACCGTGCCCACGCCCTCGCCGGCGCGGAAGACCACGCCGCTGCCGGGCTCGCCGTGCGTCACCCGCGCGCCCACCAGCGCGCCGTGGGTGACGTCGGGGTCGTCGCCGGCGTCCTTGACGACCGCGGCCTCCGCGGCGCCGTCGGCCAGCCGCTCCGTGGCCAGAGCGAAGGACGGGTGCCGGTCGCCCGGCAGGTCGATGGTCACCGGGTCGGGGAACTCGCCGGTGAGCAGCGCGGTGTAGGCCGCGGTGGTGGCTGCCGTCGCGCACGCGCCGGTGGTCCAGCCGTGCCGCAGCCCGGAGGCGCCGTCCCTGCTCACCGGCCCATGATCCCCGGCGCTCCGGCATGAGCGGGCAGGTGCTCGTCCTCGGCGGCACCGGGGAGGCCCGGCGGCTCGCCGCGGCCCTGGTGGCGGGCGGTGCCGACGTCCTGTCCAGCCTCGCCGGGCGGGTGGCCGACCCCGTGCTGCCCGAGGGCGACGTGCGGGTGGGCGGGTTCGGCGGCGCCGACGGGCTGGCCGACTGGCTGGCCGCGCACCGGCCGCGCGCCGTCGTCGACGCCACCCACCCCTTCGCCGCCCGGATCACCGCCTCCGCCGCGGCGGCCGCGGCCCGCTCCGGAACCCCGCTGCTGCGGCTGCAGCGCCCGGGCTGGACGCCGGGGCCGGGGGACCGGTGGACGTACGTCGACTCCCTGGCCGACGCCGCCGCGGCGGTCCGCGACGCCGGCACCGTGTTCCTCACCACCGGGCGGCAGGGCGTGGGCGCGTTCGCGGCGCTGCCCGGCGGGGTGCTGGTGCGCGCCGTCGACCCGCCCGACGAGCCGCTGCCGGCCGGCGCGGTGCTGCTGCTCGCGCGCGGCCCGTTCACCGAGGACGAGGAGCTGGCACTGATGCGGGAGCACGGCGTCGACGTCGTCGTGACCAAGGACTCCGGCGGGTCGATGACCGAGGCCAAGCTGGCCGCGGCACGGCGGCTGGGGCTGCCCGTGGTGCTGGTCCGCCGCCCGCCGCTGCCCCCGGGCGTCGAGGTCGTGACGACCGTCGAGGAGGCGGTCGCGTGGGTAAATGCGTTGAGACCGCACGGTGCCGGAACGGACACTGGCTCCTCGTGGAACCGATGACCGAGCAGCAGGTGCGGCGCTCCTTCGTCAACTGCTCGAAGGGCGAGGCGAACTCCGCCACGCTGCCGCGCGACCTCGGCGACCTGCCGTGGGACACCCTCGACGTGCTGGGCTGGCGCGACCCGAAGGCGCCGCTGCGCGGCTACCTCGTCGTCCAGCGGGAGGGCCGGCCGGTGGGCATCGCGCTGCGCGCCGCGGAGTCGCGGATGTCGGCCCGCCGCACGGTCATGTGCCTGCTGTGCCGCTCGACGCAGCCCGGCGACGCCGTCTCGCTGTTCACCGCCCGCCGCGCGGGGGAGGCCGGCCGCAACGGCAACACGGTGGGCACCTACGTCTGCGCCGACCTCGGCTGCGCCTCCCGCGTCCGCACCGACATCCCGCCGTGGCTGCGCGAGCGCGACCCGGTCGAGGTGGGCGAGGAGCTCGCCGCCGAGCTGCGCCAGCGGGTGGAGGAGTTCCTCGCCGCCGTGCTCCGGTAAACGGGTCGAGCGGAGCCCGCGGACGGTGCCACCATCCGGGGCGTGGAGGTGGTCGCGGAGCCGGCGTTCCTGCTGGCCGTCCTGCTGGTCGCCGCGTCCCCGGGGCCGGCGGTGGCGCTGATCCTGCGCCGGGCCGCGGTCGGCGGGTTCCGCTCCGCCGTCCCGACCGTCCTCGGCCTCGAGGTGGGCCTCTACGCCTGGGCGCTGCTGGCCGCGGCCGGGGTCGCGGGCCTCGTGGCCGCCTCCGAGGCCGCGTTCTGGCTGCTCAAGGGGGTCGGCGCCGTCGTCCTGGTCTGGCTGGGGGTGCAGGCGCTGCGCGCGGCCTGGCGGGAGCACCGGGCGGGCCGGACCGGGGCCGCCGCCGTGTCCGGGCCGCGCCGCGGCGGCCGGGCGGCGTTCGGCGAGGGCGTGGTCGTGCAGCTGGCCAACCCGAAGGCCGCCGTCTTCATGGTCGCCTTCTACCCGCAGTTCGTGCCCGCGGACCGGCCGCTGTTCGCCACGACGGCGCTGCTCGCGCTGGTGCAGGTGGCGCTGGAGACGGTCCTGTACCTGTCGCTGGCGGCGGGGGTGGCGCGGGCCGGGGCGTGGTTCCGGCGGCCGCGGGTGCGCACCTGGCTCGAGGGCGTGAGCGGCACCGTCCTGGTCGGGCTGGGGCTGCGCGTCGCCGTCACGAGCCGCTGACCGGTCCTGTCGGCACCGGCGGGCACCCTGCCGCCATGACCGGCACCCAGCGGCACCACGCCATCGACTACGTCGAGCTGCCCGTGACCGACCTGGCCGCCGCCGAGCGCTTCTACGGCGAGGCGTTCGGCTGGCGGTTCACCTCCTACGGCCCGTCCTACTCCGGAATCCGCGGTGAGGGCGACACCGAGGTCGGCGGCCTGCGGCTCGCCGACGGGACTGCCCCCGGCGGCCCGCTGGTGCTCCTGTTCTCCGCCGACCTCGACGCCTCGGCCGAGGCGGTCACCCGCGCCGGCGGCCGGGTGGTGGAGGGCCCCTACGCCTTCCCCGGCGGTCGGCGGTTCACCTTCGCCGACCCCTCGGGCAACGTGCTCGGCGTGTGGGCCGGGTCCTGAGCGGCGTCCTGGGCGGCCGGCCGGCGGGCCGGCCGCCCGGGACGGTCAGCCCGCGTGGGGAGCGGCCACGTCGAGGATCCACGTGACGCCGAACCGGTCGGTCAGCATGCCCGACGCCGGCGCCCACGCCGACGGGCCGTAGGGCTCGACCACCGCGGCGCCCACGACCAGCCGGTCCCACAGCGCCTGCACCTCCTCGACCGTCTCGCCGCGCACGGAGAGGAAGAAGGGCTGGTCGGTCAGCGTCGTGCCGTTCTCCCGCGTCGCGCGGGGAGCCGCCTGCTCCGTCGCGGGCGCCTGCCGGCCGGGGACGTCGTAGGCCATGACGGAGAAGCCGTCCGCGCCCACGACCTGGCCGAAGACGACGCGGTCGGCGCCGGGGAGGTCCCGCGGCATGCCGGCGTCGCCGTAGGTGACGGCGACGACCCGGCCGCCGAACACGGAGGCGTAGAGGTCCAGCGCCGCGCGGGCCTGGCCGGAGAAGTTGAGGTGGGCGACGGTCTGCACGGTCACGGGTGCTCCTGGTCTCGGTGTCGCCGGCCTCTCCGGCGACGAGGACCACCCTGTCGGCGGTACAGGTCAGGGAACGGCCGGTTCTCCCGGCAGGATGGACGGCGTGCCGACGACCTCCGCGCCCGCCGCCTCCGGGCGCCTGCTCGCCCTGCTGTCCCTGCTGCAGGCGCGCCGCGACTGGCCGGGACCGGTGCTGCGCGAGCGGCTGCGGGTCAGCGAGCGGACCCTGCGCCGCGACGTCGACCGGCTGCGGGAGCTCGGCTACCCGGTGCGGGCGGTCCGCGGGCCCGACGGGGGTTACCGGCTCGACGCCGGGGCGCGGCTGCCGCCGCTGTTGTTCGACGACGAGCAGGCGGTCGCGCTGGCCGTGGCGCTGCGGGCCGCCGTCGTCAGCGGGGCCGGCGTCGGGGAGGCGGCGGTCCGGGCGCTGGCCACGCTCGGTCAGGTGCTGCCCGCGCGGCTGCGCAGCCGGGTCGAGGGCTTCGACGTCACGGCGGTCGCCCGTCCCGACGCGCCGGCCGACCCGCGGGTGCTGCTGGCGATCAGCGCCGCCGTCCGTGCCCGGGAGGAGCTGCGCTTCGACCACGGGACCCCCGACGACGAGCTGCGCCCGCCCCGGCGGGTGCAGCCGCACGCCCTGGTCGCGCGGGCCGGCCGCTGGTACCTCGTCGCCTGGGACCCGGGCCGCGGCGACTGGCGGGCGTTCCGCGCCGACCGCATCCGCCTCCGCACCCCGAACGGGCCGCGCTTCGTGCCCCGGGACATCCCGGGCGGTGACGCCGGCGCGTGGCTGTCGGCCCGGTTCCGGGGCTCCGCGGGGCCCGACGCGTGGCCGTGCCGCGGCGAGGTGCTGCTCGGTCTCCCGGCCGCCGACGTCGTCCCGTTCGTGGGCGACGGCACCGTCGAGCCGGCGGGGGAGGACCGCTGCCGGGTGCGGCTGGGCTCGTGGTCGTGGGCGGGCCTCGCGGCGTCGCTCGCGCGGTTCGACGCCGACGTCGAGGTGGTCGGCCCGCCGGAGCTGCGCGACGCCTTCGCCGCGCTGGCCACCCGCGCGGCCCGCGCCGCCGGCCTCCCGGAGGGGTGAGGCGCGCCGGCCCGGGGGACCATCCCGCCGTGCACCCGATCGCGACGCCGCTCGTCCTGTTCGACCTCGACGGCACGCTCGTCGACTCCACGCCCGGCATCTGGGCGTCGGTCCGGGTCGCCGCCCGCGAGCTCGGGCTGCCGGAGCCGACGCCGGGGCAGCTGCGCGCGATGGTCGGCCCGCCGCTGCAGGACGGCTTCGCCACGGTGTTCGGCCTGCGCGGCGCCGATGTCGACCGCGCCGTGTCGGCCTACCGGGCGCACTACGCGGCCGGCGCGCTGCTCGACGTCGCCGTGTACGACGGGGTCCCGGGCCTGCTGCGCGACCTGCGGGCGGGGGGCGCGGTGCTCGCCGTGGCCACCAGCAAGCCGCAGCCCTTCGCCGTCCGGGTGCTCTCCCACGTCGGGCTGCTGCGCGCGTTCGGCAGCGTGCACGGGGCGACCCTCGACGGCGCGGTCCGGCACAAGGACCAGGTGGTCGCCGCCGCACTGGCCGCCCACCCCGACGCGCGCCCCGTGGCGCTGGTCGGCGACCGCGAGCACGACGTCCTCGGCGCGGCCGCGCACGGGCTGCCGTGCGTCGGCGCCGGCTGGGGACCGGGCGGCCCGGCCGAGCTGACCGCCGCGGGCGCGGCCGCCGTCGTCGCCGTGCCGGGGGACGTCCCGGCCGCGCTGGCCGCCCTCGACGGGTAGCGCGCGGCCCGCCGGGCTACCTAGCGGGGGTGACCGGACCCGGACTGCTGACCGACGCGCTGCAGGAGGTGCGCGACGCCGTCGCCGCCGCGCCCCTGGAGCTGGCCACGCCGGGCCGGGAGCCGACGGCGCGGACGGCGCGGGCGGTGGTCGACCAGGTCGACGACTACCTGCTGCCGCGGCTGCGCGACCTCGACGCGCCGCTGCTCGCCGTCGTCGGCGGGTCCACGGGCGCGGGCAAGTCCACGCTGGTCAACAGCGTGCTCGGCGCCCGGGTGACCACCCCCGGCGTGCTCCGCCCGACCACCCGTGCCCCCGTGCTGGTCTGCGCGCCGGCCGACGTCGCGGCGTTCTCCGGTGACCGCGTGCTCCCCGGGCTGCCGCGCACCACCGGGGACGGCGACAGCACCCGGGACGTCGCCGGCGGGATCCGGCTGGTCCCGAGCGACGCGCTGCCGGCGGGGCTCGCGCTCATCGACGCCCCCGACGTCGACTCCGTGGTCGAGGCCAACCGCGACCTCGCCGGCCAGCTGCTGTCGGCGGCCGACCTGTGGGTGTTCGTGACGACGGCGGCCCGCTACGCCGACGCCGTCCCCTGGGACCTGCTGCGCACGGCGCAGGAGCGGGGCACCGCGCTGGCCGTCGTCCTGGACCGCACGCCGCCGGAGGCGGTGACCGAGGTGGCCGCCGACCTCGCCGGGATGCTGCAGCGCGGCGGGCTGGGGACGGCGCGGCTGTTCGTGGTGGAGGAGCGGCCGCTGCGCGACGGGTTCCTGCCCGAGGACCAGGTGGCGCCGCTGCGCGACTGGCTGCGCGGGCTGGCCGCCGACCAGGAGCAGCGCGCCGCCGTCGTCCGGCAGACGCTGGCCGGCGCGCTGGAGAGCCTCGACGGGCGGGTGGCCGCGGTCGCGGCCGGCGTCGACGAGCAGGCCGGGGCCGCCGCGGCGCTGGCCGACGCCGCCGACGCCGCCTACGACGGGGCCCGCGACGCCGTGGGGGAGGGCGTGGGCAACGGCAGCCTGCTGCGCGGTGAGGTGCTCGCCCGCTGGCAGGACTTCGTGGGCACCGGCGAGTGGATGCGCTCGCTGCAGAACCGGGTGGGCCGGCTGCGCGACCGGCTCGGCGCCGCGCTCACCGGGCGGCCGTCGACGGCGGACTCGCTGTCGGGCGCGCTGGAGTCCGGGGTGGAGACGCTGCTGCGCTCGGAGGCCGACCGGGCCGCGGAGCGCACGGTCACCGCGTGGCGCTCGCTGCCCGGCGGTGGCGCGCTGGTGGCCGGCCGGGAGGAGACGCTCGGGTCGGCCTCGCCCGACCTCGCGCCCGCGGCCGCCGACGAGGTGCGCGACTGGCAGGGGTACGTGCTGGAGCTGGTCCGCGAGCAGGGCGCGGGCAAGCGCTCGCAGGCGCGGCTGCTGTCGTGGGGGATCAACGGCGCCGGCGCGGTGGTGATGGTCGCCGTCTTCGCCTCGACGGCGGGGCTGTCGGGCGCCGAGCTGGCCATCGCCGGCGGGACGACCGCGGTGGGGCAGCGGGTGCTCGAGGCGGTGTTCGGCGACGCCGCGGTGCGGGAGCTGGCCGCCCGCGCCCGCGCCGACCTCGACGCCCGCGCCGACCGGCTGCTGCGCGGCGAGCAGGACCGCTTCGACGAGCTGCTGGCGCCGGTGTCGGACGCGCCGGACGCGGCCGAGCGGCTGCGCGCCGCCGTCGCCGCGCTGGCCGCCGCGCGGAGGACGGCGTGAGGGCCCGGGAGCTGGCGCTGCCCGACCGGCTGGCCGCGCTGCGGGAGGCGGTCGAGGTCGCCGAGGGGCGGCTGGAGGTCCCCGAGGTCGCGACCGCGCGGTCCCTGCTGGCCAAGGCCGGGGCCCGCGAGGCGCTCGGCGACGCCACCGTCGTCGCGCTGGCCGGGGCCACCGGCAGCGGCAAGTCCACGCTGTTCAACGCGCTGTCCGGGGCGGAGGTGAGCACGCCCGGCGTGCGGCGGCCGACCACCGGGGTGGCGCACGCGACCGTGTGGGGTGACCACGGCGCCGACCGGCTGCTCGACTGGCTGGAGGTGCCGCGGCGGCACCGCGTCGCCGACCCGGACCCGGCGCTGGACGGCCTGGTGCTGCTCGACCTGCCCGACCACGACAGCGTGCGGCTGGAGAACCGGCTCGAGGTCGACCGGCTGGTGCAGCTCGTCGACGTCCTGGTGTGGGTGCTCGACCCGCAGAAGTACGCCGACGACGCCGTGCACACCCGCTACCTCGCCCCGCTGGCCGGGCACTCCGGCGTGCTGCTCGTGGTGCTCAACCAGGTGGACCGGCTCGACGAGGCCGCCGCGGCCGCGTGCCTCGCCGACCTGCGCCGGCTGCTGGACGAGGAGGGCCTGACGGGCGTGCCGGTGCTGCCCACCGCGGCGCGGAGCGGCCTGGGCCTGCCGCAGCTGCGCACGGAGCTCGCCCGCCGGGTGTCGGCGCGGAGGGCGGCCACCGACCGGCTCACCGCCGACGCGCGGGCGGCGGCCGGCGCCCTGGCGGCGCACTGCACCCCCGACGCGGGGCGCGACCGCGGGCCCGGGCGGGCGGCGCGCGAGGAGCTGACCGGCGCGCTCGCCGACGCCGCGGGGGTGCCTGCCGTGGTGGCCGCCGTCGAGCGCTCGGCCCGGCGCAGCGGGACCGCGCACACCGGCTGGCCGCTGCTGCGGTGGACGCGCAAGCTGCGCGCCGACCCCCTCGACCGGCTGCACCTCGGCGACGAGCGGACCCGGACGTCGCTGCCGCAGGCCGGCGCGGTGCAGCGGGCCGGCATGGACGCCGCGCTCCGGCAGGCCCGCGACGACGCCGGGCGCGGGCTGCCCGCGGCCTGGCGCGACGAGCTGCGCCGCACCGCCGACGACACCGGCGAGCGGCTGCCCGACCGGCTCGACCGCGCCGTCGCCGGCGCCGACCTCGGCTCCGACCGGGTGCCGCTGTGGCAGCGCGCGGTGGGCGGGCTGCAGTGGCTGCTCGCGCTCGTCGCGCTGGCCGGCGCGCTGTGGCTCGTCGGCCTCGTCGCACTGGGGCTGCTGCAGCTCGACGACGTCGTCCCGCTGCCGCGGGTGCAGGGCATCCCACTGCCCACGCTGCTGCTGGTGCTCGGCCTGCTGGCCGGGCTCCTGCTGGCCCTCGTCGCCCGGCCGCTGGTGGCCGCGGGAGCCAGACGCCGGGCGCGGACGGCGCGGCGCCGGCTGACCGCCCGGGTGGCCGAGGTGGCCGACGAGGAGGTGCTGGCGCCGCTGGCGGAGACGCGCGCGGAGCACGAGCGCTTCTGCGCCGCGGTCGGTCGCGCACGATCCTGATGTGTGGCACCTGCCGGGATCCCTGATCCGCAGCCTCGAGCCGTCCCCCGCGCCGTCGTCCAGCGAGCTCATGGCCCGCCAGGTCCTCGACGCGCTGGGGGAGCACGGCTTCACCTCCCAGGTCGTCCGCGTCGTCGACCACGACGTCGAGCCCGGCGTGGAGGTGGACATGGGGGAGGGCGACGCGTGGCCCGCGATCCGCGAGCGGATGATGGCCGCCGACGTCCTGGTGGTCCCGACGCCGACCTGGGTCGGCCACATGAGCAGCGTCGCGCAGCGGGTGCTCGAGCGCCTGGACGGCGAGCTGTCGGAGACCGACGACTCGGGCCGGCCGCTGGTCACCGGCAGGTCGCGGTGGTGTGCGTGGTAGGCGACGAGGACGGCGCCCACAAGATCACCGCGGACCTGTTCCAGGGCCTCGACGACATCGGCTTCACGATCCCGGCCCCGGGCGCCGTCTACGGGAACGACGAGGCGATGGGCAGCCGCGACCACAACGACCTCCAGGAGACCCCCGAGGCGGTCGCGTCGACGACGAGGACGCTGGCGGAGAAGGCCGCCCACCTGGCGCGGGCGCTGAGGACGCAGCCCTACCCCGGGCGCTGATCGGGCCGGCGTCGGCCCGCCAGAGTCGGCGGGTCGGCGCCTGCCCACCCGGCGAGTCAGAACGGCGGTGGATCGTCCGCTGGCTGAGTGGCCGGCGGTGGCGGTGGCGATTCCGGGTCAGTTGGCGGTGGTGGTCGCATGCCCGGTGGGCGGGTGGTGCGGGTGATGCCCGACGGGGTGGTCACGGTGAGCACTCCCTCGCGGGTCATGGAGAACCGCCAGCCGGGGGCGAAGGTCTTGAGGCGGTGGTGGCTGCGGCACAGGCAGCACAGGTTGGCGCAGTCGGTGGCGCCGCCGGAGGCGTGGGGGATGACGTGGTCGGCGTCGGCCCAGCCCACGCGTTGGCCGCAGGTGGGGAAGCGGCAGGTGCGGTCGCGGGTGCGCACGAACCGCTGCTGCGGTCGGCTGGGTGCGTAGCCGTCGGTGGCCTCGGGGCGGTCGAGGACCGGGCAGCCGCAGCCGC
>NZ_JBJGYL010000009.1:0-179396 GCF_054049975.1 Geodermatophilus sp. SYSU D01119 | reverse complement strand
CCCCCCCCCCCCCCCCCCCCCCCCCCCCCCCCCCCCCCCCCCCCCCCCCCCCCCCCCCCCCCCCCCCCCCCCCCCCCCCCCCCCCCCCCCCCCCCCCCCCCCCCCCCCCCCCCCCCCCCCCCCCACGACGCCGGCGAGGGCTTCCGGGCGCTGTCGAACCTGTTCAGCCCGGTGCACTCGATCCGCTCGGTGTTCCTGCTCATGCCGACGGCGACCGACGACGACTGGGGCGTGGTGGCCCGCCGGATGGCCCGGGTGCCCGAGGCCTACCGGGGCTACCTGGACACGCTGCGGGAGGGTGCCCGGCGCGGCCTCCTCGTGGCGCCGCGGCAGGTGTCCACCGTCGTCGGCCAGCTCGGCGAGTGGCTGTCCGGGCCGTTCTTCGGCGGGCTGGCGGCTTCCGGCCCCGACGCCGTGCGGGGCGACCTCGACGCCGCCGCCCGCGCGGCCGACGCCGCGGTGGCCGAGGTGCGCGACTTCCTGCGCGACGAGTACCTCCCGCGGGCGGAGGGCACGCCGGACGCCGTCGGCCGCGACCGCTACGCCGTCGCGGCCCGCCGCTGGAACGGCTCGGACCTCGGCGCGGGGCAGGGCCTGGAGGAGGCCTACGCCTGGGGCTGGAACGAGCACCGGCGGCTGCTGGCCGAGCAGCGGGCCGAGGCGCAGGCGCTGCGGCCGGGGTCGTCCCCCCGGGAGGCCATGGCCTGGCTGGACGAGCACGGCCCCGCGGTCGACGGCGTCGAGGCGATCCGGCAGCGGCTGCAGGCGATGATGGACGAGGCGATCACCGCGCTCGACGGCACGCACTTCGACCTCGCCGAGCCGGTGCGCCGGGTGGAGGCGATGATCGCGCCGCCCGGCAGCGCCGCCGCGCCGTACTACACCCGCCCGGCGCAGGACTTCTCCCGCCCGGGCCGCACCTGGCTGCCGACGCTGGGCCGCGAGCGCTTCCCGCTGTGGGACCTGGTCTCGATCTGGTACCACGAGGGCGTCCCGGGCCACCACCTGCAGCTGGCGCAGTGGGCGTACGTCTCCGGCGACCTGTCGACGTACCAGACGTCGCTGGGCTCGGTGAGCGCCAACGTCGAGGGCTGGGCGCTGTACGCCGAGCGGCTCATGGACGAGCTCGGGTACCTCACCGAGCCCGGCGCCCGGCTGGGCTACCTCGACGCCCAGCAGCTGCGCGCCATCCGGGTGGTCATCGACATCGGCATGCACCTGCGGCTGCCCGTCCCCGCTGACGCCGAGGGGGTGCTGGCCGGGCACCGCGGCGAGCCGTGGACGCCGGAGCTCGCGCGGGCGTTCGCCGGCGAGCACCTGGGCAGCGACCCGGCGTTCCTCGACAGCGAGCTGATCCGCTACCTGGGCCTGCCCGGGCAGGCGATCAGCTACAAGCTGGGGGAGCGGGCGTGGCTGGCCGGCCGGGCGGCGGCGCAGCGGGCCCGCGGTGCCGCGTTCGACCTCAAGGCGTGGCACATGGCGGCGCTGTCGCAGGGCTCGCTCGGTCTCGACGACCTCGAGGCGGAGCTCGCGGCGCTCTAGCCGGCCGGCCGCAGCCCGACCAGGGCCCCCAGCTCGGCGACCACGCGGGCGAAGTAGGCGTCCGCGTCCTCCACCGACCCCACGAGGTGGCCGAACAGCTCGAAGCTGACCGTGCCGAACAGCGAGCTCCAGGCCAGCAGGGCGCGGACCCGGACGGCGTCGTCGATGCCCGGGGCCCCGTGCCCGAGGACCTCCACGGCGGCGTCGCCGAGCAGGCCGGGCACCCGGCCGTCGTCGCGGTCCCCGTGGCCGGCACCGCCGGCCAGCCGGCCGGCGCGGGCGGCGTCGCCCAGGATCGTGCCGAGCACGATGCCGACCCGCGACGCCGCCGGCACCGTGTCGCGCGGGGCGGAGTAGCCCGGCACCGGCGAGCCGTAGAGCAGCGCGTACTCGTGCGGACGGTCCCGCGCCCAGTCCCGCACCGCCCCGCAGACCGCGGCCCAGCGATCCTCCGGCTCGGCGGCGGGGTCGTCGGCGGCTTCGGCCGCCGACCCGAGGGCGTCGTAGCCGTCGATGATCAGGCGGGTGAGCAGGTCGTCGCGGCTCGGGAAGTAGCGGTAGACCGCCGACGACACCATGCCGACCTCACGGGCCACCGCGCGCAGCGAGAGCGCGGCCGCGCCCACCTCGGCGAGCTGGCGGCGGGCGGCCGCGGTGATCTCGGCGGTGATCTCGGCGCGGACGCGCTCGCGGGCGGTGGGCACCCGGCCATCCTCCGCCGATGAGAGCACCGAACGCAACAGAGAGCACCGCTCTTGACAGGATGGGGAGCCGGTGGGAGCGTCGTCCTCGAACGAGAGCACCGCTCTCGCCGAACCGAGGAGGAGCCGTCATGGCACTGCACGTGATCGTGGGCAAGGGGCCCGTGGGGACGACGACGGCGGAGCTGCTCGCCGCCCGGGGACACGAGGTGCGCGTGCTGTCGCGCAGCGGCGGGGTCTCCACCGGCACCGTCGAGCACCGCCGGGTGGACGCCGCCGACGCCGCCGCCCTCACCGCGGCCACCGCCGGTGCGGCCGCGCTCTACAACGCCGTCAACCCGGCCTACCACCGCTGGACCACCGACTGGCCGCCGGTCGCGGCCGCGCTGCTCACCGCCGCGGAGCGCACCGGTGCCGTCCTGGTGACCATGTCCAACCTCTACGTCTACGGCCGCCCCACCGGGCCGATGACGCCGGACAGCCCGCTGGCGGCCACCGACACCAAGGGCCGGGTCCGGGTGGCGATGTGGCGCGACGCGCTCGCCGCGCACGAGGCCGGCCGCATCCGGATGACCGAGGCCCGCGCCGGCGACTTCGTCGGCCCGCAGGTGCCGGCCGCGCAGTCGCACCTGGTGCGGCAGCTGCCGGCGCTGCGCCGCGGCCGGCGCGCCTGGGTGGTCGGCGACCCCGACGTCCCGCGCAGCTGGACCTACCTGCCCGACGTCGCCGCGACCCTGGCCGTCCTCGGCACCGACGAGCGCGCGCTCGGGCGGGCCTGGCACGTGCCGAGCAACCCGCCGCGCTCCCAGCGGCAGGCGCTCGGTGACCTGTCCCGCGCCCTCGGCCGGGCGCCGGGCCCGGTGAGCGGCCTCCCGTGGCCGGTGCTCAGCGCGATGGGCTGGTTCTCGCCGATGATGCGCGAGGTGGTCGACGTCCGGCACCAGTTCGACCAGGAGTACGTGCTGGACGCCTCGGCGACGGAGCGGGCCTTCGACCTGGCCGCCACCCCGTGGGACGAGGTGGTCGCGGCGACGGCCGGCGCGCCGGTGGGCGTGCGGGCCTGAGGCCCGCGGGTGTCAGGCCCGGCCGCCGACCGGGTTGACCGGGTCGCTGTCGGGGGTGACCGGGTCGGTGGGCAGCGCGGGGGCGACCTCCAGCCGGCTGGCCAGCAGCTCGTCGACGGCGGCGACGCCCGCCCCCACCCACGTGCTGGTCAGCGCCGGGTCGGTGACCACGCACCAGGACCGGTCGGCCGGCCACCACAGCGCGGCGCTCTGCTCGCGCGGTTCGGTGGCGAAGTTGGTGGCCGCGCGGTCGACCGGGGCGCGGACGAGCAGCAGGTCGGCGCGGGGGAGTCGCAGCCGCGGCAGGTCGGCCGCCCCCTCGTCGTCCCAGCCGAACCAGCACTCGCCGGGGCTGGTCGTGTGGGCGGCGAGGACGGCGGCGAGCTCACCGGCGACGTGCGCGGCCAGGTGGCCCTCGGCGGGCGCGTCGTTCCACAGCCCGGGCTGGTCGTCCTCGCCGAGGTACTCCCACGAGCCGGTGATGCCCGGCCACTGCATGAGCCGGTGCGGCGTCGTCCCGTTGGCCGCGGCCACCTCGTCCCAGCGGACGAAGACGTCGGTGTCGCCCTCGTAGCGGACGGCGGGGTGGAACACCCGGGCGTACGCGGGGAACACGTCGGGCACGAGGGCGGCCACGGTGTCGGGGGGAGCGGCGCGGACGGCCTCGGCGATCCAGCGGCCGGCCTGTGCGGTGCGCCCAGCGGTCTGCACGGCCGCTGCTCCCTCCCCCGGAGAACGGACAACCCCCGGGCTGCTCCGCGGCGCCTCCGGGGAGGAGGCTGCTCGCGGGCCGACTGGACAAGTGTCGGCGGCCCGGGGGTCGGGTGACTGTCCGGTTCTCGCTCGCCGCCGTACGACGGACGGGCGATCATGCCGTCGTTCGGATTCCACTCCGAACGGGCGGCCCATCTGGACGGCGGCTAGCGGACAGCCACCTCACGAGTCCGATAAGAATTCAATTGTTCGGACCACCTCCCCTCTCGTGTACCTCGACGGTACGACGCCGTTCCGGGGGTCTGCAACGGCGTTCTTCAGCCGTCGGCTGAACCACCCACGGTCCGCCCCGGGGGAGGCGTCCCGCGCCAGTCCGGATCGTGGTCGGCGCGGTCGCGCACCGTTCCGCCCTGGAAGACGTCGGGGATGTCGTCGTGGTCGGCGTCGACCGACTCGAGCTCGCAGATCCGCCGGTAGCGCCGGTTGCGCAGCCGCAGCACGACCGTGGCCAGCAGCGCGGACAACAGGGTGCCCACCAGCACGCCGACCTTGACGTGGTCGTCCCGCTCGGAGCCGAGGCCGAACGCCAGCTCACCGATGAGCAGCGAGACGGTGAAGCCGATGCCGCCGAGCAGGGCGACACCGACCAGGTCGGGCCAGCCCAGCTCGTCGGCGAACTCCGCGCGCGTGAACCGGGTGACCAGCCAGCTCGCGCCCACGATGCCGAGCACCTTGCCCACGACCAGGCCGACGACGATGCCGAGGGCCACCCGGTCGCCGAGCGACTCCACGAGCCCCGACAGGCCGCCCACGGTGACGCCCGCCGCGAAGAAGGCGAAGACCGGGACGGCGATCCCCGCCGAGATGGGCCGGAAGCGGTGCTCGAGGTGCTCGGCGAGGCCGGGGCCGGCGTCCGGGCCGCCGGCGGCCTCACTGCGCACCACCGGGACGGTGAAGGCGAGCAGGACGCCGGCGACCGTGGCGTGCACGCCGGACTCGTGCACGAACACCCAGGTGAGCACCGCGAGGGGCAGCAGCAGCCACCAGGAGCGGACGCGCTTCTGCACCAGGAACCCGAAGACGGCGAGCGGGACGAGCGCCAGTGCGAGCCAGCCCGCCGCCAGGCTCGTCGTGTAGAAGACCGCGATGATCGTGATGGCCAGCAGGTCGTCGACGACGGCGAGCGTGAGCAGGAACGTCCGCAGCGCGCTCGGCAGGTGGGTGCTGATGACCGCGAGGACGGCGAGGGCGAAGGCGATGTCGGTGGCCGTCGGGATCGCCCAGCCCCGCAGGGCGTCGCCGCCACCGAGGTTGACCAGGGTGAACAGCAGCGCAGGCACGGCCATGCCGCCGACCGCCGCGGCCACCGGCAGCGCCGCCCGGCGGGGGTCGCGCAGGTCGCCGGCGACGAACTCGCGCTTCAGCTCGAGCCCCGCCACGAAGAAGAAGATCGCCAGCAGCCCGTCGGCGGCCCAGGTGCCCAAGGTCAGGTCCAGGTGCAGCGACGCCGGGCCCACGCGGGTGTCGCGCAGCGCCTCGTACGAGTCGCTCCAGGGCGAGTTGGCCCAGGCGAGGGCCACGACGGTGCCGATCAGCAGCAGGACGCCGCCGACGGTCTCCTTGCGGAGGACGTCGGCGATCCGACGGGTCTCGGTCCAGGAGCCGCGGGCGAAGACCCGGGTCGATCCGTGGGGGGCGTTCATGGGGCTGCTCCCGGGGTCGGGGGTCGGGTGGGCGCTGCCCGCTCAGGAGCAGCCCGCCGACCAGACTTCCCGGCACACCTTGATCCAGCCTACCGGTCGGGCCCGTCGTCGCCGTCCGGAGTGGGGGACGCTCCGTAGAGTGGTCGCCGTGGACCCCCGCCCGGCACCTCCCCCGCGGGAGCGGTCCCTCCAGCTGGCCGAGCTGGCCGGCCGCCGGGTGGGCGTGTGGGGCCACGGCCGCGAAGGCCGTGCCGCCGTCCGCGCCGCGCTGGCCGCGGGCGCCGCCTCGGTGCTCGTCGCCGACAGCCGGCCGGTCGACCCCGCCGCGCTGCCCCCGGGCGTGGGTGCCACCGCCGACGTGGCCGGCCTGGCGGGCTGCGACGTCGTCTTCCGCTCGCCGGGGATCAGCCCGTACCGGGACGAGGCCCGGTCGCTCGCCGACCGCACGGTGGTCACCACCGGCACCGGCGTCGCGCTGGCCGAGGCGGCCGCTCGGGGGGTCCCGGTGCTGTGCGTGACCGGCACCAAGGGCAAGAGCACCACGAGCGCGCTCGCCGCCGCCGTCCTCACCGCCGCGGGGCGCCCGGCCGTGCACGCCGGCAACATCGGTACCCCGCTGCTCGACGCCGTCCTCGACGGCGTCGGGAACCGCACGCTGGTCGTCGAGGTGTCGAGCTACCAGGCCGCCGCCGTGCCCGACTTCGCCGGCCGCGGCGCGCTCACCTCGCTGGCGCCCGAGCACCTGGACTGGCACGGCTCGGAGACCACCTACTTCCGCGACAAGCTGCGCGTCTTCGCCGGCTGCCCCGACCGCTCGGTCGCGGTCGGCGCGCAGGCCCGCCCGGTCGCCGAGCGGTACCTGCGGCCCGCGCAGCTGGTCGACCCCGCCGAGGTGCTGCCCGCGGGCCTCGCCGAGGCCGTGCAGCCGGTGCACCTGCCCGGCGCGCACAACCGCAGCAACGTCGAGGTGGCGCTGGCCGCCTGCGCGCTGCTCGGGCTCGACCTCGCCGCGACCGCCGACGCCGTCGCCTCCGCCGTCGCGGGCTTCCGGGCGCTGCCGCACCGGCTCGCCCCGGTGGCCACGCTCCGCGGCGTCACGTTCGTCGACGACACGCTGTCCACCACGCCGGTCTCCGTGCTGGCCGCCCTCGACGCGCTCGCCGGCCGCCCGCTCACCCTCATCGCCGGGGGACAGGACCGGGGCCTGGACTACACGGGCCTGGCCGCGACGTTGGTGCAGCGGCGGGACACCGTCGCGCTGGTCACCGTCCCCGACACGGGGGCGCGGCTGGCCGACGACGTCCGCCGGGAGGCCGCCGGGGCGGCGGTGCGCCTCACCGAGACGCAGTCCCTGACCGAGGCGGTGGCGGCGGCGATCGCCGGCACCCCGCCGGGCGGGGTCGTGCTGCTCTCGCCCGGCGCCCCCAGTTACAACCGCTTCCGCGACTTCGAGGAGTTGGCAGCCACCTATGAGCAGATCCTCGTCGACTCCGGCGCCGAGCGCGTCCCGGGTGTCTGAGGCCGGCGCGTTCGTCGTCGCCGGGCGGTCCCTCGACCTCGCCACCGGCGAGGCGGCCTTCTCCTACCGGCTCGGCGACGACGAGTTCACCGAACGGCTCACCCTCGACCCGGTGCTGCTCGGCGGCGGGCCGGCCCCGGCGGTGCTCGACGCCGCCCTCGACCTCGTCCACCTGGTCATGGGCACCAGCTACTACAAGCTGGCCGCGCCCGGCCGGGTCGTCGTCGAGCGCCCGGTGACCGCGGCGCAGATCGCCGTCGCGCGGGCGGCCTACACCGACGGCCTCGGCGAGTTCGCCGCCGTCAACCGGCTGCCGGTGCCGCACCGGGTGGAGTTCGCCGCCGAGGTCCGCGAGGCGGGCCCCGCGGCGGAGCCCGGCGGCCGCGGCGCGCTGCTGCCCGTGGGCGGCGGCAAGGACTCGGCGCTCGCGCTCGTGGTCGTCCCCGACGGGACGGCGCTCGCGGTCAACCCGACCGGCGCGCAGCGCGACGTCGCCCGCGCGGCCGGCGTCCCGCTGGTCGAGGTGCGCCGGAGGCTCGACCCGCTGCTGGCCGAGCGCACGGCGCAGGGCGGGCTCAACGGGCACGTGCCGGTCACCGCGATCAACTCCGCGATCGCCACCCTGGTCGCCGTCCTCGGCGGGTTCGACCCGGTGGTGTTCGCCAACGAGCGCTCGGCCGACGAGGAGACCCTCACCGTCGACGGCGCCAGCGTGAACCACCAGTACTCGAAGTCCTACGCCTTCGAGCGGCTGTTCACCGCGGCCGCGGCAGAGGTGGGCGCCGGGTACTTCAGCCTGACCCGGCAGCTGTCGGAGCTGGCCACGGTCGCCGCGGTGGCCGCGCTGCCGCTGCGGGGCGACATCCTCAGCTGCAACCGCTCCTACACGCAGAAGCACATGGGCTTCGGCGGGCAGGCCGAGCAGCGCTGGTGCCTGCACTGCGACAAGTGCCTGTTCACCTTCCTGTGCTTCGCGGTGTTCCTCCCGCCGGCCGAGGCGGAGGAGATGTTCGGCGGCAACCCGCTCGCGGACGCCTCGCTGGCCGACGGGTTCCGGAGGCTGTGGGCCACCGAGAAGCCGTTCGACTGCGTGGGGGAGCGGGCCGAGAGCGCCGCCGCGATGGCGCACCTGGCCGCGTCCCGCTCCTGGGGCTCGCAGCCGGTCGTGCGCCTGCTGGGCGCCGAGGCCGCCGACGCCGCGCAGGTCACCGACGCCACCGTCGCCCGGTTCCTGCCGCCGCGCGGGGAGCACGGCATCCCGCCGCGGTACCTGGAGTCGCTGCGGCGGGTGCTCGAGGCCTCCCGCAGCGCCGTCCCCTGAGCCCGCGCCGGTCCTAGGCTGCTGGGCGTGTCCGACACCGGTGCTCCCCTCGCGGAGAAGCTGCGCGCGCAGGGCCTGCGGCTGACGCACCAGCGCCAGCAGGTGCTGGCGGCGGTCGCGGAGCTCGACCACGCCACCCCGGAGGCGATCGGCGCGCGGCTGCGCGAGCAGGCCGGCCCCGGCGGCGCGGCGCCGGACACCTCGACCGTCTACCGCACCCTGGAGCTGCTCGAGCGCCTCGGCCTGGTCTGGCACACCCACGTCGCCAAGGGCGCGCCGGTCTACCACGCCTCCGAGCACCCGCACCTGCACGTGGTCTGCGCCTCGTGCGGGGAGATCTCCTCCGCCGACCCGGAGGTCCTCGAGCAGGCCGCGGAACGTCTGGCGGCCGACCTGGGTTTCACCCTGGACGTGGGGCACGTCGCGCTGTCGGGCACGTGCCGCCGCTGCCGAGAGTCCGGGACGTCCCAGGAGTGACCGCATGAGCACCACCTCCCCGCTGGCCGCACGACCGGGCGCCGTCGTCGCCGAGGGCGCGACCGTCGCCGCCCACCTCGGGGACCCGCTGCGCGAGCAGCGGCTGCTCGCCGAGGGCGCCGGGCTCGTCGACCGCAGCGACCGCGACGTCCTGGCGATCCCCGGCCCCGACCGGCTCTCCTGGCTGCACAGCCTCACCAGCCAGCACCTCGAGCGGCTCGCCGACGGCACGGGCACCGAGGCGCTCGTCCTCTCGCCGCAGGGGCACGTCGAGCACCACCTCGTGCTCGCCGAGCTCGACGGCACCACCTGGGCCGACGTCGAGCCCGGCACCGGGGCGGCGCTCGCGACCTTCCTGCAGCGGATGGTCTTCATGCTCCGCGCCGAGCCGGCCCTGGTCACCGGCGAGTGGGCCCTGCTGTCGCTCGTCGGCCCCCGCGGGGCCGGGGTGCTCGCCGCCGCGGGCCTGCCCGCGCCGGAGGCGCCGTACGCGGTGCGGGCGCTGCCCGGCGGCGGCTGGGTGCGCCGGATGCCGGCCCTCGGCGACGGCGTCCCCGCGGTCGACCTGCTGGTGCCGCGCGCCGAGCTCGCCGCCCGCGCCGACGCGCTGACCGCCGCCGGCGCCGGCGTCGCCGGCCTGGACGCCTACGAGGCCCTGCGCGTCGAGGCCCGCCGTCCCCGTCTCGGCGCCGACACCGACCACCGCACGATCCCCAACGAGCTGGAGTGGCTCACCAGCGCCGTCCACCTCGAGAAGGGCTGCTACCGCGGGCAGGAGACCGTCGCCCGGGTGCACAACCTCGGCCGCCCGCCGCGGCGGCTGGTGCTGCTGCACCTCGACGGCGTCAGCGAGGACCTGCCGGCACCGGGCGCACCGGTGCTGCGCGGCGAGCGCGAGGTCGGCCGCGCCGGCACGGTCGTGCGCCACCACGAGCTGGGCGTCGTCGCGCTCGCACTGGTGAAGCAGTCGGTGGGCACCGACGCGGAGCTGACGGTGGGCGGGTCGCGGGCCGTGATCGACCCCGACGACGCCCCGGCCGCGCTCGACGACACCCGGGCCGCCGCCCGCGACCGCGTGCGCGCCGTCCGGTCTGCCACCATCGGGCGGTGACCTCCGGAAGCATCCCCCCGACCCCCGCCGGCGGCGCGGCCGTCGACGAGCTGCTCGCCCCGGCCTTCCTCGCGGGCGTCGAGTCCCGCTCCATGGCCGACGTCCGCGGGCTGCGCCGCCGGGCCGAGCAGGAGGAGGTCAACCTCTCCTACACGCGGCGGCTGCTGCAGGGCCGGCTCGACATCGTGCGCCGGGAGCTGCAGCGCCGGGCCGAGCACGACGGCCGCTCGCTGGTCGACCTGCTGCCGGAGATCCTCGCCGAGAAGGGCCGAGGCCCCGCGCACGGCCTGGGCCGCCACCAGACGGTGCAGCCGGCCGCGCCGGAGCGCTACGAGTCGTGGGTGAACGGCCTGACCCCCGGCGTCGACCTGTCCGACGTCACCGGGCTGCCCGACGCCGACCTCGAGCAGGCCGCCCGCGCCCTGGCCGCCGCCGAGGGCTCGCTGTCCGAGCGCCGCCGCGGCGTGCAGCAGGTGATGGACGCCCTCGCCGGCGAGCTCGCCCGCCGCTACCGCAACGGCGAGGCCGACGTCGCCGCCCTGCTCGCCGACGAGGCCCGATGAAGGACCCTGCTCCTCCCCACGCCTCGCAGGCTCGGCGCGGGCCCCTGGAGCACGGCCGTCCCAGCACCTCCCCGTGGCCCGACGCGCCGGTCCTCGTCGAGGTCTGGCGCTCCGGCTTCCTCGAGTCGGTGCACCGCGGCGCCGTCGTCGTGCTCGGCCCCGACGGGGACGTGCGCTGGTCGGCCGGCGACGTCGCCCGTCCCGTGCTGCCCCGCTCGTCGAACAAGCCGGTGCAGGCCACCACCTACCTCGCCGCCGGCTGGCGACCGCGGTCGGACGAGGAGCTGTCCATCGCCGCCGGCTCGCACGCCGGTGAGGACGGCCACCGCGACGTCGCCGCCGCGATCCTCGCCTCCGCCGGCCTCGACGCCGCCGCGCTCGGCTGCCCGCCGGCGCTGCCCGGGCACGAGGAGACCCGCGCCGCCTGGATCACCGGCGGCCGCGCCCCCGAGCGGCTGGCGTTCAACTGCTCCGGCAAGCACGCCGCGATGCTCGCCGCCTGCGTCGCGGCCGGCTGGCCGACCGAGGGCTACCTCGACCCGCAGCACCCGCTCCAGCAGGCGATCGAGGCGCGCCTGTCGGCCGCGGCCGGCGAGCCGGTGGCCGCCGTCGTCGTCGACGGCTGCGGCGCGCCCCAGCACGGCATCTCGCTGACCGGCCTGGCGCGCGGCCTGCGCTCGCTGGTGGACGCGGAGCCGGGGACGCCCGAGCGGGCCGTCGCCGACGCCATGCGCGCCCGGCCCTGGTACGTCGCCGGCACCGGCCGCGACGACACGCTGCTCATGGAGGCCGTGCCCGGCCTGCTGGTCAAGGGCGGGGCCGACGGCGTGCACGTCGCCGCACTGCCCGGCCGCGGCGCGATCGCCTACAAGCTAGACGACGGTGGCGACCGCGGCCGCGCGCCGGTGCTCGCCGCCGCGCTGCGCCGCCTCGGGGTCGACGCCGACGTGCTCACCCGCTGGTCGGCCCCGCCGGTCACCGGTGGCGACGGCGTCGTCGGCGAGGTCCGGCCGTCGGCGGTGCTCACCGCCTGACCTGCGCCCGCGGGGACACGCCGGGTGTGAGAGGACTCACGCAGGGGTGCTAGCAGCTGCGCTTGCAGTTGCTAGCACCCCTGGTTACCGTCGAGTACGTGCAGACCCCCGGCGAGTTCGTGAGCGGTCAGGTGAGGTCGGTCCGCGAGAAGGTGGACCAGCTCGCCGGCAGCGTCGCGGAGACCGTCGCGGCCGAGGCCCAGCAGGTCTCGACCGTGCGCTCGCAGGTGGGGGAGTTCATCCGGGAGCAGCGCAGCGCCGCCCGGGTGTCCCTGCGCGAGCTCGCCCGCACCGCGGGGGTGAGCAACCCCTACCTGTCGCAGGTGGAGCGGGGGCTGCGCAAGCCGTCGGCGGAGATCCTGGCCGCCATCGCCAAGGGGCTGGAGATCTCCGCCGAGACGCTCTACGAGCAGGCGGGCATCCTCGACCGGCGCCCCGGCAACCCCGACACGATCGCGGCGATCCGGTCCGACGAGCAGCTCTCCGAACGGCACAAGGCCGTGCTCCTCGAGCTGTACGAGACCTACGTGCGCGAGCACGCCGCCGCCCCGCGGACCCCCGGCACCTCCCCCGGCACCGACCCGAGCCCCGCCCCGCACCGCGTCCCCGCGGACGGGCCCACGATCTCCGAGGAGACAGCATGACCACCGCCACCTCCCTGCTCGAGCAGGTCGCCGAGCGCGGCCGCACCCCGCTCCTGGTCGCCGTCGGCGCCGGTGACCTCGCCGTCGAGCAGGCCCGCACCGTCCTCGCCACGCTGCGCTCGCGCGCCGAGGCCCTCCCCGGCGAGGCCCAGGTCCAGGTCGACCTGGCCACCAAGGAGGCCCGCACCCGCGCCGAACTGGCCGCCGACCGCGCCCGCGGCCTGGCCGGCGCCGTCCGCCCCGAGGCCGTCGTCAGCACCCTGAACACGCTGGTCGAGCAGGCCCGCACCCAGGCCGCCGGCACCGTCGAGGCGCTGGCCGAGCGCGGCGCCGACGTGCTGCAGGAGCTGCGCCGTCAGCCCGGCCTCCGCCGCTTCGCCGCCAAGGCCGAGGCCGCCGTCGACACCGTCGAGGAGACCGTCGAGGAGGTCATCGAGGACGCCGCCGAGGCCGTGACCGAGGCCTCCGACGAGATCACCTCGCGCGTCCAGAAGGCCGCCTCGAAGACCGCCAAGGCCGCCGCCCGCGCGGAGGAGGCCGTCGAGGAGGCCGCCGACTCGGCCAAGGCCACCATCGAGGACACCGCCGAGGCCGCCGACGAGGCGACCGCCAAGGCCGCCCGCAAGCCGGCCAAGCGCACCACCGCCGCGCGCGGCAAGGCCACCGGCACCTCGACCCGCGTGAGCCGCACCCGCACCGCCAAGACCACCGACTGACCTCGGTACCCGACCAGGGCCCCGGAGCTGCCACGAGCGCTCCGGGGCCCTGTCGCGTCCGGGGGCGGTGTCCTCCGTGCGGAGGGGTCCCGCCGTGCGTCCCGGCGGGTACCCTCCCGGGCATGGCGTTCGACGCGGTCCTGCTCGAGGCCCTCTACTGGGCCACCCTCGCGCTGACCGTGTGGGCCCTCGTCGACGCGGTCATCCGCCCGGCGCCCAACTACGTCGCCGCCGGCAAGCTCACCAAGCCGGCCTGGGCGGCGATCACCGCACTGGCCGCGGTGGTGCTCTACCTGTCGGGGCCGATGACGTTCCTCGGCCTGCCCGCGGTCATCGCCGCCGTCGTGTACCTGGTCGACGTGCGGCCCGCGGTCCGCGGGGTGCAGCGGGGCAACAGCCCCTGGTGACCGCGGGCGGCCGGGTCAGTACCGGTCGTCGCGCGGCATGAGCGCCCACAGCACCAGGTAGGCGATGAACTGCGGTCCGGGCAGGATGCACGAGACCACGAAGGCCAGCCGCAGCGCGCCGGTGGAGATGCCGTAGCGGCGGGCGATGCCGGAGCAGACGCCGGCGATCATCTTGTTGCGGGTGTCGCGGGCGAGCCGGCGCGGGGCCGGTGCGGGATAGGTCATGACCCGACCCTAGGCGCGTGCCGGGCACCCCGGCATCGGGGAAGACCCTGGTCAGCGGCTGAACACGCCCGGCGGGGGCTCGGGGGAGGCGACCGCCTCGGCGTCGGTGACCGGCCGCGCCCGGCCCACGAACCGGGCGAGGTCGTCGCCGTCGACCACCCGGGCGGGCATCGGGTCGCCGGCGCAGCGCCGGGTCAGGGCGGCCACCGGCAGCGGCGCGTCCGAGGCCACCGCGACGAGGTTGCCGAACCGCCGCCCGCGCAGCGTGCCGGGCTCGGCGAGCACGCAGACGTGCGCGAAGACGGCTTGCAGCGTGGCCACCTGCCCGCGGGCGAAGCGCAGCGGCGGGCCGTCGGCGACGTTCACGGTCAGCGCGCCACCCGGCCGCAGCACCCGGTGGGCCTCGGCGGCGTACTCGACGGTGGTGAGGTGCGCCGGCGTCCGCGCCCCGGCGAAGACGTCGCTGACGACGACGTCGGCGCTCGCCGCCGGCAGCGCCGCCAGCCCGGCGCGGGCGTCGGCGGCGCGCACCCGCACGCGCGCGTCGCGGGGCAGCGGCAGGTGCGCGCGGACCAGGTCGGTCAGCCGCTGGTCGACCTCCACCACCCGCTGCCGCGAGCCCGGCCGGGTGACCGCGAGGTAGCGGGCCAGCGTGAGCGCGCCGCCGCCCAGGTGCACCGCGTCGACCGGCTGTCCCTCGGGCGCGGCCAGGTCGAGCACGTGCCCCATCCGGCGGACGTACTCGAACTCCAGGTGGGCGGGGTCGTCGAGGTCCACGTGCGACTGCGGCGTCCCCTCGACCATCAGCACCCACGAGCCGTCGCGGTCGGCGTCGCCGAGCAGCTCCGCGACGCCGCCGTCGACCTCCGTGGGCCCCGGGGGCACGACCGGCGCGCGCTCGCCGCGCCTCACGACGGCGCCACCGCCGACCAGCGCACCGTGAGCTCGCCGTGCCGCCAGCGCCGCGTGGAGCCGACCAGCGGCCAGCCGTCGTCGGCGAGGGCCTGCACCGCGGCCACCCAGCGCTGGCGCGGGCCGAACGCGGTCAGCCCGGCCGCGGCGGCCCAGGCGGCGTCGAGGGCGCGCAGCAGGTCGTGCACCGGCCGGCCGGGCACGTTGTGGTGGATGAGCGCCTTGGGCAGCCGCTCCGCGAGGTCGGAGGGCCGGTCGAGGTCGGCGACGCGGGCGGCCAGGGTCAGGGTGAGCGGGCCGTCGGCGTCGAGGGCCACCCAGGTCGCCCGCCGTCCCCACTCGTCGCAGGTGCCCTCCACCAGCAGCCCGCCGGGGCCCAGCGCCGCGCACGTGGTCTCCCACGCCCGCGCCGCGGACGCCTCGTCGTACTGGCGCAGCACGTTGAACGCGCGCACCAGCACCGGGCGCAGGCCCGCGAGCTCGAAGCCGCCCACGCGGAAGTCGACGCGCGGCGGGTCGCGGTCGGCCTCGACGGCGGCCACGCGGGCCGGGTCGATCTCCAGCCCCACCACCTCGAGGCCGGGCACCGCGGGACCCAGCCGGTCGACGAGCTCCAGGGTGGTCACCGCGGACGCGCCGTAGCCCAGGTCGACGACGAGCGGGCGGGCGGCGTCGCGCAGGCGGGGGAGCTGGGTGGCGAGGATCCAGCGGTCGACCCGGCGCAGCCGGTTGGCGTTCGTGGTGCCGCGGGTGGGCAGGCCCAGCGCCCGGGCCCGGCCGGCGGCCAGACGGGGGTTGGCCTTGCGGGGGGTGAGCGACGCCCGGCGCTTGTGCCCGCTGTCGCCCTCGCTCACCGGGTCCGAGGGTAGTCCGCCTCCCCGGCGGGCTGGCGGGCCGTGTCTACCGTGGGCGGGTGCTCGTCCGCTCCGACGCCCGTCTCGCCGACCTGACCACCCTCGGCGTGGGCGGTCCCGTCGACCGGCTGGTCGAGGTCACGACCGCCGCCGACCTGGTCGCCGCCGTCCGGGAGGCCGACGACGCCGGTCGCCCGCTGTTCGTCCTGGGCGGCGGCTCGAACGTCGTCGCCCCCGACGCCGGGTGGTCCGGCGACGTCGTGGCGGTGCGCAGCCGCGGCGTGCAGCGGCGCGGCGACGTCCTCGAGGTGCAGGCCGGCGAGCCGTGGGACGACCTGGTCGCGCTCACCGTCGAGCAGGAGCTGGCCGGGATGGAGGCGCTGTCGGGCATCCCCGGCTCCACGGGCGCGACGCCGGTGCAGAACGTCGGCGCCTACGGCCAGGAGGTCGCGCAGACGATCACCGAGGTGCGCGTCTGGGACCGCACCGAGCGTTCCGAGCGGGTGCTCTCGAACGCCGACTGCGCCTTCGGCTACCGCGACAGCCGGCTCAAGCGCGAGCCCGGCCGGTTCGTCGTCCTCACCGTCACCTTCGCGCTCGACCCGGGCCCGCTCTCGCGCCCCGTGCAGTACGCCGAGCTGGCCAAGCGCCTCGGCGTCGAGCTGGGCGGCCGGGCGCCGCTGGCCGACGTCCGCGCGGCCGTGCTGGAGCTGCGGCGCGGCAAGGGGATGGTGGTCGACCCCGCCGACCCCGACACCCGCAGCGCCGGCTCGTTCTTCACCAACCCGGTCGTCCCGCCCGAGCAGGCCGTGCCGGGCTGCCCGAGCTGGCCCGCCGGCGACGGCCGGGTCAAGCTCAGCGCCGCCTGGCTGGTGCAGTCGGCGGGCTTCGGCCGCGGCACCCGCGACGGGCGGGTGGGCACCTCGTCGCGGCACAGCCTGGCGCTGACCACCGAGCCCGGCGCGACGGCCGAGGAGCTGATGGCCTTCGCCGACCGCGTCGTCGCGGCCGTGCGGGAGCGCTTCGGCGTCACGCTGGTCCCCGAGCCCCAGCGGCTGTGACATGGTGATCCTCCGGATCACACCGCGGCCGGGTGCCGTCCCCGGCTCGCCGTGAGCCCTGCCACGGCGTCCCGGTCGGGAGCCTCCGGCCCCGCGACCGGCCCACCGTCCTGCGCGGGGGCGGCCCCGGTCGGGTGCCGTCCCCGGCGCGTGGCGGGCCGGAGGGTCAGTCCTCGCGGTGGATCTTGTGCTGGGCGGCCTGGGCGCGGGGGCGGACGACGAGCAGGTCGACGTTGACGTGGTGCGGCCGGGTGAGCGCCCAGGCGATGCAATCGGCGACGTCCTCAGCCACCAGCGGCTCGCGCACGCCCCGGTAGACCGCATCGGCCTTCTCCTGGCTGCCCGTGCGGTTGAGCGAGAACTCCTCGGTGCGCACCATCCCCGGCGCGATCTCGATGACGCGCACCGGCTCGGCCACCAGCTCCAGCCGCAGCGTCTCGGCGAGCGTGTGCACGCCGTGCTTGGCCGCGGTGTAGGACGCGCCGCCCTCGTAGCTGATGAGCCCCGCGGTGGAGCCCACGAACAGCAGGTCGCCCGCGCCCGAGGCCCGCAGCGCCGGCAGCAGCGCCTTGGTCACCCGCACGGTGCCGAGGACGTTGACGTCGTAGGTGCGCGCCCAGGAGTCGAGGTCGGCGTCGGCCACCGGGTTCGCGTCGAACGCGCCGCCGGCGTTGTTGACCAGGACGTCGACCCGCGGCAGCGCGGCGGCGAACGCCTCCACCGACGCGGGGTCGGTGATGTCCAGCTGCAGCGCGCGGCCGCCGGTGCGCTCGGCCAGCTCCTCGAGGCGGTCCAGCCGCCGGGCGCCGAGGACGACGTCGAAGCCCTCCGCCGCGAGCCGCTCGGCGGTGGCCGCGCCGATGCCGCTGGAGGCACCGGTGACGACGGCGGTGCGCCCGGACCCCGGCAGGGAACGGGCGCTGGACGGTGAGAGATCGGCGACACCCGGCATGTGGTCATCCTGTCCCTGTTGCAGGATGGAGAGCCGACAGGGGTGCCGGGACGGTGCCCGGGACGGCGCGAGGCAGGAGGTCGGGGGTGCCTGCTCGCCGACGCCTCGGCTCCCGTGCGCTCCGCCGGGTGGCGACGATCTCGGTGCACACCAGCCCCCTCGACCAGCCCGGTGCCGGCGACGCCGGGGGCATGAACGTCTACATCGTCGAGGTGTCCCGGCGGCTGGCCGCGCGCGGCATCGCCGTCGACGTGTTCACCCGCGCCACCTCCAGCGACCTGCCTCCGGTGGTCGAGATGAGCCCCGGCGTCACCGTGCGGCACGTCAGCGCCGGCCCGTTCGAGGGCCTCGGCAAGGAGGAGCTGCCCGGCCAGCTGTGCGCCTTCACCGCCGGCGTGCTGCGCGAGGAGGCCCTGCACGAGCCCGGGCACTACGACGTCGTCCACTCGCACTACTGGCTGTCGGGCCAGGTGGGGTGGCTGGCGCGCGACCGGTGGAGCGTGCCGCTCATCCACACCGCGCACACCCTCGCGAAGGTGAAGAACGCCGCGCTGGCCGACGGCGACCGCCCCGAGCCGCGGGCGCGGGTGATCGGCGAGGAGCAGGTGGTGGCCGAGGCCGACCGGCTGGTGGCCAACACCGAGGAGGAGGCCCGCCAGCTCGTCGAGCACTACGGGGCCGACCCGCGGCGCACCCTCGTCGTCCCGCCCGGCGTCGACCTCGACCGGTTCACCCCCGGCGACCGGGCCGCCGCCCGCCGCGCGCTCGGCGTGCCCGCCGACGCCGTCGTGCTGACCTTCGTCGGGCGCATCCAGCCGCTCAAGGCGCCCGACCTGCTCCTGGCCGCCGCCGCCCGCATGCTCGACGACGACCCCACGCTGCGCGGCCGGCTCCGGGTGCACGTCGTCGGCGCGCCCAGCGGCTCGGGACTGGAGGCGCCCCGCCAGCTGGAGGAGCTCGCCGCGCACCTCGGCATCGCCGACCTCGTGCGCTTCCTCCCGCCGCAGAGCCCCGACCGGCTGGCGCTGCACTACCGCGCCGCTGACGTCGCCGTCGTGCCCAGCCACAACGAGTCCTTCGGGCTGGTGGCCCTGGAGGCCCAGGCGTGCGGCACCCCGGTGGTGGCCGCCGCCGTGGGCGGGCTGCCCACCGCCGTGCGCGACGGCGTCTCCGGCGTGCTCGTCGGCAGCCGCGACCCCGGCGCCTACGCCTCCGCCATCCGCGCCGTGCTCGCCCGCCGCCCGCTGCTCGCCGCCGGTGCCCGCCGGCACGCCGCGGCGTTCTCCTGGGACCGCACCGCCGGCGCGCTGGTCGACGCCTACGCCTCCGCGGCCGCCGAGATGGCCGCCGCCGGGCGCCCTGCGCTGCGGCCCGTGGCCGGGCTCCCGACCGTGCCGCAGGTGGCCTGGTGACCGGCCCGGAGGAGGTCCGCACCGCGCGGGCCGACGTCGTCGCGGCGCTGGACGCCGTCATCGACGCCACGCTGCGCGAGGCCGAGCTGGTGCACGAGCACCCTGCCCCCGGTCGCTGGCTGGTCGACCTGCCCGGCACGAAGAAGCTCAAGACGGTGTGCGGGCTCGTCGTCGGCGAGCACGCGCTGCGCGTGGAGGCGTTCGTCTGCCGCCAGCCCGACGAGAACCGCGAGCAGCTGTGGACCCACCTGCTGCAGCGCAACGCCCGCATGTACGGCGTCGCGTGGTCGATCGACGGCGTCGGCGACATCTACCTGACCGGCCGGCTGCCGCACGCGGCGGTCACGCCCGAGGAGCTCGACCGGGTGCTCGGCGCGGTGCTCAGCTACGCCGACGACTCGTTCAACACGCTGCTCGAGATCGGCTTCGGCACCTCGATCCGCCGCGAGTGGGAGTGGCGGGTCAAGCGCGGGGAGTCGCTGCGCAACCTCGAGGCCTTCGCCGCCTTCGCGCAGGCCGGGGGAGCCGACCGGAGGGACGGCGGGGCAGCGCCCGCAGCGGACGGCGGGGGATGACCGCTCCCGGGCGGGAGGACCTGGCGGCCGCCGCCGACGAGCGTCCCGGACACGCCCGGCGCTGGTGGGTGCTGGCCACCATGACCGTCTGCCTGCTCGTGGTGATCATGGGCAACACGACGCTCAACGTCGCCATCCCGACGCTGCAGCGCGAGCTCGGCGCCACCCAGGGCGAGCTGCAGTGGGCCGTCGACGCCTACATCGTCGTCTTCGCCGGGCTGCTGTTCTCCTGGGGCGTCCTCGGCGACCGGATCGGCCGCCGGAGGGTGCTGCTGATCGGGCTCACCGTGTTCGCCGCGGGGTCGGTGCTCGCCGCGTTCTCCGACAGCCCGCTGGAGCTGATCGCCTGGCGCGCGGTCATGGGCGTCGGCGGGGCGGCGGTGCAGCCGACCACCCTCGCCGTCATCACCAACGTCTTCCCGCCCGCCGAGCGGGGCCGCGCCATCGGCATCTGGGCGGCCACCGCCGGGCTGGCCGTCGCGGGCGGGCCGCTGGCCAGCGGCGCCGTCCTCACGCACTACTGGTGGGGCGCGATCTTCCTCATCGGCGTGCCGGTCGCCGTCCTCGGCGTCGCGGGCACGCTGGCGTTCGTCCCCGAGTCGCGCGACCCCGCGCCCGGCCGCCTCGACGTGCCCGGCGTCCTGCTGTCCATCGCGGCGCTGGCCGGCCTGGTCTACGGGATCATCCACGGCGGCTCCGGGGTCGGCTGGGCGACGCCGGGCGTGCTCGTCCCGCTCGTCGGCGGCGCGCTGCTGCTGGTGCTGTTCGTCTGGCTGCAGCGGCGCTCCCCGCACCCGGCGCTCGACGTCTCGCTGTTCCGCAACCCGGCCTTCTCCGCCGCCGCCGCGGCGCTCGGCCTGAACTTCTTCGCGCTGATGGGCGCGACCTTCTACCTCGTCTACTACTTGCAGGGCGCCCGCGGCTACGACCCGCTGCAGTCCGGCGCCGCGCTCATCCCGGTAGCCCTCGGGATGGCGCTGATGGCCCCGCGCAGCTCGCGGCTGGCCGAGCGGTTCGGCGCGAAGGCCGTCTGTGCGGGCGGGTTCGTGCTCATCACGCTGTCGTTCCTGGGCTTCCAGCTGCTCGACCAGGCCGCGCCGCTGTGGCTGCTGCTCACCGCACTGACGGTGCAGGGCCTCGGCATGGGCGCGGTGATGGCGCCGGCCACCGAGTCGATCATGGCCGTGGTGCCGCGCGAGAAGGCCGGCGCCGGCGCCGCGGTGAACAACACCGTCCGCCAGGTCGGCGGCGCGCTCGGCGTGGCCATCCTCGGGTCGGTGCTGGCCACCGCCTACGCCGCGAACGTCGGCCGCGCCGTCGACGTGCTGCCGTCGGCGGTCCGCGCCGAGGCGAGCACGTCGATCGCGGCCACCCTGGAGGCGGCCCGGACGACGGCGGAGCAGGCCCGCGCCGCCGGCGACGAGCAGGCCGTCGCCGCCGCCGGGGCGCTCGAGGACACCGCCCGCGAGGCGTTCGTGTCGGCCATGCACCTGACCGCCGTCGGCACCGCCGCGGCCTCGGCGATCGCCGCCGTCGTCGTCCTGGTGTGGCTGCCCGGGCGGCGCCGGCCGGGCGCGCCGGGGGCGTCCGCCGCCTAGCGTGGGGGCCGTGCAGGAGCCCCCCGCTCAGCAGGAGCGGCTCGGCCGCGCGCTGATGGGCGTGGTGGCCGCCTCCGGCCTGGTCTACCCGCTGCTGCTGTGCGCCGTGCAGCTCGTGCTGGCCCAGCTGTTCGTCGTGGACGTCGGCGCCACCGTGCTGTGGCTGGCGGTCGCGGTGGGCTGCAGCGTCGCGCTGGTGGCGGCGGTGCGGTGGGGCGCCGCCCGGCGGGTCCGCAGCCCCTGGCTGCTGGCCGGTCTGGCGCCCCCGGCCCTCTACGAGGCGTGGGTGCTCTGGCCACTGGTCACCCGCTGAGGACGGCGTCGGGCAGGATGGGCCCGTGACCATGTCTGCGGGAACCACGCCCGGGACCCTCGTGCTGCTCCGCCACGGCGAGAGCGAGTGGAACAGGGCCAACCTGTTCACCGGCTGGGTCGACGTCGAGCTGTCGGAGAAGGGGCGCGCCGAGGCCGCGCGCGGCGGGCAGCTGCTGGCCGAGCACGGCCTGCTGCCCGACGTGCTGCACACGTCGCTGCTCAGGCGCGCCATCACCACCGCCGAGCTGGCGCTGGCCGCCGCCGACCGGCAGTGGATCCCGGTGCGCCGGTCCTGGCGGCTCAACGAGCGGCACTACGGTGCGCTGCAGGGCAAGGACAAGGCCGCCACCCTCGCGGAGTACGGCGAGGAGCAGTTCATGACCTGGCGCCGCTCCTACAGCACCCCGCCGCCGCCGATCGAGCCCGGCAGCGAGTACTCCCAGGACGCCGACCCGCGCTACGGCTTCCTGCCCCCGGAGGTGCGGCCGGCCACCGAGTGCCTGGCCGACGTCGTCGTCCGGATGCTCCCGTACTGGTACGACTCGATCGTCCCCGACCTGCGCACCGGCGCCACCGTGCTGGTCGCCGCGCACGGCAACAGCCTGCGGGCGCTGGTCAAGCACCTCGACGGGATGGGCGAGGACGAGGTCGTGGGGCTCAACATCCCCACCGGCGTCCCGCTGCGCTACGACCTCGACGCCGACCTCCGCCCGGTGAAGCCGGGCGGGGAGTACCTCGACCCGGAGGCCGCCGCGGCCGCGATCGAGGCCGTGAAGAACCAGGGCAAGAAGTAGCCCCGACGACGAGGGCCCCCGCACCGTGCGGTGCGGGGGCCCTCGTCGTGGGCGGGGCTCAGTTGCCGATCGCGGACATCTCCCGCTCACCGGTGACCAGGAAGACCACCCGGCGGGCGACGCTGACGGCGTGGTCGGCGAAGCGCTCGTAGTAGCGGCCGAGCAGCGTGATGTCGATGGCCGACTCCATGCCGTGCGGCCAGCCGGGGCTCAGCAGCTCGGTGAACAGCTGGCGGTGCAGCTGGTCCATGAGGTCGTCGTCCTTCTCCAGCTGGGCGGCGCCCTGGACGTCGAGCTTGGCGATCACCGAGCCGACCTGGGCCACCAGGCTCTGCGCGACGTGGCCCGCCTCGAGGAAGATCGGCCGGACCTCGGCCGGGACGGCGGACTCGGGGAACCGCATCCGGGCCAGCTTGGCCACGTGGACGGCGAGGTCGCCCATGCGCTCGAGGTCGCCCACGATCCGCATCGCGGTGGTGACCGTGCGCAGATCGGTGGCCACCGGCTGCTGGCGGGCGAGCAGGGTGAAGCAGCGCTCCTCGATGCTCTCGCGCACCGCGTCGATGTGCTCGTCGCCGGCGATCACGAGGTCGGCCAGGGCGACGTCGGCGTCGAGCAGCGCGGTCGTGGCCTTGCTCATCGCCGAGCCCACGGAGTTCGACATCTCCACCAGGCAGTTGTTGATGTCCTCGAGCTCTTCGCGGTAGTGCTCGCGCACGGGGTCCTCCTCGTCGGGCCGGCCGTCACCGGGCACGCCGTCCGGACACCTCTGCTCGGCGCCGTCCCTGAGACCATGAGGGTAGGTGCCCGCCGGACACGGTGAGATCCCGCCCGGTGAACGCGGGGGCACCCGGGCATGAACAATCGGTCTACCCGGTTCCGCGTCCACTCACACGGGGGATGTACCGGGCCCGGCGACGCCTAGCATCGGCGGCGTGAGCCTGCTGGTCGCCGTCGTGGCCGGCCTCGTCGTCGGTGCGGCGCTGGGAGCCGTCGCGGTCCTCCTGGCCCGCCGGCCGTTCGACGCGGCCGCGCGGGCCGCTGCCGACCCCGGAGACGCCGCCCGCGAGGCCGCGCTGGCCCGGCGGCTCATCGACCTCATGGACCCCGCCGTCCTGGTGCTCGACAAGGACGACGCCGTCGTCGTGGCCAACCCGGCCGCCCGCGCGCTGGGCCTGGTCCGCGACCGGCGGCTGCTGGTCCCCGCGCTGTCGGACCTCGTCCGCACCGTGCGCACCTCCGGCAGCCGGCGCGCCGACGTCTCCCTGCCCGGCGAGGTGGTCGGCGGCGGCACCCGCCTGGTCGGCGCCCACGGTGTCCCGCTCGACGCCGCGCCCACCGTGGTCCCCGGCCCGGTCGCGCTGGTGCTCCAGGACGTCACCGAGGCCCGCCGCG
The DNA here is from genome assembly GCF_054049975.1 of Geodermatophilus sp. SYSU D01119. Lineage (NCBI taxonomy): Bacteria > Bacillati > Actinomycetota > Actinomycetes > Geodermatophilales > Geodermatophilaceae > Geodermatophilus > Geodermatophilus sp. SYSU D01119. The sequence continues at coordinate 155,787 of NZ_JBJGYL010000009.1, read as the reverse complement.
TCGAGGCGGTCCGCCGCGACTTCGTCGCCAACGTCGGCCACGAGCTCAAGACCCCGGTCGGTGCCCTGGGGCTGCTCGCCGAGGCGATGCAGGGCGCGGCCGACGACCCCGACACCGTGCAGCGCTTCGCCGCCCGCATGGCCCACGAGGCCGACCGGCTCGCCAAGCTGGTGCGCGAGCTCATCGACCTGTCCCGGCTGCAGGGCGCCGAGCCGCTGCCCGAGCTCGCGCCGGTCGACGTCGACACCGTCCTCACCGAGGCCGTCGACCGCACCGGCCTGGCCGCCGCGGCCAAGGGCATCACCATCGCCGTCGGCGGGCGCCGCGGCCTGGTGGTCCGCGGCGTGGAGAACCAGCTGACGACGGCGGTCACCAACCTGCTGGCCAACGCCGTCGCCTACAGCCCCGAGAACACCAAGATCGCCGTCGGCGCACGGGCCCGCGGCGGGTTCGCCGAGATCGCCGTGACCGACAGCGGCATCGGCATCCCGCGGGCCGACCGGGAGCGGGTGTTCGAGCGCTTCTACCGGGTCGACCAGTCGCGGGCCACCAGCACCGGCGGGACCGGGCTGGGCCTCGCGATCGTCAAGCACGTGGCCAGCAACCACGGTGGCTCGGTGAGCGTGTGGAGCGAGGAGGGCCTCGGCTCCACGTTCACCCTGCGCATCCCCCTGGCGGTCGAGGACCCCTCCGACCGCCCCGAACCTCCCGGCGCGGCGGACGACGCCCCGGCCGGGGTCCTCCAGGAAGGACGGAAATGACGCGAGTGCTCGTGGTGGAGGACGAGGAGTCCTTCTCCGACGCGCTGTCCTACATGCTCGGCCGTGAGGGCTTCGAGGCGGTCGTGGCCGCCACCGGCCCCGAGGCGCTGGCCGAGTTCGACCGCGCCGGGGCGGACATCGTCCTGCTCGACCTCATGCTCCCGGGCCTGCCCGGCACCGAGGTCTGCCGGGCGCTGCGCTCCCGCAGCAACGTCCCGATCATCATGCTCACGGCCAAGGACTCCGAGGTCGACAAGGTCGTGGGCCTCGAGCTCGGCGCCGACGACTACGTCACCAAGCCCTACTCGGCCCGCGAGCTCGTCGCCCGGATCCGCGCGGTGCTGCGCCGCCGCGGCGACGTCGACGCCCCCGTCGACGGCGCGCTCGAGGCCGGCCCGGTGCGCATGGACGTCGAGCGGCACGTCGTCGCCGTCGACGGCGAGCAGGTCGCCCTGCCGCTCAAGGAGTTCGACCTGCTCGAGCTGCTGCTGCGCAACGCCGGGCGCGTGCTCACCCGCGGCCAGCTCATCGACCGCGTCTGGGGCTCGGACTACGTGGGCGACACCAAGACCCTCGACGTCCACGTCAAGCGGCTGCGGGCCAAGATCGAGCCCGACCCGGCCAACCCCAAGCACCTCGTGACCGTCCGCGGGCTGGGCTACAAGTTCGAGCAGTGACATCTGTCGGCCTCCGGCCGACCCCGCGGCCAGGTGCCGTCCCGGCCTGCGCTGAGCCCTGCCACGGCGTGCCGGTCGGGAGCCTCCGGCCCCGCGACCGGTCCGCCGTCCTGCGCAGGGCGGCTGCCGTGGGGTGACGCGGCTCCGTGCCGCTCACCTCGTGTCGCGCGCGCGTCCGTCAGCTCAGGGGTGGGTCCTGCGGACCCGCCGCCCGAGCCGACCGGCGGGGGTCACTGGCCCCGGCCGGTCTCCTCCTGGAGCTCGTCGATCTTCTTCGACGCGTCGGCCTTCGTGATGTCGTCCGGCACGTCCTCGCCGGCCTGGCGGGCCAGCGTGTGCAGGTAGCTCTTCTGCGCGCCGGTGGCGGGCTCGTCGCCGGTCACCCAGTCCGACGGGTCCTTCTCCGCCGTGGGGTCGCCGGCCTGACCGGTGTTGACGTTCGATTCGCTCATGTGTTCGAGCCTAGGCGCGCGCGAGCTCCGGCGCAGGTCGAGCGGCCGCGGCGGCCGGGGCGGTCTCGCGCTCCTCCCAGCGGCGGCCGGTCCGGTAGACGTGCACGCTCCCGCAGGAGGGGCACTCCACGGCCAGCGCGACGTGGGTCGGGTGGTTGGTGACCGATCGGATCCGCCGGTCGGCGACCAGCTCGTCGGTCCGGGTGACGGGGCAGGTGATCAGCAACATGCGATGAGCGTGCTCCGGCCGCCTCGCGCGGACGAGTGGCAGAGGTGACATGGATCGCGTCTTTCCTGCCATGATGTCGGCGTGACCGGAACCGACCGTCCCGTCGTCGTCAGCCTCCTCGCCGGTGACGGCGTCCTGGGCGCCTTCGGCCTGGGCGTCGCCGCCGAGGTCTTCGGCTACGACCACTCCCGCTTCGGCCTGCCCCGCTTCGACTTCGCCATCGTGAGCACCGCGCCCGGGGTGGTGCGCACCGACACCGGGCTCGCGGTCCACGCCGAGCACGGCCTCGAACGGCTCGCCGTCTCCGACGTCGTCCTGGTCACCGCCTGGGAGAAGTTGTCGAGGCCGGTGCCGGACGAGGTGCTCGACGCGCTGCGCGCCGTGCACGCCCGCGGCGGCCAGATCATCAGCCACTGCACGGGCGCGTTCGTCGTCGCGTCGGCGGGGCTGCTCGACGGCAAGCGCGCCACGACCCACTGGCGCTACGCCGGCGAGCTCGCCGCCCGCTACCCGGCCGTCGACGTCGACCCGCGGGTCCTCTACGTCGACGAGGGCACCCTCATCACCGGCGCCGGCACGGCCGCAGGTGTCGACGCGCTGCTGCACTTCGTCCGCCGCGAGTGGGGCTCCGCCGCGGCCAACGCGCTGGCCCGCGAGATGGTCGTCCCGCCGCACCGCGACGGCGGCCAGGCCCAGTACATCGACGAGCCCGTCGCCCGCTGCGAGGACGACCTGCTCGGACTCGTCCTCGACTGGGCCCGCGCCCACCTCGCCGAGGACATCAGCGTCGAGGTGCTCGCCCGGCGCGCGCTCATGAGCCCGCGCAGCTTCGCCCGCCGGTTCAAGGCCACCACCGGGACGACGCCGCACGCGTGGCTGCTCGCCCAGCGGCTGGCCGCGGCCGAGACCCTGCTGGAGGAGAGCGACGCCCCGGTCGAGGAGATCGCCCGGCTCGTCGGCTTCGGCACCGCGGCGGGCTTCCGCGAGCAGTTCGGCCGTCGCCGCGGCGTCTCCCCGCGGGCCTACCGGCAGACGTTCCGCGCCGGGGCCGTGGTGCCGGTGGGCGAGGGCTCGGCCGCCTGAGGGCGGGAGGTCAGACCGGGATCGGGCGGGCCACGCCGACCAGGCTGTCGAGCCGGCCGGCGTTGCTCGGCGCCAGCGGGCTGCGCACCACCTGTGTCAGGGCGAAGCCCGCGCGCGCCAGCACCATCGCGTGCGTGCGCGGGGTGAAGTGCCAGATGTGCTCGGCGGGCTTGAGCGTCCACCAGCGGGTGCCCAGCAGCCGCGCGGGCAGCGACGAGACGTAGGGCGTGGAGAACAGCACGACGCCGTCCTCGGCCACCAGCGAGCGCGCCGTCCGCCAGAAGTCGAGCGGGTCGGGCACGTGCTCGACGGTGTCCCAGGCGCAGACGACGTCGAAGCCCGGGGTGAGCGGCGCGTCGGCGAGCTGGCCGCAGAAGACGTCGAGTCCGAGCGTGTCCACCGCGTGCCGCGCGCCGGTGCGCGACAGCTCCACGCCGCTGGTCTGCCAGCCGCCGCGCCGCGCCGCGTCGAGGAACAGCCCGTAGCCCGCGCCGACCTCGAGCAGCCGGCCCCCGGCGGCGCGGCCGCGCACCCGGTCGAGCAGCGCGAGCCGGCCCGCCGTCCAGGTGCGCTGCAGGACCATCGCCGGGTCGAGGCGCTTCGCCTCCTGGGCCGTCCCGCCGTCGATGGCGTCGCCGTAGACGCGGCCCTCGAAGTAGCCGGCGTCGTCGTAGAGGCGCTGCAGGGCCTCCGGCCGCAGCCGCGGGCTGACGAACACCAGGCCGCAGGACGGGCAGCGGACGACGCCGAAGGGCGTGAGGTCGTGCACCGGCCGGCCGCGGACGCCGCAGAGGCAGCAGTCGACCTCCTCGGTGTCCTCGGCCGTCCACGTCGGCGGGGGAGGCGTCACCGGGGCAGTCACGGCGATCAGCCTACGGAGCCTCCGGGGATGCTCCCGGTACCGGTCCGGCCCGCCCCGACCGGCGCGTCGGCCGGACCGCTCGCGCCGTCGGTGGCGTCCACGGGGTCCGCGGGGGCGCTCTCCGGGTAGCGCTGGGCCAGCAGCGTGCCCAGCCGGCGCTTCACCGCGGCCGACACCAGCCCGTCGCCGTCGTGCGGCGCGTCGGCGTCGAGCAGCTCGCCGGGGACGACGACGTAGCGGTCGGGCGCGGCGTCGGCCCGGGCGAGGAAGCCGGCGCGCACGGCGTCGGCGTCGGCGCCGGGGGGCCCGACGGTCACCGGCGAGTCGACGAGCACGGTCAGGTCGGGCAGCAGGCCGCGGGTGGCCCACAGCGACGTGCGCAGGATGCGGTCGGCGTCGAGGCCCTGGCCGGCGCCGTGGAAGGCCATCGAGGTGTCGACGTAGTGGTTGCACACCACGACCTGGCGGCGCTGCAGCGCCGGGCGGATCACCGTGGCCACGTGCTCGGCGCGGTCGGCGGCGGCCAGCAGCGCCGCGGTGTAGGCCGCTACCGGGCGGCCCTCGTCGTCGGTGACCGCGCGTCCGTCCGCGGGCGGCGCGGCCGGCGGGAACAGCAGCCCGCGCACCTGCCGGCCCAGGCCGGTGTCGCTGGGCTCGTGCGTGGTCACCACGGGGCGGCCGTCGGCGCGGAGGACCCGGGCCAGGTCGGCGGTGTAGCGGCGGGTGAGGTCGCGGTCGGCGCCCTCGACGACGACGAACAGGCCGACCCCGCTCGAGGAGGCCGACAGCAGGTCCGAGCTGCCCCACAGCAGCCGGAACACGTCGCGGGCCCGGGTGCCGGGGCGCCCGCGCGGCGCCACCTGCCGGACGGCGTAGGCGCTCACCCCGAGCGCCAGGAGCGCGCCCACCAGCAGCGTCAGGCCGGGGCCGGTGACGGTGAACCGCAGCTCGCCGACGTTGAGCTCGTGCGAGCCCAGCAGGCCGGCCAGGCCGGGGCCGACGGCGACCGCGAGCAGCAGCTCGATGCGCACCGAGGAGAAGACGAAGGCGAACACCCGCCCGCGCAGCCGGTCCTCGACCTCGAAGCCGATCAGCGTGTAGCCGATGATCCAGGAGACCCCGGCGAACAGGCCGACGAGGAACGCCGCGGCCGCGGCCAGCACGAACTCCTGCAGCAGCGACATCGCGAGCAGCGCGAGGCCGGCCAGGCCGATGGAGCGGGCGAACAGGCTGCGTCGGGGGATGGTCGGCAGGATCCGCGGGCCGACGAGCATGCCCATCGCCAGGCCGGTGAAGACGACGCCGAAGAGGATGCCGTACCCGGCGGCGCCGGCGTCGAGGGTGACGACGTAGAGCTGGGCGACGCCGACGGTCAGCCCGCCCGCGCCGAAGGCCCCGATGACGCCCACGTACAGCGCCCGCATCAGCGGCTGCCCGCGGAGGAACGAGACGCCCTCGACGACGAGCGAGAACACGTTGGCCGGCGCCTCGCGGTCGACCTGGGTGGCCGGTATGAGCGCCCGCGACAGCAGCACGATGCCCGCCGACAGCGCGAACGTCAGCGAGTTGAACACCAGCGCGACGACGATCGCCGTCCTCGTGTCGCCGTCCTCGCCACCCGGGAACACCCGCGAGACGGTGGACAGGAGCGCGAACAGCAGCGCGGCGACGGGCACCGACCCGTACACGCTGAACAGCGACACCTGGTTCGCCGTCGCCAGCCGCTCCCGCGGGACGATCGCCACCCAGTTCGCCTGCTTGGCCGGGTTGGTGAACAGGCCGACCGCCTCGACCAGGAACTGCGCGACGTAGAGCCAGGTCAGCTCGTAACTGAGCGCGATGGAGAGGTAGAGGCCACAGGCCAGCAGGTCGCCGACGATGACGGTCGTGCGGCGGTCGAGCCGGTCGGCCAGGGCGCCGGCGATCGGGCCGAGGAGCAGGTCGGGCAGCAGCCGGGTGAGGATGACGCCGGAGATGGCGACGCCCTGCACCGCCGTCGACTCGTCGCGGGTGAGCTGCTGGGCCATCGCGGTCGTGGCGAGCAGGCCCAGCCAGTCGCCGAGGCTGGAGACGGCGATCGCCGCCCACATGCGCCGGAAGACCGGGATGCGCAGCAGCGCGACGAACGCGTTGTCGGTGCCCCGACCGGTCGCCGACGACCCGGGCCCGTGCGTGCCCGGGCTCGCCGCATGTCCGTCGCTCACAGTCCTCGCCGTCCGGTCGTCGCGGTCGTCCTCCGCAGGGTAGTGGCGCAGCGTGATCGTCAGGCCGCGCCGCACCCGGACGGGCGAGCGGTCTCAGGCTCCCGGCCGCCGGGGGAGCAGCGTCAGGGACACCGGTGCGGGGCTGGCCGGGTGCGGGGCGACGAGCCCCTGGTCCAGCCGCGCCTCGGTGAGCCGGAGCAGCTCGGCGTAGGCGTCGGGGCCGACCAGCGCGGCCAGCTCGGCGGCGTAGGTGAGCACCAGCGGCTCGGGGGAGACGTGCGCGGCGGGCGAGCCGGTGCACCACCAGTGCAGGTCGGCGCCGCCCGGCCCCCAGCCGCGGCGGTCGAACTCGCCGATGGTGCTGACCAGCACGGTGCTGCCGTCGGGCCGCTCGACCTCCTCCTGCTCGCGGCGCACCGGTAGCTGCCAGCAGACGTCGGGCTTGGTGAGCAGCGGGTGCAGGTCCTCGCGCAGGGCCATGCGGTGCAGCGCGCAGCCGGTGCCGCCGGCGAAGCCGGGCCGGTTGAGGAAGACGCACGCGCCGTCGACCAGGCGGGTGCGCAGGGAGCGGACGCCGCCCTCCTCGGGGGCCACGTCGTCGGCGGAGTCCTCCTCGGTCCAGGCGCCGCGGCCCACCGGGGCGAGCTGCCAGTCGTCGTCGGTGAGGTCGGCGACGGCGGCGGTCACCCGGGCGAGGTCGTCCTCGTCGCTGAAGAAGGCGCCGTGGCTGCAGCAGCCGTCGTCGGCCCGGCCGGGGACGACGCCGGCGCAGCCGCGGCCGAACACGCAGGTCCAGGCCGAGGACAGCCAGGTGAGGTCGGCGCGGACCCGGTGCCGCGGGTCGGCCGGGTCGGGGAACTCCACCCACTCGCGGGCGAAGTCGGGGTCGACCTCGGGCGGCACGTCCTGCACCCGCCCAGGCTAGACGGAGGACCCCGTCCCTCTCCTGCCTCGCTCCGCTCGCCACGAGCCTCCGGAGGGGGCCAGGCAGACTGGGGCCATGCGGCTCGGGGTGCTGGACGTCGGCTCGAACACCGTCCACCTCCTGGTGGTCGACGCGCACCGCGGCGCCGAGCCCACCGCGCAGCACGACGACCGGTGGCTGCTGCGCCTCTCCGAGCACGTCGGCGCCGACGACGTGCTGTCGAAGGAGGGCGAGAAGGCGCTGGTCAAGGCCGTGCAGAAGGCCTGCGACCAGGCGGAGAAGGAGAAGTGCGACGAGGTCCTCGCACTCGTCACCTCCGCCATCCGCGAGGCGCGCAACGGCATGGACGTGCTGGCGCGGGTGCGCTCGCGGACCGGCGTCGACCTGCAGGTGACCAGCGGGGAGGAGGAGGCGCGGCTGACCTTCCTCGCCGTCCGCCGCTGGTACGGGTGGAGCGCCGGGCGGCTGCTGGTCCTCGACATCGGCGGCGGCTCGCTGGAGCTGGCCACCGGCACCGACGAGGACCCCGACGTGGCGCTGTCGGTGCCGCTGGGCGCCGGCCGGATGACCCGCCGGTTCCTGCCCGAGGCGGCCACGGGCGGCCGTCCCGACCTCGCCGCCCTCAACGCCCTGCGCGAGCACGCCTCCGACGTGCTGCGGCCCGCGGCGAAGAAGCTGCGCGCCGCCGGGCCACCGGACCTGGTCGCCGCCACCAGCAAGACCTTCCGCACGCTCGCCCGGCTCACCGGCGCCGCGCCGTACTCGGCGGGGCTGCGGGTGCCGCGGGAGCTCAGCGCCGGCGGGCTGGACCAGCTCATCGGCTTCGTGTCCCGGATCGAGTCCCGCGCGCTGGCCGAGCTGCGCGGCGTGTCGCCCGACCGCGCGCACCAGGTCCCGGCCGGCGCCGTGGTGGCGCAGGCCGCCATGCAGGCTCTGGATCTACCCTCCGTGCGGATCTGCCCGTGGGCCCTGCGGGAGGGCGTCATCCTCCGGCGGCTCGACTCCCTGGGAGGCGCGTGATGTCACAGCCCGGTCCGGAGACCGGTGGCCGGCCGCTGGCCGACATCCTGCGCGAGGCCGGCATCGAGGCGCCGCGCAGCGCCCGGCGCCGCCGCGGGGACACCGGCGACATCCCGGTCAAGCAGCGCTCGCGGGAGTCCGACACCGACGGCGGCCGCCCCAACCCCGGCCGCCGCGCCAGTGACACCGGCCGGACCTCCGACACCGGGCGGGTCCCGGACACCGGGCGGGACCCCGGCCGGAAGCGCGAGGCCGCCCGCCCGGCCCGCGACGCCGACCGGGACACCGGGCGCAGCGCCCCGGCGACGGCCGGTCGCGGGCCCGACGGCCCGACGACGGCCGCCATCCCCGGTCTCGGCGGTCCCTCGCGCAAGCCCGGCGTGCCCGGCGCCGCGGATCCCGCGCCGGCCACCGGCCCGATCCCGGTGACCCGGGCCGGCGAGACCGACGTCCTCGACGAGCCGCTCGGCGCGAAGGAGGGCGCGCTCGCCTGGCTGCGGTTCGCCGGCGAGCTGGTGCTGGCCCTCGCCGCAGGCGTCGGCATCTACTTCCTGTCCACCGTCGTGTGGGAGCAGCTCCCGCAGGTGGCCGTGGTGCTCGCCCCGCTCGCGGTGACCGCCCTGGTCGCCGGCGTCGGCGCCTGGCGCAGCCGCACCGGCCGGGAGCCGGTGGGGCCGAAGCTGGTCGCCGTCCTCGTCTTCGCCGGCACGCTGCTCACCATCGCCCCGGCCGCCGGGCTGCTCGCCGCCGCCACCTGACGCGGCGAGCGGCCCGGCCGGGGCTCACTCGTCCTCGTCGGCCTCGGTGTCGGCCTGCGCGAACTGCTCGACGATCGCCGCGGAGAACGCGTCGAGGTCGTCGGGGTTGCGGCTCGTGGTCAGGTTGCCGTCGACGACGACCTCCTCGTCCACCCACTTGGCGCCGGCGTTGCGCAGGTCGGTCTGCAGCGAGGGCCACGACGTCATGCGCCGCCCCCGGACGACGTCGGCCTCGGCGAGCACCCACGGCGCGTGGCAGATCGCCGCCACCGGCTTGTCCGCCTCGAAGAACGCCTTCACGAACGCGACGGCGTCGGCGTCGGCCCGGACGAAGTCCCCGTTGATGACGCCGCCGGGCAGGACCAGCGCGGCGTAGTCCTCGGGGTCGGCCGAGGCGACGGTGGTGTCGACCTTCTTCGTGTCGCCCTTGTCGATGTGCTGGTACATGGTGATCGTGCCGCCGTCGAGCGACACGAGCTCCGGTTCGGCCCCGGCCTCCTCCAGCGCCTGCCACGGCCGCTCGAGCTCGACCTGCTCGACGCCGTCGGTCGCGAGCACGGCCACCTTCATCCCGTCCAGTTCTCCTGCCATGCGGGCGCGGCTACCCGGGGCCCCCGGGCGGCACACCCCGGCGCACTACGGTCCGACCGGTACCTCGACAGGCGGGAGCGGGCGGATGGGCGAGCGGCGGGGCCTGGCGGTCCTGGGCGGCGGCAAGATGGGCGAGGCGCTGCTGGCGGGGCTGGTGAGGCGGCAGGGCGCGGACGGCGTCGTCGTCTGCGAGCGGCACCCGGAGCGGGGCGCGGAGCTCGCGGCGCGCTACGGCATCGACGTCGTCTCCTTCGAGGAGGCGGCGGCGCGCTCGCGGGTGCTCCTGCTGGCGGTCAAGCCGCAGGACCTGCCGGCCCTGCTGGAGCTGCTGGCGCCGTCGGTCGGCCCGGACCACCTGGTGGTGAGCATCGCCGCGGGCATCTCGACGGCGACCATCGAGGCGGCCCTGCCCGCCGGCGTGCCGGTGGTGCGGGTCATGCCCAACACCCCGGCGCTGGTCGACGAGGGCATGAGCGTGCTGTCGGCCGGGGCGTCGGCGGGCGAGGCCGAGCTGGACGAGGCCGAGGCGCTGCTGTCGACCGTGGGCCGGGTGGCGCGGGTGCCGGAGTACCAGCAGGACGCGGTGACGGCGCTGTCGGGCAGCGGCCCGGCCTATTTCTTCTACCTCGTCGAGGCGATGGTCGACGCCGGCGTGCTGCTGGGCCTGCCGCGGGCGCTGACGACGGAGCTGGTGGTGCAGACGGCGCTGGGCTCGGCGGTGATGCTGCGGGAGTCCGGCGAGCACCCGGCCCAGTTGCGGGACGCGGTGAGCAGCCCGGGCGGGACGACGATCGCCGGCATCCGGGAGCTGGAGCGGCACTCCGTCCGCTCGGCGCTCATCGCGGCCATCGAGGCGGCCGCGCGGCGCTCGGTGGAGCTGGGCCGTCCCGACGGGAGCCGGTGACCGTACCCCGGCTCAGGCGCTGATGGGTGGACGCTGCGTCACCGTGTCGACACATCTCCTCGTGGACGCGCCGATACGGCTGTGAAGCGAGTTGCATAGGTGTAGTTCTGCCAGGGACGGACCGTTCCCCGTGTTCGTTTCTTCCATCGCATCAGTCACGCGGGCCCCCCTACTCTCTGTATCAGCACGTGCGTGTCCCGTAGCCGGTGGGGAAGCCGGCGCCCGACTCGTGCTAGGTCCGGAGAGCTGATCATGACCATGCCCCAGCGCACCAACGCCGCCTACGTCCGCCCGGCCGTGCCCGGCCCCCGCCCGATGGCCCGCCCCATCCCGGCCGCCGCCGTCGCCCGCCCCGTGGGCCCGCAGCACCCCGCCGCCGTGCCGGTCGGCCGCCCGGCGGTCCCGCAGCCGCGCGCCGCGGTCACCTTCCTGACCGTCGCCGAGGTCGCCAGCATGATGCGCGTCTCCAAGATGACCGTGTACCGCCTCGTCCACGCCGGCGAGCTGTCCGCCGTCCGCGTCGGCCGCTCGTTCCGCGTCCCGGAGCGCGCCGTCCAGGACTACCTGCGCGACGCCTACACCGACATCGCCTGAGTCGTGACCGCCTGACCGGGCGCGGCCCGGTCGCCGTGGCACCCCGCCGCGGCCGCACCACAGCACCACCACGCAGCACCACCACGCAGCACCACCGATCGACCGTCGATCGGCGCCCCCACCCCTCGGGGTGGGATCCGTCCGGCCCGGTTCCCGCGGCAGCGTCGCCGCGGGGGCGCCGGGTAGGCTCGGGCGCCGAGCGACAACCCCGGCCCCGGCCGGAGCCGTCGCACACGAGCTGATCCACACTCGCGTGGCGTCCGGTTCCGCCCCTGCGGCCACCGGCGGACGCCACGCGGCCAACACGTCGGGAGCAGGACATGGGTTCGGTCATCAAGAAGCGCCGCAAGCGGATGGCGAAGAAGAAGCACCGCAAGCTGCTGAAGAAGACCCGCGTGCAGCGTCGCAACAAGAAGTGAGCTGACGCTCGTGCCGCCCGCGGTCGTCCTGGTCACCGGCGTGAGCCGGTGGCTCGGTGGCGCGCTGGCGGCCGAGCTCGCTCGCGACCCGGCCATCGACCGGGTCATCGGGGTCGACACCGTCCCCCCGTCGGCGGAGCTGCTCCGCCGCCTCGGCCGCACCGAGTTCGTGCGCGCCGACATCCGCAACCCGCTGATCGGCAAGGTCATCGCCACCGCGGGGGTCGACACCGTCGTCCACATGAACATCAGCTCCACACCCGCCGGTGCCGGTGGGCGGGGGCCGATGAAGGAGCTCAACGTCATCGGGACGATGCAGCTCCTCGCCGCCTGCCAGCGCGCCCCCTCGGTCCGCCGCCTCGTGCTCAAGTCGACCAGCGCCGTCTACGGCGCCTCGCCGCGCGACCCGGCCGTCTTCACCGAGCGGATGCAGGCCCGCCGCGTCCCCTCCGGCGGCTTCGCCAAGGACAGCCTCGACATCGAGGGCTACGTGCGGTCGTTCTCGCGCCGCCGTCCCGACGTCGGGGTCGCCGTCCTGCGGTTCACCAACTTCATCGGCCCGCGGATCGACTCGGTGCTCACCGGGTTCCTGCGCATGCCGGTGGTCCCCACGGCGCTCGGCTACGACGCCCGAGTGCAGCTGCTGCACGAGGACGACGCCCTCGGCGTGCTCACCCGCGCCACCACCGGTGACTTCGCCGGCACGGTGAACGTCGGGGGAGAGGGCACGCTGCTGCTGTCGCAGGTCATCCGCCGCCTGGGTCGGCTCCAGCTGCCGGTGCCCTCGCCGGCGCTGGGGTCGCTGAGCCGGCTCACCCGCCGGTTCGGTTTCGTCGACTACTCACCCGAGCAGATGCGCTTCCTCAACTTCGGCCGCGTCGTCGACACCACGGTGCTGCGCACCGAGTTCGGCTACACGCCCCGCTACACCACGTCCGAGGCGCTCGCCGACTACGCGCGCACCGTGCCGCCGGTCGTCCCGCCCGCGCTCGTCGGCGACCTCGCCGGCCGCGCGGAGGGCCTGGTGCACCGCGCCGGCTCGGTCGCCACCACCGTCGGCACGACCGTCCACGGCAGGCTGCGGCCGGCCCCGGCGCCCCCCGGGCTGCGGGCGGTGCGCGATGCCTGAGGCCCGCGTCATCCGGCTGCGTCCCGACGACGAGCAGCCGAACGTCCCGCCGCCGTCGGACCCGAGCTGGGACGAGCAGGTCGCCGGCGGCCTGGAGTTCCTCCGCCGCCGGCTGACCGGGGAGTACGAGACCGACGAGTTCGGCTTCGACCCCGACCTCACCGACCACGTGCTGCTGCCGCTGCTGCGGCCGCTGTTCTCGCGCTGGTTCCGGGTGGAGACCTCCGGTGTCGAGAACGTCCCCACCGACGGCGGCGCGCTCGTGGTGGCCAACCACTCCGGCACCGTCCCGGTCGACGCGCTCATGGCCACCGTCGCGCTGCACGACGACCACCCGGCGCAGCGGCGCTTCCGGCTGCTCGGCGCCGACCTGGTGTTCGACCTGCCCGTCGTCGGCTCGCTGGCCCGCAAGTTCGGCGCGACGCTGGCCTGCAGCGAGGACGCCGAGCGGCTGCTGTGCGGCGGCGAGCTGGTCGGCGTGTTCCCCGAGGGGTTCAAGGGCGTCGGCAAGCCGTTCCGCGACCGGTACACCCTGCAGCGGTTCGGCCGCGGGGGTTTCGTCACGGCGGCACTGCGCACCGGCAAGCCGATCATCCCGTGCGCCATCGTCGGCGCCGAGGAGATCTACCCGATGATCGGCAACGCGAAGACGCTGGCCCGCCTGCTCGGGCTGCCGTACTTCCCGGTGACGCCCACCTTCCCGGCGCTCGGCCCGCTCGGCCTGGTGCCGCTGCCGTCGAAGTGGCTGATCGCGTTCGGGGAGCCGATCGAGACGGCGTCCTACGGCCCGGCGGCCGCCGAGGACCCGATGCTGGTGTTCAACCTGACCGACCAGGTCCGCGAGACCATCCAGCAGTCGATCTACCAGCTCCTCCTGCAGCGGAGCTCCGTCTTCTCCTGACATCCGTCGGCCTCCGGCCGACACCGCGGCCAGGTGCCGTCCCCCTGTGGCGTCGAGCCGCACCCGCCGCTCCTCGGGGACCCTCCGGGCGCCGCTCGTCGCGCCGCCTCACAGGGCGGCTCGCGTGGGCCCCCGCGGCCGGGAGCGTCCTGGGACGGCGCCGCGCCTGCGGGCGCTTCCTCGTCGGGGACCCTCCGGGTCCCCTCCTCAGACGGTCTTGCGGCGGCGGAAGGCGAGGGCGCCGCCGACGACGCCGCCGGTGAGCGCGGCCGCGGCCACCGTGGGGACGCCGATCCGGGCGGCCTTCCGGCCGGTGCGGAAGTCGCGGATCGTCCAGCCGCGGGACCGGGCGACGGCGCGCAACTCGGTGTCGGGGTTCACCGCGACCGCCGTGCCCGTCAGCGACAGCATGGGCAGGTCGTTCGCGGAGTCGCTGTAGGCGGTGCAGCGCGACAGGTCCAGGTCCTCGCGCTCGGCCAGCGCCCGCACGGCCTCGGCCTTCGCCTCACCGTGCATGAGCTCGCCCACCAGCCGGCCGGTGTAGCGCCCGTCGACCACCTCCGACACCGTGCCCAGCGCACCGGTCAGGCCGAGCCGGTGGGCGATGATCCGCGCGAGCTCCACCGGCGTCGCGGTCACCAGCCACACCCGCTGCCCGGCGTCGAGGTGCTGCTGGGCCAGGTTGCGGGTGCCCGACCAGATCCGGTCGGCCATCAGCTCGTCGTAGATCTCCTCGCCCGCGTCGACGATCTCCGACACCTCGCGCCCGGCGACGAAGGCCAGCGCCGTCTCCCGGATGGTCAGCATGTCGCCGGCGCTCTCGTTGCCGGCCACCCGGAACTTGGCCTGCTGCCAGGCGAAGCGGGCGATGTCGCGCGAGGTGAGGTACTTGCGGGAGGCCAGGCCGCGGGCGAACCAGAACAGCGAGGCGCCCATCATCATCGTGTTGTCGACGTCGAAGAACGCGGCCGCGGCGCGGTCCTGGACGACGGCCGGGACCGGCTCGACCTCCGCCGCGGCGGCCGACGCGAGACCGGCGACGTGCGCGCGGAGCTCCTCCTCCGACGTCGCCGCCGCGTCCGACCGGCGGCGGCCGCGGAACGGCAGTCCCGGCACGGGCTCCCTCCCTGGCTCTGCGGCCCCGCCTCGCGGCGGTCCCCCGAGCCCGACCCTATCGGCAGCCGCCGGGACGGCCGCCGGGCGTCAGCAGACCAGCGGCCAGACGCAGATGGGCAGCGGGAGGTCGACCAGCGGGCCCGGGGACGGCGACGACGACGTCGGCCCGGTGCCGCCCGGGACCGGCAGCGGCGGCAGCGGCAGCCCCGGGGGCGGGGGCGGGGCCGGGGCCGGGGCCGGGGCCGGCGGCACGCTGCCACCGGTCGGCGCCGACGGCGTCGGCTGCGCGCCGCCCGAGGGGGCGGGTGCCGGTGCCGGCGCGCCGCCCGTCGGGGCGGAGGGAGCCGGGACCGGCGAGGGCACCGCCGGGTCCTGGCCGGCGGGCGGCTCGCCGGAGGGGGTGGCCGTCCCCGGCGCGGGGGCGGTGGGCGGAGGCGAGGGCGCGGCCGGCGCGGCACCGCACACACCCGGCAGCGGGCCGAGCGCGTCGCGGCCGGCGGTGGCCGGGCCGGAGGGGCAGGTGAGCGCGGTCTGCAGGGCGGCGGCGCGCGAGCCGACCTGCTCCACGAGCGCGATCGACGTGCCGGCCTCGCCGGGCAGCGCGGCGCGGATGTCCGAGAGCCGGGTGCCCTGCTGCCGCGCCCAGCCGCCGAGCACGGTCAGCGGCGCGGCGTCCGCGGCCTCGACGGCGCGCGTGAGCACGAGCGCGGCGCCCTCGGTGGTCTGCGCGTCCATCGTCGCGAGGGTGTCGCGGACGAGGTCGGCCGGCGGGGCGCCCCCGGTGGCCTCGACCAGCGCGTCGAGCTCCTGCAGCCGGGTGGTGGCGAACTCGAGCAGGGTCAGGCCCCGCTCGTCGCCGGCCAGGGCGAGCTGGGTCTGCTCGGTGCCCCGCTTGAGGCCGTAGAGGACGTCGCCGGGCTGCGCGTCGCTCGAGAGGGCCACCAGCGTGCCGAGCGCGGTGACCGCCACCGCGACGCCGGCGACCGTGGCCGCGAGCCGGGCGCGCCACGGGTTCGTGCGCCGCCGGGACGGCGCGAGCCGGGCCAGGCCGCCCCGGGGTGCGGGCTCCGGGGTGCGGACGGCGGCCATCGCGACCAGCCGGGCGCGGGTGGCGGCGCGGAAGTCGGGCGCCGGCGCGTCGTCGAGGTCGGTGGCCAGGGCCCGGAGCCGCTCCTCGACGGCGAGCTCGCGTTCCTGCACGGACGCGCGGCGGTGCCTGCCCGCGGCGTCGTGCTCGGCGCTCACCTGCGTCCTCCGGTCGGTCGGTCAGGAGTCGATCGACGGGAGCAACGACGCAGGTCGGGGGCCGTTACGGGGTACCGGCCGGTAACAACGGCGGGTCCCCCGCACGGGGTCCCGGCGGTCACCGCAGCCCCTCCGGCAACAGGCTCGCCAGCCGCCGCACCGCGCGGTGCTGCAGCGCCTTGATCGCGCCGTCCTTCTTCCCCATGACCGCGGCGGTCTCCGACACCGACAGCCCCTGCAGGAAGCGCAGCGAGATGCACTCCTGCTGCTCGCTGCCCAGCTGCCGGATGCAGGCGAGCAGCTGCTCGTTGGTCAGCCGGGCGACGACGGCGTCCTCGGGACCGTCGGTGGCCTGGTCGGCGTCGCGCATGTCCGCGGTCGTGACCTCCAGCCGGAACCGGCTGCTCTTCACGTGGTCGCGGATGATGTTGCGGGCGATGGTCACGAGCCAGGCGCCGACGTCGCGGCCCTGGAACGACAGCGAGTCGATCCGGCGCAGCGCCCGCACGAACGTCTCGCTGGTGAAGTCCTCGGCCTGCGCCCGGTCGCCCACGCGGTGCAGCACGTAGCGGTACACCAGCGTCACGTAGTGGTCGTAGAGGCGGCCGAACGCCTCGGCGTCGCCGTCCTGGGCCTGCCGGACCAGGGTCCAGACGTCCACCCGGTCCCCGGGCAGCGCCTCCTCGAGGGCGGCGAGCTCCTCGGCGAGCGCGCCGTCGTCCTCGACGTCCTGCGCGGGGACCCCGGGCTCCGCGGCCGGGGTCTCGACGTCGGGGGCGTCGACGGCTGGCTCCGCCGGCGGCGCGCCCTCCGCGCTGGCGCGCGGGTACGGCGTCGGACGGGGACGCGGGCTGGGCCGCCGCCCGGTCGGGACGGCGGACGACCGCTCGTCCACCGGGCGCGACTGCGGCATGCGGGACGTCGACCTCCTCGTCGGCCCGCCGAGCCCGGACGGCTCGCCCGACGGGGGTCCTCCCAGCTCGGCGGTGTCCCGCACTGCTGCGGGTCCTGCCCCATGGTGACAACATCACTCCGAACCGTCCACGCCGGGCGGTCGGCCGGTATCCCGCGGTACCTCCCCTGGGGGACCGCTCCCGCCCGGAGGAGGTGCCCGTGACCCCGCCCGCTCCCGCCGCGCCCACGGGACTCGCCGCGCTGGTACGGGACGCCGCGCGGCGCCGGCCGGCCGCGCCCGCCGTCGTCGACGGCGACACCCGGCTCAGCTGGGCCGAGCTCGACGCGCTGGTCGACCGGAGCGCCGCCGCCCTGTCCACCCGCGGGCTCGGGCGCGGCGACCGGGTGGCCGTGCAGCTGCCCAACGGCGTCGCCTGGCTCCGCGCGGTCCTCGGGGCGCTGCGGGCCGGGCTGGTCGTCGTACCGGTGAACACCGCCTACACCGACGACGAGGTCGCCCACGTGCTGACCGACTCCGGGGCCGCGCTCCTCGTGGCCGCGGCGGAGCGGGAGCCGGTGGCCGGGGTGCCGGTGGTGGCCGGCCCGCCCGACGCCGACGGCGACCCGCCGGCGGACGACGACGACCCCGCCGCGCTGTCGTTCCTCGCCTACACCAGCGGCACCACCGGCCGACCGCGCGGCGCGATGCTCACCGCCGCGGCGCTGCGCGCCAACCAGGAGCAGTGCCTGGCCCTGGACCCGCCGCCGGTACGCGCCGACGACCGGGTGCTGCTGGTCCTGCCGCTGTTCCACGTCTACGGCCTCAACGCCGGCTTCGGCCTGGTGGCGGCCACCGGCGCGTGCGCCGTGCTGCTCCCGGTCTTCGACCCGCGGGCCGCCCTCGAGGTCGTCGAGCGGGAGCAGGTCACCGCCGTCCCCGGCGTGCCGCCGATGTACCAGGCCTGGCTGGCGGTCGCCGACGCCGAGGGCGGCGACGGGCACCTGCGGCGGGCGCTGGCCACGGTGCGCCTGGCTTCCTCGGGTGCCGCGCCGCTGCCGGCGGAGACCTGGACGGCGATGCGCGACCGCGCCGGCGTGCGGGTCTGGGAGGGCTACGGGCTCACCGAGGCCTGCCCGGTGGTGGCGAGCACGCTGGCCACCGGGCGGTCGAAGCCGGCGTGCATCGGTGGCCCGCTGCCCGGCGTGGAGGTGGCGCTGCGCGAGGCGGCCGGCGCCCCTGACGGCGGTGACCCGGACGTCGGCGAGGGGCCGGGGGAGCTGTGGGTGCGCGGCGCCAACCTCTTCGCCGGCTTCTGGCCCGACGGCGCCGACGGCCCCGACGCCGCGGGCTGGCTGGGCACCGGCGACCTGGCCCACCGCGACAGCGACGGCGACCTGCACCTGGTCGACCGGCGCAGCGACCTCGTGCTGGTCAGCGGATTCAACGTCTATCCGGCCGAGGTGGAGCGCGTGCTCGACGCGCACCCCGCCGTCGCCGAGAGCGCGGTCATCGGCGTTCCGGACCCGCGCACCGGCGCCGCCGTCGTCGCCGTGGTGGTGACCGTCCCCGGCGCCGAGGTGGACGCCGCAGAGCTCCGTGCCCACGCCGCCGCGTCGCTGGCCCGCTACAAGGTGCCGACGACGGTCGTCTTCCGCCCGGCGCTCCCGCACTCGCTCACCGGCAAGGTCAGCCGGGCCCGGCTGCGCGAGCTCGGCCTCACCGCGGAGGAGGCCCGGTGACCGACCCCGCGCCCCGGCTGGAGCTGCTCACCCGCGCCGGCTGCCACCTGTGCGTCACCGCGGCCGAGACGCTCGCCCGCATCGCGGCGGAGGCCGGCGTGGCCAGCCGGGAGGTCGACGTCGACGCCGACCCCGAGCTGCAGGCCGAGTACGGCGACCGGGTGCCGGTCGTGCTGCTCGACGGCCGCGAGCACTCCTACTTCACCGTCGACGTCCCGCGCCTGCGCCGCGACCTCGGGACCGGCTGACCGCCGGGCCTCCCGTCATCCGCGCGGGTATGGTGTCGGACACAGGTCGCCGCATCCGCGCAGGCCCGGGGCCCGGAGCCCGTCGCGCGACTTTGTTCCTGCGTTCACAAGCGGTTACCGTGGCAGATGCCGGGCGGCCGACCGCCCGGATCCCCGATGTCGTCCGCCCCCCTCGGCTCCCGCCGTCGCCCGGGCGCGACCGCTGTGGAGTAGGCCCGTGATGCAGTCGCGGCCCCGGATCCCGGAGGCCACCGTCGCCCGGCTGGCCGTGTACCTGCGGGTGCTCACCGGCCTCGCCGACGGCGGCCGGGGCACCGTCTCCTCCGGTGAGCTGGCCTCCGCGGCCGGCGTGAACCCGGCCGGGCTGCGCAAGGACCTCTCCCACCTCGGGCCGTGCGGCACCCGCGGCGTCGGCTACGAGGTCTCCACGCTGCGCGACCGCATCGCCGGGGTGCTGGGCATGGAGACCGCCCACGCCTGCGTGCTCGTCGGCATCGGCAACCTCGGCGCGGCGCTCGCCGGCTACGGCGGCTTCGGCAGCCGCGGCTTCGAGTTCGTCGGGCTCTTCGACGCCTCGCCGGCCCGGGTGGGCCAGCAGATCGGCGGCCTCCCGGTGCGCCCGGTGGCCGAGCTCGAGGACGTCGTGGCCGCCACCGGGGCGACGATCGGGGTCATCGCGACACCGGCCGAGGTGGCCCAGCCGATCTGCGACCGGCTGACCACGGCCGGGGTGAGGAGCATCTTGAACTTCGCGCCGGTGACGCTGAGCGCGCCCGCCGGGGTCGACGTCCGCCAGGTCGACCTCTCCGTCGAGCTCCAGGTCCTCGCGTTCCTCGACAAGCAGCGCGGTGCCGTCCCCGGCGTCCGGCTGGACGCGCTCGCCGGGGGGATGACATGAGTCTGCTGTCCGTCGGCATCAGCCACCAGACGGCGCCGGTGGCGCTGCTCGAGCAGTTCGCCATGACCACCGATGACAAGGTCAAGGCGCTGCACGAGCTGGTCGAGAGCGACCACGTCAGCGAGGCGCTGGTCCTGGCCACCTGCAACCGCATCGAGGTCTTCGCCGAGGTCGACCGCTTCCACGGCGGCGTCGCCGAGGTCAGCCGCGTGCTGGCCCGCCAGGCCGGCGCCGGCGTCGAGGAGCTCACCCCGTACGTGACCGTCCACTACGAGGACCAGGCCGTCGCGCACCTGTTCACCGTGGCCGCCGGGCTCGACTCGATGGTCGTCGGCGAGACGCAGGTGCTCGGGCAGCTGCGCGCCGCCTACGCCCTCGCCCAGGAGGAGGGCACGGTCGGCCGGTCGCTGCACCCGGTCGCCCAGCACGCCCTGCGCGTCGGCAAGCGCGTGCACTCCGAGACCGGCATCGACCGCGCCGGCGCCAACCTGGTCACCGTCTCCCTCGACCACGCCGAGGACCGCGTCGGCCCGCTGGCCGGCCGCCCCGCGCTCGTCGTCGGCGCCGGGTCGATGGGCGCGCTCGCCGCCACCACGCTGTCCCGCCGCGGCGCGCTGGTCACCGTCGCCAGCCGCTCCCCGGAGTCGGCCGCGCGGCTGGCCGCCGCCGTCGACGGCGGCACCGCCGAGCTGACCGACCTGCGCGCGGCGATCGCCGACGCCGACGTCGTGGTCACCTGCACCGGCGCCACCGGGCTGGTCGTGGGCACCGACGTCGTCGCCGCCGCCATGGCCGACCGCGGTGGGCGCCCGCTCGCCGTCGTCGACCTGGCCCTGCCCCGCGACGTCGACCCCGGCGTGGCCGCGCTGCCCGGCGTGCACGTCGTCGACCTGGCCCTGCTCCAGGGCGAGCGCTCGGCCGCCGGCGAGGCCGGGGCCAGCCCGGTCGCCGCCGACGACGTCTTCGCCGCGCACGCCCTCATCGAGGCCGAGACCGCGCTGCTGCGCGCCGAGCGGCAGGCCGCCGCCGTCGCGCCCACCGTCTCCGCGCTGCGCAGCCAGGCCGCCGAGGTCGTCGACGCCGAGCTGCTGCGCCTGTCCACCCGGCTGCCCGACCTCGACGCCCGCGCGCGCAGCGAGATCGCCCGCACCGTGCGCCGCGTCGTCGACAAGCTGCTGCACGAGCCCACCGTGCGGGTGAAGGAGCTGGCCAGCACGCCGGGCGGCGTCGACTACGCCGACGCCCTGCGCGCGCTGTTCGGCCTCGGCCTCGACGCCGAGGTGCCCGCCGACGGCCCGCGGCTGGCCCAGGCGGTCGCCGTCGACCCCGAGGACCTGCGTCCCGGCGGTGCGGCATGAGCACACCGGCCACCGCCACCGGCACGCTGCGCCTGGGCACCCGCGCCAGCCAGCTGGCCCGCACCCAGTCGCAGACCGTCGCCGACGCCCTCACCGCGGCCAGCGGCGTGCCGGTCGAGCTCGTGCACATCAGCACCGAGGGCGACCGCTCGGCCGCCGCGATCGCGCAGCTCGGCGGCACCGGCGTCTTCGTCACCGCGATCCGGCAGGCGCTGCTCGAGGGCACCGTCGACGTCGCCGTGCACAGCTACAAGGACCTGCCCACCGCGCCGGAGCCCGGCCTGGTGCTCGCCGCGGTCCCGCCGCGGGAGGACCCGCGCGACGCGCTGGTCGCCCGCGACCGGCTCACCCTCGGCGAGCTGCCGGCCGGCGCCCGCGTCGGCACCGGCGCCCCGCGCCGCGTCGCCCAGCTGCGCGCGCTCGGCCTGGGCCTGGAGATCGTGCCGATCCGCGGCAACGTCGACACCCGCATGGCCCGCGTCGTCCCCGGCGACCTCGACGCCGTCGTCCTCGCCCGCGCGGGGCTCGCCCGCCTCGGCCGGCTCGAGGTGGTCACCGAGACGCTCGACCCGCTGCAGGTGCTGCCCGCGCCCGCGCAGGGCGCGCTCGCCGTGGAGTGCCGGGCCGGCGACGAGCGCACGCGGGCGCTGCTCGCCGCGCTCGACGACCCCGCCACCCGCGCCGCCGTGCTCGCCGAGCGGACCACGCTCGCCGCGCTGGAGGCCGGGTGCAGCGCCCCGGTCGCCGCGTACGCGGAGCTGGCCGAGGGCGACGACGGCCCGGAGCTGTACCTGCGCGCGTCGGTCACCGCGATCGACGGCAGCGACGGCGTCCGCGGCTCGCTCACCGGCCCGGTCGGCGACGCGGAGCGGCTCGGCCGCGAGCTCGCCGCCGACCTGCTCGACCGCGGCGCCGCCGCGCTCATGGCGGCCTCCCGGTGACCCGCCGGGACCCGCGCACCCAGACCCCCGCACACGCCCCCACCAGGGCCAGGACCCCCAGAAGGACCAGGAGCTCGCGATGACGCGCTTCCGCAAGA
Organism: Geodermatophilus sp. SYSU D01119; assembly: GCF_054049975.1. Lineage (NCBI taxonomy): Bacteria > Bacillati > Actinomycetota > Actinomycetes > Geodermatophilales > Geodermatophilaceae > Geodermatophilus > Geodermatophilus sp. SYSU D01119. Next base: position 133,740 of record NZ_JBJGYL010000009.1, on the reverse strand, counting down.
CCCCCGGCCGCGTCGTCTTCGTCGGCGCCGGCCCCGGTGACCCCGGGATGCTCACCGCCCGCGCCACGGCCGCGCTGGCCGAGGCCACGGCCGTGCTCGTCGACCCCGATGTGCCGGCCGCCCTCACCGACGCCGTCCGCGAGGACCGGCCCGGCCTGGAGCTGACCCCGGTCAGCGGCGAGCCGGCCGAGGTGGCCAAGAGCGCCGTCGCCGCCGCGAAGAACGGCGACGTCGTCGTCCGGCTGGTCGCCGGTGACCCCTACACCTCCGAGGCCGCCGTCAAGGAGGTGCTCGCCGTCTGCCGCACCTCGGTGCCCTTCGACGTCGTCCCCGGCGTCGCCCCGGCCACCGCGGTGCCCGCCTTCGCCGGCGTTGCGCTGGGCGGCACCTCGCTGACCGCCGACCTGCGCGACGGCGAGACCGACGTCGCCGCGCTCGGCACCGCGGCCGCCGCCCTCGGCGCCCCCGTGGTGCTGCAGGCCGGCGCCGAGCAGCTCCCCGACGCCGCCACGCGGCTGGTCGAGGGCGGCCTGTCCGGCAGCACCCCGGTCGTCGTCACCAGCGGCGGCTCGGGCACCGGCCAGAAGAGCGTCACCGCCAAGCTGTCGGCCGTCGCCGAGAAGACCGCCGACCTCGCCGGCCTCACCGGCCCGGTCGTGGCCACCGTGGGCGCCGCCGTCGACAAGCGCGGCAAGCTCTCCTGGTGGGAGAGCCGCCCGCTGTTCGGCTGGCGGGTGCTCGTGCCGCGCACCAAGGACCAGGCCGGCGAGATGAGCGAGCGGCTGCGGGCCTACGGCGCGGTGCCGGTGGAGGTGCCGACGATCGCCGTCGAGCCGCCGCGCAGCGCCGCCCAGATGGACCGCGCCATCAAGGGCCTGGTCACCGGCCGCTACGGCTGGATCGTGTTCACCTCGGGCAACGCCGTGAAGGCCGTGCGCGAGAAGTTCGCCGAGCTCGGCCTCGACGCCCGCGCGTTCGCCGGGGTGAAGGTCGCCTGCGTCGGCGAGCAGACCGCCGAGGCGGTGCGCTCGTTCGGCATCGTCCCCGAGCTGGTGCCCTCCGGCGCCCAGTCCAGCGAGGGCCTGCTGGCCGACTTCCCCGAGTTCGACGACGTGCTCGACCCGATCAACCGGGTGCTGTTGCCGCGCGCGGACATCGCCACCGAGACCCTCGCCGCGGGCCTGCAGGAGCGCGGCTGGGAGATCGACGACGTCACCGCCTACCGCACCGTCCGGGCGGCCCCGCCGCCGGCGCCGGTCCGCGAGGCGATCAAGGGCGGCGGCTTCGACGCGGTGTGCTTCACCTCGTCGAGCACCGTGCGCAACCTGGTCGGCATCGCGGGCAAGCCGCACGCCAAGACCGTCGTCGCGGTGATCGGCCCCGCCACCGCCGCGACCGCGCAGGAGTTCGGCCTGCGGGTCGACGTGCAGCCGGAGACGGCCGCCGTCGCGCCGCTGGTCGACGCGCTGGCCGAGTACGCCGAGGCCAAGCGGGCGGAGGCCGGGGAGTGACCCCGGCGCAGGGCGGGTCGAACCCGGGCTTCGCGCGCGGGCGCCGGCTGCGGTCGACGCCCGCGCTGCGCCGGCTCACCGCGCAGACCCGGGTGGCCTCGGCGGACCTGGTGCTGCCGGTCTTCGTCAAGGAGGGCATCTCCGAGCCGGTCCCGATCGGCTCGATGCCCGGCGTCGTCCAGCACACGACCGACTCGCTGCGGAAGGCCGCGCACGAGGCGGCGGAGGCCGGCATCGGCGGCCTCGTCCTCTTCGGCATCCCCGCCGAGAAGGACGAGGCCGGCTCGCAGGCCGACGCCGCCGACGGCATCGTCAACGTGGCGCTGCGGGAGCTGCGCGCCGACCTCGGCGACGAGCTGGTGCTCATCGCCGACCTGTGCCTGTGCGAGTACACCTCGCACGGGCACTGTGGGCTGGTGACGCCGGCCGGCGTCGTCGACAACGACCCGACGCTGGACCGGTACGCCTCGGTGGCCATCGCCCAGGCCGAGGCCGGCGCCCACGTCATCGCCCCCAGCGGGATGATGGACGGGCAGGTGGCGGCGATCCGCCGGGCGCTGGACTCCCGCGCCTTCACCGAGACGCCGATCCTCGCCTACGCGGCGAAGTACGCGAGCGGCTTCTACGGGCCGTTCCGCGAGGCCGCGGAGGGTGCGCCGCAGTTCGGCGACCGCTCGACCTACCAGATGGACCCGCCCAACGCCGACGAGGCGCTGCGCGAGGTGGCGCAAGACCTCGCCGAGGGCGCCGACGCCGTCATGGTCAAGCCCGCGCTGCCCTACCTGGACATCGTCACCCGGGTCGCCGACGCCGTCGACGTCCCGGTGAGCGCCTACCAGGTCAGCGGCGAGTACGCGATGGTCGAGGCGGCCGCCGCCAACGGCTGGATCGACCGCGAGCGGGCCATCCTCGAGACGCTCACCGCCATCCGGCGGGCCGGCGCCGGCCAGGTGCTCACCTACTGGGCGGTCGAGGCCGCGCGCCTGCTCACCCGCTGACCGTGGGACACGTCGAGCCCGGGGGCTCCTGGCGGCCGTTCTGGACGGTCGCCGGGGTCCTCGGGCTCCTCGGCGTCCTGGACCTGGTGCTCCCCGGCCCCGACGTGCCGCCCCTGGTGTGGCTGGTCGCCGTCGTCGCGGTGCTCGGGATCGTCGCCGCGGCCTGCCTCGCGGGGCGCCGGGCGTGGACCGTCCGGGTCGAGCCCGGTGGTCCCGACGCCGCGCTGTCGGTCGGCCGCGAGCGGGTGCCGCTGGCCGACGTCGACGCCGCCCACCTCCGCGCCGTCCGCGCGGGGACGGCGGGCGTCGACGCCGGCGCGCCGGTGCTCGGCGGCGGCTGGTCGGTGCCGCGCGGGCGTACCGGGCTGCCGCTGCGGCTGGCCGACGGGCGCACCGTGCTCGTGCCCACCCGCGACCCCGCGGCGCTGTCCGCGGCGCTGCTCGACGCGGTGCCGGGGAGCGCAGGGTCACACCCCGCCGACCGCGACACCCCCGACGGCCGTCCCGGCGGCAGGGGGACACTGGGGCCGTGACCTCGCTGGACACGACCCGGTACGACTACGCGGCACCCGTCTCGGCCGACCTGTTCGCCCGCGGGCAGCGCCTCACCCCCGGCGGGGTCAACTCGCCGGTGCGCGCCTTCCGCGCGGTGGGCGGCACCCCGCGCTTCATGGTGCAGGCACAGGGGCCCTGGCTCACCGACGCCGACGGCCGCCGCTACGTGGACCTCGTCGCCTCGTGGGGGCCGATGATCCTCGGCCACGCCCACCCGGCCGTCGTCGAGGCGGTCACCGCCGCCGCCCGCCGCGGGTTCTCCTTCGGCACGCCCACCGAGGGCGAGCTGGACCTGGCGCAGGAGATCGTCGACCGCGTCGCCCCCGTCGAGCGGGTGCGGCTGGTCAACTCCGGCACCGAGGCGGTGCTCTCGGCGCTCCGCCTGGCCCGCGGTGCCACCGGCCGCCCGCTCGTCGTCAAGTTCGCCGGCAACTACCACGGCCACGTCGACGCGCTGCTGGCCTCGGCCGGCTCCGGCGTCGCCACCCTCGGCCTGCCCGACACCCCCGGCGTCACCACCGGCGCGGCCGCCGACACGATCGTGCTGCCCTACAACGACGTCGCCGCGGTCGAGGCCGTCTTCGCCGAGCGCGGGTCCGACATCGCCGTCGTCGTCAGCGAGGCGGCGCCGGGCAACATGGGCGTCGTCCCGCCGCTGGACGGCTTCAACGCGCACCTGCGCCGGATCACCGCCGAGCACGGCGCGCTGCTGCTGCTCGACGAGGTGATGACCGGCTTCCGGGTGTCCCGCTCGGGCTGGTACGGCCTGGACCCCGTCGACGCCGACCTGTTCACCTTCGGCAAGGTCATGGGCGGCGGGCTGCCGGCCGCGGCGTTCGGCGGCCGCGCCGACCTCATGGAGCAGCTCGCCCCCGTCGGCCCCGTCTACCAGGCCGGCACGCTGTCGGGGAACCCGGTCGCCGTCGCCGCCGGGCTCACCACGCTGCGGCACTGCACCGACGAGGTCTACGCCCGCTGCGACGAGGTGGCGGTGACCCTGCGGGGCGCCGCCAGCGCGGCGCTGTTCGGCGCCGGCGTCCCGCACCGCGTGCAGCAGGCCGGCTCGATGTTCTCGGTGTTCTTCGTGCCCGACGAGCGCCAGGTGCGCGACTACGAGGACGCCCGCACCCAGGACGTCGCGGCGCACCGCGCCTTCTTCCACGAGATGCTCGCCCGCGGCGTGTACCTGCCGCCGTCGGCGTTCGAGGCCTGGTTCGTCAGCGCCGCCCTCGACGACGAGGCCGTGGAGAAGGTGCTCGACGCGCTGCCCGCCGCCGCCCGCGCCGCGGCGGCCGCCGACCCCGCCGACGCGCCGTCCGACGAGGACGCCAAGGACGCCCAGGAGCTGCAGCCCTGATGGAGACGACCGTCGTCCACCTGCTGCGGCACGGGGAGGTGTACAACCCCGAGGGCGTGCTCTACGGCCGGCTGCCCGGCTACCGGCTGTCCGAGGCCGGCGAGGGCATGGCCCGGCGCGCCGCCGAGTGGCTCGTCGGCCGCGACGTGACGTACCTGGTGTCCAGCCCGCTCGAGCGCGCCCGGCAGACCGCCGCGCCGGTGGCCGAGACCCTCGGCCTGGACGTCGCCGTCGACGAGCGGCTCATCGAGGCCGGCAACGCCTTCGAGGGGCTGCGGGTCGGCGTCGGTGACGGCGCGCTGCGCTCCCCGCGCCACTGGTGGAAGCTCCGCAACCCGATGCGGCCCTCGTGGGGCGAGCCCTACGTGGAGATCGCCGCCCGCATGCTGCTCGCCGTCGAGGCCGCCCGCGACGCCGCCCGCGGCGGTGCCGCCGTCTGCGTCAGCCACCAGCTGCCCATCTGGACGCTGCGTCTGCACCTCGAGGGCAAGCGGTACGCGCACGACCCGCGCCGCCGCCAGTGCGGGCTGGCCAGCGTCACGTCGGTGACCTACGAGGGCGACCGGGTCGCGCGGATCGACTACGCCGAGCCGGCCGGGGCCACCGACCCCGACGCGGTGCCCGGGGCATGAGGCGCGCCCTCCTCGCGGCCGGGGCCGCGCTCGCCGTCCTCACCGGCTGCTCCACCGGCGACGGCCAGGTCGACGTCACCAACGGCGGGCAGTTCCGCTTCGTCGCCGGTACCCCCGCCGGCGAGGTGATCCCCGAGGACCAGCGCCAGTCGGCCCCCGACTTCGGCGGGACGCTGCTCGGCGGCGGCGAGTGGACCTCCGACGAGCTCGACGGGCAGATCGCCGTCCTCAACTTCTGGGGCTCCTGGTGCGCGCCCTGCCGCGTGGAGACGCCGCAGTTCCAGGAGGTGTACGCCGAGGTCCGCGACGAGGGCGTGGCGTTCCTCGGGCTGAACGTCAAGGAGGCCGACGAGCAGTTCGGCCAGGCGTTCGTCGACACCCAGGGCATCGAGTTCCCCTCGCTCTACGACCCCGCCGGTGAGGTCGCGCTGACCTTCCGGGACTACCCGGCCAACGCCATCCCGTCCACGATCGTGCTGGACCGGGAGGGGCGGGTCGCGGCCGTGTACACCGGTGAGGTGTCGCAGGACGACCTGCGGGCCGTCCTGGACCTGCTGCTCGGGGAGGGCTGACGTGGGACAGGAGTTCGCCGCGCTGGTCACCGACGGGCCGCTGCTGGTCGCCGCCGCCGTCGCCGCCCTCGTCGGGCTGGTCAGCTTCGCCTCGCCCTGCGTCCTGCCGCTCGTGCCCGGGTACCTCTCCTACGTCACCGGGCTGGTCGGCAGCGGGGTCCGCACGGCCCCCGCGCCCGCCGGCGACGGCGCGGCGCCCGGGGCCACGGCCACCGCCGTCCGCACCGACGAGCGCTCCCCGCGCGGGCGGATGGTGCTCGGCGCGCTGCTGTTCGTGCTCGGCTTCACCGCCGTCTTCGTCGCCGTGGGCACCGCGTTCGGCGGGTTGGGCCGGCTGCTCGTGCAGTACGACGACGTGATCACCCGGGTCATGGGCGTCGTCGTCATCGTCGTCGGACTGGCCTTCCTCGGTTGGCTGCCGCTGCTGCAGCGCACCGCCCGGCTGTCGGTGCGCCCGGCCGCGGGCCTCGCCGGCGCGCCGCTGCTCGGCGTCGTCTTCGGCCTCGGCTGGACGCCGTGCCTGGGCCCGACGCTGTCGGCGGTCTACTCGCTGGCCTACACCGAGGCCACCGCCGGCCGCGGCGCGCTGCTGTCGGTCGCCTACTGCCTCGGCCTCGGGGTGCCGTTCGTGCTGGTCGCCCTCGGCGCCCGCTGGGCGGTCGGGGCGACGACGTTCCTGCGCCGGCACGCCCGCGCGGTCACCCGCTTCGGCGGCGCGGTGCTGGTGCTGGTCGGCCTGCTGCTGGTCACCGGCGCGTGGACCGAGCTGATGGCCTGGCTGCGCGCGTGGCTCGCCGCCACCGGGCTGGGGGAGTCGGCGCTGTGACCACCACCGCCCCGCCGCGGCCGGCCGCCGCGCCGCCGCCGTCACCCGCCCGACCCTCGGCGCCGCGCCGGGTCGGCGGCTTCCTGCTGCGCCAGTGGCGGCGGCTGACCGCCATGCGCACGGCGATCGTGCTGCTGTTCCTGCTCGCGCTCGCCGCCATCCCCGGCTCGCTGCTGCCGCAGCGGTCGCTGTCGCAGGCCAACGTCCAGCAGTACTTCGCCGACCACCCGACGCTCGCGCCGGTGCTCGACGACCTCTACCTGTTCGACGTCTTCAGCTCGCCGTGGTTCGCCGCGGTCTACCTGCTGCTGTTCGTCTCGCTCATCGGCTGCGTGCTGCCGCGCGCGCTCGAGCACGCCCGCGCGCTGCGCACCCCGCCGCCCCCGGCCCCGCGCCGGCTCACGCGCCTGCCCGACTCCGCCCGGCTGGATCCCGCGCTGCCGGCCGCCGACGCGCTCGACGCCGTCGAGGAGGAACTGCGGGTGCGCCGCTACCGCGTCGTGCGGCGCGAGCGCGCCGGCGTGGCCGAGCTGTCGGCGGAGAAGGGGCTGCTCAAGGAGACCGGCAACCTGGTCTTCCACCTGGCGCTGGTGGCGCTGCTGCTCGGCCTGGCCGGCGGCAAGCTGTGGGGCTACGAGGGCAGCATCCTGGTCACCGAGGGCCAGCGGTTCTGCAACTCGTTCCAGCAGTACGACACCTACTCGTCCGGGGCGCTGGTCGACAGCGGCGACCTCTCGCCGGTCTGCGTCGGCCTCGAGGACTTCCGCGCGGAGTACGAGGAGAACCTGACGGCGGCGTCGTTCACCGCCGACATCACGTACGGCGCCCCCGGTGAGGAGGGCAGCCCCGAGGTGATCGGCGTCAACGACCCGCTGCGGGTCGACGGCGACCGCGTCTACGTGACCGGCCACGGCTTCAGCCCGCGGTTCACCGTGACACTGCCCGACGGGCGCACCTTCGCCGACGTCTCCGCGCCGTTCCTGCCCGTGGAGCAGTCGACGATGTCCAGCGAGGGCGCGCTCAAGCTGCCCGACCTCGGCGCCGGCGCGGACGACCAGCTCGCGCTGCAGGGCTTCTTCGCCCCCACCGGGCTGGTGCAGGACGACATCCTGACCTCGATCGACCCGCGGCCGCTCGCGCCGCAGGTGGCGGTCGTCGCCTACCAGGGCTACCTCGGCCTGGACTCCGGGCTGCCGCAGTCGGTCTACTCCCTCGACCAGTCGCAGATCGAGCGCGGCCGGCTCACCGAGGTGGCCCGCGGCAACCTGTCGGTGGGGGAGTCGCTGGTCCTGCCCGACGGCACCACGGTGACTTTCGACGGGTACTCGGAGTTCGCCGCCCTGCAGTTCTCGCACGACCCGGGCCAGGTGTGGGTGCTCGGCGCCGCGATCGCGGTGCTCGCCGGCCTGCTCGGGATGCTGCTGCTGCGCCGCGAGCGGGTCTTCGCCCGCGCCGACACCGACCCCGCCACCGGCGGTACGGTGCTCGACGTCGGTGCGCTGACCCGCGGCAGCGGCGACGGCGCGCCGCGGTTCGCGGCACTCACCGACGACCTGCGGGCGGTCCTCGCCAGCCGAGGCGCCGCCCGCGCCCACCGCGCCCCGTCCATGGGCGCATCCTCGACCGGAGGAACATCCGCGTGACCCCCGACCAGCTGTCCGGCCTGTCGGACACCCTGTTCTCCACCAGCGTGGGCCTCTACTCGCTGGCCACCGTCGCGTTCTGCGCGCAGCTGGCGTTCGGCCGCCGCCCGGCCCGGGAGCGGGCGCTGGTGACCGCCGGCGGGGGCGGCACCGAGGTCGTCCCGCCGGCCACTCCGCCGGCCACCGTGGACACGGACGCGGGCGCGCTGCCCGAGGACCCGCCGTCGGTGCGCCGCTGGGGCCGGGTGGCGATGCTGCTCGCCGCCGTCGGGGCGCTCACCCACGCCGGCGTGCTGGTCGCCCGCGGCATGGCGACCGACCGGCTGCCCTGGGGCAACATGTACGAGTTCGCCACGGCCGTCGTGCTGGTCGCCGTCGTGGCCTTCCTGGTGCTGGCGCTGCGTTCGCCGGGCCTGCGCCACCTGGGCCTGTTCGTGCTGGCCCCGGTCGTGGTCAGCATGGTCGCGATCGGCCTGTTCCTCTACGTCGAGGGCGGCCCGCTGGTGGCCGCGCTGCGCTCGAGCTGGCTCGCCGTGCACGTCTCGACGGCGATCCTCGGCTTCGGCGTCTTCTTCGTCAGCGGCATCGCGAGCGTGCTCTACCTGGTCCGGTCCCGGTTCGAGGCCCGCGGCGGCGACCCGTCGTCCTCGCGGCTGGTGGCCCGCATGCCGTCGGCGGCCACGCTCGACCGCGTCGCGCACCGCACCGCCGTCTTCGGCTTCCCCATCTGGACCTTCGCCGTCATCGCCGGCGCCATCTGGGCCGAGAGCGCCTGGGGCCGGTTCTGGGGCTGGGACCCCAAGGAGACCTGGGCCTTCATCGCGTGGGTGGTCTACGCCGCCTACCTGCACGCCCGCACGACCGCCGGCTGGCGCGGCCGCCCCGCGGCGTGGGTGAACGTGGTGGGCCTCGCGGTCATGGTCTTCAACCTGCTCTACGTGAACATGGTGTCCACCGGGTTGCACAGTTACGGCGGGGTCAACTGACTTCTGCCCCACCCGTCCCAGCACACGCGTCCCGTCCCTCCCGTTCGGGGTCCGGGCGCCCGCGGCTCCCGCTGCGTGCTCCACTTGTCGCCATGACCGCACGCACGGGGGCTGACCGTGGGTAGGCACGCCGCCGCCGACGGAGCAGGCACCGACCCGATCGTCGCCGCGGCGCTCGCGTCGCAGGACAGCGCCGGGTCCACGACCCGCCACGCCACCGCCGACGGCTCGTCCGGCGGCGGCACGGACGGCGGCACCGAGAGCGGCCTGGGCTGGCCCGGGGACACCACCACCGGGGGCGGCCTCGGCTGGCCCGGCGGGCTGGACCGGGCCGGGGACGCCTCGCCGGCCGGCGAGCCCGTGAGCGCCCCCGAGGCCGACGAGCGGGACGCCGAGCCGGACGCCGACGGGGACGCCGAGCGGGCCGTCGTGGAGGCCGCGGAGGACGTGCTGCGGGAGACCACGCGCATGGACGCCGTCCCGGCCGTCCCGGACCCGCGGGACGTCCTCGGGGACGGGCCCGGGGACGACGCCGACCCGCCCACGCGGCGCGGCTGGCGCCGGATCTTCGGCGGCACCCCCGCCTGAGCGACGTCGCCGGCCGCTGGGCCGGCGACCGAGGCCAGGCCGGCGACTAGGCGGGCGACCCGTCGTCGCGGTGGGCGCGGCGGCCGAGCTCGCGCAGGAACTCCGGGTCGTCGTCGGGCGCGACCGGCCGGGTGGCGCGCGGCGGACGCGGACGGTTGGCCGGGCGCTGCGGGCGCACCTCGCGGCCGGCCGCGGCGGTCGCCCGCATCACGAGCAGGACCACGACCACGGCGACCACCAGCAGGAACAACGGAGCCACCGGGCTCACCTCCTCGTCTCCCCGCCACTGTACGACCGCGGGGATACTCCGAGGGCGGAGCGCGGCACGCCGCCTCCGGTCCCTCGCCCCCTCCCGGACGGAGTGCCCCATCGACGCCGTCGACCGGCAGCTGATCGACCTGCTGCGCGCCAACGGCCGCGCCAGCTACGCCGAGCTCGCCCGCCAGGTCGGCCTCTCCGCGCCGGCCGTGCACGAGCGGGTCGGCAAGCTGGAGACCGCCGGGGTGATCACCGGCTACCGCGCCGTCGTCGACCCGGCCGCCCTCGGCCTCGACGTCACCGCGCTGGTGGGCGTGATCGAGAGCGACTCGGTCGACGACACCGGCGTCGAGGCGGCGCTGCGGGCGATGCCCGAGGTCGAGGACTGCTGGCGGGTGGCCGGCAGCGAGGGCTACGTGCTCAAGGTGCGGGTGACCGACATCCCGGCACTGGAGGCCGCCATCAACGCGTTGAACAGGATCGAGGGCGTCGCCCGCACCCGGACGACAGTGGTGCTCTCGACCAAGTGGGAGGGACGTCATGACTGAGCAGGCGCGCACCCCGGTGGGCCCCGACGGCAAGCCGCTGCCGCGGCCGAAGGTGCTGCCCTGGCTGGTGATGCACACCGTCGGCCGGCTGGCGGTCTTCGCGCTGCTGACCGTCGTGCTGTGGATGGTCGGCCTCGACTTCTGGTCGGGCCTGCTGTTCGGCCTCGTCCTGTCGATGCCGGTGGCCTACTTCCTGCTCCGCCGCTCCCGCGAGCAGCTGAGCGTGGCCCTGGTCATGCGCGCGGAGGAGAAGCGCCGCGCCAAGGAGGAGTTCCGCACCCGGCTGTCGGGCGACCAGCCCGCCTGACCGCCGTCAGCCGCTGAGCGCGAGGCCCGCCGCCAGCAGGACGCCGGTGGCGAGCGTGAGCAGGCCGGTGGCCTGCAGCGCCGCGATCAGCGCCGGGCCGCGCCCGCCGGAGAGCACCACCCGCGACGGCGGCACCGCGAGCGGCGCGGCGGCCAGCGCGAGCAGCGCCCAGGGCCGGACGACGCCGATCGCGACGACGACGGCGAAGGCGGCCGCGAGCAGCCCGGTGTACAGGAACCGGGTCCGCGCGCCACCGAGCAGCACCGCGAGCGTGCGCTTGCCCACCTGCGCGTCGCCCTCGACGTCGCGCAGGTTGTTGACCACCAGCAGCGCCACCGACAGCAGCCCGACCGGCACCGCGGCGGCCAGCGCCAGGCCCTCGATCCGGCCGGTCTGCGCGAACGTCGTCCCGGCGACGGCGACCAGGCCGAAGAACACGAAGACGAACACCTCGCCCAGCGCCCGGTACCCGTAGGGGAGCGGGCCGCCGGTGTAGGTCCAGGCCGCGGCGATGCACACCGCGCCGACGGCGACCAGCCACCAGCTCGACAACGCCGCCAGCACCAGGCCCGCGACCCCCGCGACGGCGAAGGACAGCAGCGCGGCGGTGAGCACCTGCCGGGCGGGCGCCGCGCCGGAGCCGACCAGCCGCATCGGCCCCACCCGGTCGGCATCGGTGCCGCGCTCGCCGTCGGAGTAGTCGTTGGCGTAGTTCACCGCCACCTGCAGGGCGAGGGCGACCAGCAGCGCCAGCAGCGCGGGGACCAGCCGGAAGCCGTCGAGCGCAGCGGCCGCGCCGGTGCCCACCAGGACGGGCGCGAGGGCGGCGGGCAGCGTGCGGGGCCGGGCGCCGGCCACCCACTGCGCCGGGGTGGCCATCAGCGGGTCACCGCGGCCGCGACGCCGCGGCGGTCGGGCTTGCCGGTGTGCAGCGTCGGCACGGCGTCGAGCAGGTGCAGCTCCCGCGGCGCGCTCGGCCCGCCCAGGCGCCCGGCCACCCACGCCCGCAGGGCGGCCAGCTCGGGGGCCGCCCCGGGTGCGGGCACGACGGCGGCCACCACGCGCTGGCCCCACTCGTCGTCGGGCCGGCCGAACACGACCGCGTCGGCGACGTCGGGGTGCTCGCGCAGCGCGCCCTCGACGGCCTGCGGCGCGACGTTGACCCCGCCGGTGACGACGACGTCGTCGAGCCGGCCGGTGACGGTCAGCCGCCCGTCGGGGCCGATCGTGCCGGCGTCGCGGGTGCGGAACTCCCCGCCGGGGAAGGCCTCCGCGGTGCCCTCCGGGTCGCGGCGGTAGCCGAGCGCGAGCACCGGACCGGCGATCGCGATCCCGCCGTCGTCCACCCGGACGCGGACGTCGTCGAGCGGGACGCCGTCGTACACGCAGCCGCCGGCGGTCTCGCTCATCCCGTAGGTGGTCACCACGGCCACGCCCTCCTCGCGGGCGCGGGCCAGCAGCGCGGCGTCGGTGGCCGCGCCGCCGACGAGGACCCCGTCGAAGGTGCGCAGCACCTCCGGCTCGCGCTCCAGGTACCGGCGCAGCTGGGTGGGCACCAGCGCGGTGTAGCGGCGGCCGGCGGGCATCCGGGCGACGGCGGTGGCCAGGGCCTCCCCGGGCGCGAGGACGGACGGGCGGGTGCCGGCCAGCGCCGAGCGGACGAGCACCTGCAGCCCGGCGATCGCCGAGACCGGCAGCGCCAGCAGCCAGGTGCCCGGCCCGCCGAGCCGGTCGAGGGTGGCGGTCGCCGACGCCCGCAGCGCCGAGGCCGGCAGCAGGACGCCGCGCCCGCCGCCGGTGGACCCGGAGGTGACGACGACGAGGTCGGCGCCGTCCTCGAGCGGCTCCTCCGGCGCGAGCACCTCCCGGGCGGCCGCAGCGGCGGGGCCGGCGGGGAGCACGGCCAGGGGCGCGGCGCCGTCGAGCGCGGCGCGGACGGCCGGGAGCACGGAGCCCAGCACGTCTGCGGGGGCCTCCGGCGCGGGGAGGACGGTGAGCTGCCGGGGCACGATCCCCGAGGGTACGACCCGCCCGGCCTACGCTTGCCGGCGTGATCACCTCCGTGCCGCTCCCGCCCGGGACGACGGCCACGGCGGTGTGGTCGGTGCCGATGCGCACCCGCTTCCGCGGCATCGACGTCCGCGACGGCGTGCTGGTGCGCGGGCCGGCCGGCTGGGGCGAGTTCTCCCCGTTCTGGGACTACGGCGTCGAGGAGAGCCGGCGGTGGTGGTCCGCCGCCGCCGAGGCCGCGCTGGAGGGCTGGCCCGCACCGGTGCGCGACGCCGTCCCCGTCAACGTCACCGTGCCCGCGGTCGGCGCGGAGCGGGCGCACGCGATCGCGGCCGCCTCGGGCTGCCGGACGGCGAAGGTGAAGGTGGCCGAGCCGGGGCAGACGCCGGCCGACGACCTGGCCCGGGTGGAGGCCGTCCGCGACGCGCTCGGCCCGGCCGGGGCGGTGCGGGTGGACGCCAACGCCGCCTGGGACGTCGACACCGCCGTCGCCCGCATCCGGGAGCTGGACCGCGTCGGCCTCGAGTACGCCGAGCAGCCCTGCGCCACGCTGGAGGAGCTGGCCGCGCTGCGCCGCCGGGTCGACGTGCGGGTCGCCGTCGACGAGGGCGTGCGCCGCGCCGGGGACCCGCTCGCGGTGGACCTGCGCGAGGCCGCCGACGTCGTCGTCCTCAAGGTGCAGCCGCTCGGCGGCGTGCGCGCGGCGCTGCGGGTGGCCGAGGCGCACGGGCTGCCGTGCGTGGTGTCCTCGGCGCTGGAGTCCTCCGTGGGCATCGCCGCCGGGGTGGCGCTGGCCGCCGCGCTGCCCGAGCTGCCGTTCGCCTGCGGGCTGGCCACCGTCGCGCTGCTGGTCGGCGACGTGACGGCCGACCCGTTGCTGCCGGTCGACGGCGCGCTGCCCGTCCGCGCCGTGGAGCCCGACCGGCTGGCCGAGGTGACCGCGCCCGACGACGTCACCGGCCGGTGGGCGCAGCGGCTCGCGGCGGTGCTGGCCGCGTGAACCCCTCCACCGCGTTCGCCCGCGTGCTGGTCGACGAGCTGGTCCGCGGCGGGGTGCGCGACGCCGTCGTCGCCCCGGGGTCGCGCTCGGCGCCGGTGGCGCTGGCCCTCGCCGCGGCCGAGCGGGCCGGTCTGCTGCGGCTGCACGTGCGCATCGACGAGCGGACGGCGTCCTTCCTCGCCCTCGGCCTCGCCCGGGCCTCGGGCCGCCCGGTGCCGGTGCTCACCACCTCCGGGACGGCGACCGCGCACCTGCACGCCGCCGTGCTCGAGGCCGACACCAGCGGGGTCCCGCTGCTCGCGCTGACCGCCGACCGGCCGCCGGAGCTGCGCTCGACCGGCGCCAACCAGACGATCGAGCAGCCGGGCCTCTACGGCGGCGCGGTGCGCTGGGCGGCCGATGTCGGGGTGCCCGAGGCCGGCCGCGAGGCCGCGCAGAACCGCTACTGGCGCTCGGTCGTCTCCCGCGCCCTGCTCGCCGCCACCGGCGCCATGTCCGGCGACCCCGGCCCGGTGCAGCTCGACCTGCCGCTGCGGGACCCGCTGCTGCCCGAGGAGGAGCCCGGCCCGCTCGCGGGGCCCTGGGCCGGGCGCGACGACGGCGGGCCGTGGACCGGCGGGGCGGGCGCGCCGGCCGGCGGGGACCCGCTGCCCGACGCCCCGCGCACGCTGGTGGTCGCCGGCGACGGGCCGTCCGCTTCCGGCCGGGCCTGGGCCGACGGCGCCGCGGCCGCGGGCTGGCCGGTGGTGGCCGAGCCCAGCGGGGGCGCGTGGACCGGCGACGCCGTGCGCGGCGGGGCACTGCTGCTCGGTGCGCCGGACTGGCTGGCGGAGCACCGGCCCGCGCGGGTGGTCGTGGTCGGGCGGCCGACCCTGTCCCGGCCGGTGTCGGCGCTGCTGGCCGACCCGCGCGTGCGGGTGGAGACGGTGGTGACCGGCCCGCGCTGGCCCGACCCCGCCCGCTCCAGCACCTCGGTCACCCGAGCTGTGCCGCCGTCCGGGCCGCCGGCCGACCCCGCGTGGGCGGCCGCCTGGTGGGCCGCCGCGGGGCGGGTGGGCGCGGCCGTGGACGCGCTGCTCGACGACGCGCCCGGCCTGACCGCCGCGCGGCTGGCCCGCGACGTCGTCGCCGCGCTGCCCGCCGGCGCCCTGCTGGTGCTCGGCTCCTCGACGCCGGTGCGCGACGTCGACCGGCTCGCCGTGCCGCGCGGGGACGTGGCGGTGCTGGCCAACCGGGGCGTGGCGGGTATCGACGGGACGATCTCCACGGCGATCGGGGCGGCGCTGGTGCACGGCGGCCCCGCGGTCGCGCTCATGGGCGACCTGACCTTCCTGCACGACCTCCAGGGCCTGCTGACCGGCGAGGGCGAGGCGCGGCCGGACCTCACCGTGGTCGTCCCGGACAACGACGGCGGCGGGATCTTCGCCCAGCTCGAGCCGGGCAGGCCCGCGTACGAGCGCGACTACCGGCGGGTGTTCGGCACGCCGCACGGGCGTGACCTGGTCGCCGTCGCCCGGGCCCTGGGCTGGGAGGCCACCGCCGTGACCGCCGCGGGTGAGCTGCCGGGGGCGCTGGCGCTGGGCGGGCCGCGGGTGGTCGTCGTCCGCACCGACCAGCGCGCGGAGGCGGGCCTCGCCGTCGCCCTGCGGGAGGCGGCCTCCGGGGCGCTCGCCGGTGGCTGAGGAGGCCGTTCCCCGCGCCGTCGTCCCTCGCGCCGTCGTGGTCCGCGCCGGCCAGGGGGAGGTGGTCCCGGCGGCGGGCGTGCTGCACCGGTCGCCCTGACCGGCGCCGGCACCGGCGGCCGCCTGGGTGTCGAGGAGTTCGCCGTGCCGCCTGGCGTGGTGGGCGCGCGGCCGCACGTGCACCACGCCCACGACGAGACCTTCGTCGTCCTCGCCGGGGAGCTGACGGTGTCCACCGACGACGGCGAGGCGGTGCTGCGGCCGGGTGACCTCGCACACGCGCCGCGCGGGGCGCTGCACGGGTTCCGCGACGGGGGCGCGGTGGAGGTCCGGGCGCTGTGTCCCTACACACCCCCGGGCTACGAGCAGTACTCCCGGGACGTGCCCGCCGCGGCGGGGGCCGGGGTCGAGGTCACCGACGACCTGCTGCGTGAGCTGCGCGCTCGTCACGCGACGGAGGCGCTGACCGATCGCTCGCGCCCGGGTACACGACGGATGACCGACACGCCGGACGCCGTCCACTGTGAGTGTCAACACGACGACAGTTACCAAAGCGGTATGTAACGTTTCGGTCGCGCTCAGCAAACAGGAGCGCGGCGCCCGGTCCGCCAAACCCTGCCCACCGGTCGCTCACGTCAACTCCCAGGGCAGGGGTGGGGGACCCACTTCCGGCGCGTGACGGCCTACGGGGGCCTGACCTGAACGCGTCTCCGGGGTGAAGCCGCGTCCCGCGGCCGGGCACCGATCGCCCGAACCCGACAGCTCACCTCGCCGGCGGTGATCGGGAGATCATCACCATGTCCAAGCACCGCGCACCCCGTTACGTCCGCACCAAGAAGGTCATCGCCAAGGCCCCTGTCGCCGCCGGCGCCACCGTCGTCGGTCTGGGCGTCCTCAGTTCGCCCGCCTCCGCCTCCACCGGCCACGACTGGTCCGGTGTCGCCCAGTGCGAGTCGAGCGGCAACTGGTCGATCAACACCGGCAACGGCTACTACGGCGGCCTGCAGTTCAGCCAGTCCACCTGGGCCGCGTTCGGCGGCACCGAGCTCGCCCCGCGCGCCGACCTCGCCACCCCGGCCCAGCAGGTCGAGATCGCCGAGGCGGTCCTCGCCGGGCAGGGCATCGGCGCCTGGCCGTCCTGCGGGAAGTACCTGGCCGACGGCACCACCGCGGCCGCCGCCGAGGCGCCCGCCGCCCCGGCCGCGCCCGCCGCCCCGGCTGCGCCCGCCGCCGAGGCCCCGGCGCCGGAGGCTGCCCCCGTGCCGGAGGCCGCCCCCGCGCCGGAGGCCGCCACCGCCGCGCCTGCCGAGGCCGCGCCTGCCGAGGCCGCGCCGGCCGAGGCTGCCTCGGTCGAGGCCGACACCGAGGACTACACCGTCCGCTGGGGCGACACCGTCGCCGAGATCGCCGCCGCCCACGCCCAGAGCTGGCGGGAACTGTACGAGCGCAACGTCGACGTCATCGGCAGCAACCCGAACCTGATCTTCCCGGGTCAGGTGTTCGCGGTGAGCGGGGCGGCCCCGGCCGCCGCGCCCGCCGCCCCCGCCGCCGAGGCGCCGGCCGAGACCCCCGCCCAGAGCCCCGCCCCGGCCGAGGCCCCCGCCGGTGGCTCGAACGCCGGGGAGTCCGCGCCCGCCGGCGAGGTCGCCCCGCTCGCCGAGGCCGCCCCCGAGGTCGCCGCGGCGCCCGCCCCGGTCGCCGCCGTCGCCACCATCACCAACAGCTCCGGGCCGATCCACGCCGCGGTGCAGGCGGCCGCGAACGCCGTCGTCAGCGCCGTCCCCGGCGCCGGCGACATCACCCTCGGCGGCACCCGGCCCAGCGCCGTCGACCCCGACGGCCACCCCTCGGGCAAGGCCCTGGACTACATGGTCATGAGCGACGCCGCCCTCGGCGACGCCATCGCGCAGTACCACGTGGACCACTGGGACGAGCTCGGCGTCGAGTACGTCATCTGGGAGCAGCGCATCCTCACCTCGCCCGACGGCGCGTGGCGTGCCATGGAGGACCGCGGTGGCGTCACCGCGAACCACTTCGACCACGTGCACGTGAACTACGTCGGCTGACGACAGCCCGACACGAGGACCCCGGCCGCCCGCGGCCGGGGTCCTCGTCGTACCGGGGCGGGCTCAGGACAGCGACGCCCAGTACGCGAGGTGGGCGCGGTGGAGCCAGCCGTCGACCCAGGCCCGGTCGGGCAGCGGCGGCACCGCCGGGCTGTCGCGCAGCGCCACCAGCCGCGCCTCGGCGTCGTCGACCGCCGCGACCACCTCGGCCAGCGGCACCTCGCCGCGGCGGACCCGCCGCAGGTACGCGCGGTCGGGCTCGGGCACCGGCAGCGTGATCCGGCCGGTGCGCAGCAGCTCGACGCCCTGCAGCCCGAGCCGCAGCGCGTGCGTCGCGAACTTCACGTCGAACCCGTGCGCGTCCACGAGCTCCGCCCGGCCGGGGCGGGCGCCGGTCATCGCCGCCCGCTGGGCGCGCAGGTAGCCGAGGAAGCGGTCGGCCGCGAGGCGCGAGACGAACCGGTCGGCGTGCGCCACCAGCTCCGCCCCGGTCTCCGTGCGGACCACGACCTCCTCGTCCGGCACGAACAGCAGGAGCAGGACCGTCGGGTTGCCGCCCAGCGCCAGGCGCGCCCACTTCCGCGCCGAGTAGACGACGACGTCGAGGTCACCGGCGCCCGAGCGGTTGGCCAGCCCGCCGGGCCGGTCCCAGGCGGTGTGCCGGTGGTACTGCTCGAACGGCACGGTCGCCGTCGTCGACAGCCCCGCCGGCACCCGGCCGGTGCCGGTCACGAACTCCGGCGGCTCGAGGCAGATGCCCATCTCGTCGCGGTCGTCCTGGCCGGCCACCGAGGTGCCGTGGACGCCGGACCCGACCTGGGCACGCAGGACCGTCCCCCGCTCGGCGATCGCGCGGGCCTCCGCGGAGGCGTGCGGGTGGTCGAACGGGGGAGGCAGGGAGCGGTCGCCGGGAACGGTCGGGACGGGACGCACCGGGCCACCCAACCAGGGCCGATGGCCCCTGCCGACCGGATTCCCCGGCGCTCAGCCCGGACGCCGCCACACCAGCCCGTAGCGCCAGAACAGCAGGCGGCGGACGCGCACGCCCGGCAGGACCGCCCGGGCCCGTGCCCGCACCTCCCGCACGGTGAGCTCCGGGTCCCGCATCGGCATCCCCGGCGCGGGGAGCTCGACGGGCAGGCCGCGCACGGCCCGCCACAGCCCCACGGCGCGGTCCGCGACCGCCGCGGCGAGCTCCACCGGCAGCTCGTGGGGCAGGTCGGTGCGGGGCAGCGCGACCATCGCCAGCACGCCGCCCGGGCGCAGCGCCGCCGCGAGGGCCCGCAGTGCCTCCTCCAGCGGCAGGTGGTGCAGCACGCTCATGCCGACGACGGCGTCGTACGCGTCGCGCGGCAGGGGGAGGGCCAGCACGTCGGCCTCGAGGACCTGTACGTCCCCGGGCACCCGTGCGCGGGCCGCCGCGACCATCTCCGGTGAGCGGTCCACGGCGTCCACCCGCGCCGCCCGTCGCGCGAGCGCCGCGGCGAGGTCACCGGCGCCGCAGCCGACCTCGAGCACCCGGCCGGCGCCGCGCGGCACGGCGCGCAGGAGCAGGGGCCGGTAGTGCGCGTTGTGGTCCCAGCGCAGGTCGGGGACCAGCCGCATCAGCTCTCCAGCGCGGCCTGGAAGGCGGCGAACTTCGACTGGGTCTCGGCGAGCTCGGCGGCCGGGTCGGAGCCGGCCACGATGCCGCACCCGGCGAACAGCCGGGCCGAGGCGGGGTCGTCGTCGCACAGCTGCGCGCACCGCAGCGCCAGGCCGAACTCGCCGTCGCCGCGGGCGTCGAGCCAGCCGACCGGTCCGGCGTAGCGGCCGCGGTCCATGCCCTCGAGCTCGCCGATCACCGCGCGCGCGACGTCGGGAGGGGTGCCGCAGACGGCGGCCGTCGGGTGCACGGCGTCCACCAGGTCCAGCAGGCCGGCGCGCCCGCGCCCGCCGGAGCGGCGCTGGGTGCCGACGACGTCGGTGGCCAGGTGCCGCACGTTCGGCAGCGTCAGCAGCGAGGGCTCCACCGGCACCGACAGCGCGGTGCAGAAGGGGTCGAGCGCGCGGACCAGGGAGTCGACGGCGAGGGCGTGCTCGGCGCGGTCCTTGGAGCTGACCAGCAGCCCCGCCGCGAGCCGCTCGTCGTCGGCCCCCGCGCCGCGCGGCGCGGTGCCGGCGAGCACCCGGGCCGACAACTGCCGCCCGGTGCGGCGCAGCAGCAGCTCCGGGGTGGCGCCGAGCAGGCCGTCGACGGCGAAGGTCCAGCAGTCGGGGAAGCGGGCGGCCAGGCGGTCGAGCAGCCGGCGGGCGTCGAGCGGCACGTCGGCGGTGACCAGCAGGTCGCGGGCGAGCACCACCTTGGCGAGGTCGCCGTCGCCGATGCGCGCGACGGCGGCGGACACCGCGCCGCACCAGGACGCCGGGTCGAGCGCGCCGTCGGCGTAGCGCAGCCGCGCGGGCGCCGGCGGCAGCGGAGCGGGGGAGGGCAGGTCGCGCGGGTCGGCGTCGCCGGTGGTGGTCATCCACGCGACCCCGCCGCGGCGGCCGACGACGACCTCCGGGACGACGAACACCGACGTCCCCGCGGCCGGGTCGAACGCGATGCTCGCGAACACGACCGGACCGGAGCCGGGGACCCCGACGGCGTCGTCGACGGCGAGCGCGGCGCTGCGGTCGGCCCACCAGGCGGCGGCCTCGGCCAGCGCGCCGGGACCGGAGACCTCGAGACGGTCGGCCTCGCCCCAGCCGACCAGGCCCTCGCCGCGGCGCACCCACGACAGGGCGCCCTCGCGCGGCAGCAGCGTCAGCAGGTCGGGGGCGTCGGGCAGCGCGACCGTGGTGACCGCGGGCGCGACGGCGTCCGGGGAGGTCACCGCCGCGGCTGTCACGCTCCCCAGCGTAGGCAGGCCGGTAGCGTCGGTGCCGTGACGGACCGGCGAGAGAGCGCACACACCGCCGGTCGGCGGGCCGGTCTGGACAAGCAGCCGCACGAGGTCGCGGCCATGTTCGACGGCGTCGCGCGGCGCTACGACCTCACCAACACCGTCCTGTCCGCCGGCCGCGACGTCTCCTGGCGGCGGGCCACCCGCGAGGCGCTGGGCGCCCGGCCGGGCGACGTCGTGCTCGACGTGGCCGCCGGCACGGGCGTCTCCACGGTGGAGCTCGCCGCGGGCGGCGTCCGGGCGGTGGCCTGCGACTTCTCGCAGGGGATGCTGCGCGCCGGCGCGTGGCGGCCGGTGCCCATGGTGGCCGGCGACGCGATGGCGCTGCCGCTGGCCGACGCCAGCGTCGACGGGCTGGTCATCTCCTTCGGCCTGCGCAACGTCGCCGACCCCGACGCGGCCCTGCGCGAGTTCGCCCGTGTGGTGCGCCCGGGCGGCACGCTCGTCGTCTGCGAGTTCTCCAGCCCCACGTGGGCGCCGTTCCGCACCGTCTACACCGAGTACCTCATGCGGGCGCTGCCGCGGATCGCCACCGCGGTGAGCAGCAACCCCGACGCCTACGTCTACCTCGCCGAGTCGATCCGGGCCTGGCCCGACCAGCCGGCGCTCGCCGCCCGCATCCAGGCGGCCGGCTGGGTCGACGTCGAGTGGCGCGACCTCACCGGCGGCATCGTCGCGCTGCACCGCGCCCGCCGCCCCTAGGCGCACCCCTCCCGCGATCATGAAGTCCGCGTGGGGACACGCCGGACGCCGTCGGTGTGTCGCCACCGGCGTCCCATGATCGCGGGAGGCCGCGGCGTCCGCCGCGCGCGGACAGGGCCGCCGGCCGGCGTCCACGGGGCTAGCGTCGGTCCATGACCGACCCGTTCCCGGCGCCCGAGCCGCCCGGCCCGTCGCCGTCCCCGGTGGACCCGATCTCCCCGCCGTCGCCGGCCCCGCTGCCGCAGCCGAGCCCCACCGACCCGACCGCGCCCCCGCCGGCGGGGCCCCAGCCGGTCTGAGCCGGCGGCAGCGGTGGGCCCGCCGCCGTTCGCCGACCGGCGCGACGCCGGCCGGCAGCTCGCCGCGCGCCTGACCGACCCCGCCACCGCGCCCGCCGTCCCGCTGGACGCCGGCGCGCTGGTCCTCGGGCTGCCCCGCGGCGGGGTGCTCGTCGCCGCGGAGGTGGCCGCGGCCCTCGGCGCGGAGCTCGACGTCGTCGCCGTCCGCAAGCTCGGCCTGCCCGGCCGGCCGGAGCTGGCCACCGGCGCCCTCGCCGCGGTCGGGGAGACCGTCGAGAGCGTCGCCGTGGAGGAGGTGCTGGCGCGGGTCGACGTCGACGAGGCGGCCGCCGCGGAGGTCCGGCGCGCGGAGCTCGCCGAGTTGCACCGCCGCCGCGCGGCCTACCGCGGCGACCGCCCGCCTCCGGAGCCGGCCGGGCGCACCGTCGTCCTCGTCGACGACGGGCTGGCCACCGGAGCCACGATGCGCGCCGCTCTGGCCGCGGTGCGTCGCGCCGGTCCGGCGGCGGTCGTCGTCGCCGTCCCGGTCGCCGCGCCCGGCGTCGCCCTCGACGCCGACGCCGTCGTCCGCCTGCTCGTCCCGCGGCCGTTCGGCGCGGTGGGCCGCTGGTACGACGACTTCGGCGAGACCGGCGACGACGAGGTGGTCGCCGCGCTCGCCTCCGCCGCCCGCCGGGGCCCCGCCTAGGCTCGGACGGTCGGTCCGCCCGGGCCGCGACCGAGCACCGAGGGGGCCAGCGCGTGACGAGTCCGACCGCCGGGGGCAGTGCCGACGTCGTCGTGGTGGGTGCCGGCCCCGCGGGGTCGGCGGCCGCCTGGGCGCTGGCCACCGCCGGGCTCGACGTCGTCGTGCTGGAGAAGGCCCGGTTCCCGCGCGAGAAGGTCTGCGGCGACGGCCTCACGCCCCGCGCGGTCAAGGCGCTCGACGAGATGGGCGTCGACGTCTCCCCGGCGGCGGGCTGGGTGCGGCACCGGGGGCTGCGCGTCTTCGGTGGCGGCCAGGTCGTCGAGGTCGACTGGCCGCAGCTGGACTCCTGGCCCTCCTACGGCCTCATCCGCGCTCGCCGCGATCTCGATCCGGTGCTGGCCGAGCACGCCGTCGCCGCCGGCGCCCGGCTCGAGCAGGAGGTCACCGTCACCGACCCGCTGCTCGACGACGCGGGCCGGGTCGCGGGCGTGCGCGCCCAGGCCGGGCCGGGGAAGGAGCCGGTCAGCTGGCGGGCGCCGCTGGTGGTCTCCGCGGAGGGGCTGTCGGGCCGGCTGGCCAAGGCCATCGGGCTGACCCGCCGCGAGGACCGCCCGCTCGGCGTCGCCGTCCGCCGGTACGTGGAGACGCCGCGCGGCGAGGACGACTACCTCGACATCTCCTTCGACCTCTCCGCCGAGGGCCCGACCGCCGACTCGATGCCCGGCTACGGCTGGTCGTTCGGCATGGGCGACGGCACCGCCAACGTCGGCTTCGGCCTGCTCGACACCCGCCGCGGCGGGGAGACCGACGCGCGCACCGTGCTGCGCCGCTGGCTGGCCACGCTCCCGCCGGAGTGGCAACTCGGCGAGGAGCACGCGGTCACCCCGCTGCGCGGCGCCGGCCTGCCCATGGCGCTCAACCGCGGCCCCGCCTACACCCGCGGGCTGCTGCTGGCGGGCGACACCGCGGGCGTGGTCAACCCGTTCAACGGCGAGGGCATCAGCTACGCGCTGGAGACCGGCCGGATGGCCGGCGAGACGGCCGCCGCCGCCCTGCGCGCGCCGGAGGGGCCGGCCCGCGAGGCGGTGCTGCGCGCCTACCCCGAGCGGCTGCGCGAGGCCTACGGCCGCCACCACCGGCTCGGGACGGCGTTCCTGGCGCTGCTCGACCGCCCCGGCCTCGTCCGCTTCGCCACGGCGCACGGGCTCAAGCGCCCGGCGATGGTGAACGCGGCGCTGCGGCTGATGGGCAACCTCTCCGACGGCCGCGACGGCGACCGGTTCGACCGCGCCGTCGCCGTCCTCACCCGGCTGACGCCCTCCGTCTGAGGCCTCGTCGCGGCGGTCCGTGACCGGACCGTGACCGCCCGATGTGAACTCACTCACCCCCGGCGCTTCCATCCCCCGGGGACGCGGCATAGGCTCGATGCACCAGTTTGTGAAATTCTTCACAAGCGTCTGAGTCGCCGAGGGAGGCGCCGGTGCTGTCGGCCTACGTCCCGATCGTGGGTCTGTTCGCGCTCGCCGCGGCCTTCGCGCTGTTCTCGGTGGCGGTCGCGCCGTACGTCGGCCCGCGCCGCTACAACCGGGCGAAGCTCGAGGCCTACGAGTGCGGCATCGAGCCGGTCGACCAGCCGCTCCAGGGCGGCCGGTTCCCGGTGAAGTACTACCTGACGGCGATGCTCTTCATCGTTTTCGACATCGAGATCGTCTTCCTCTACCCGTGGGCCGTCGCCAACGACGCGCTGGGGCTGTTCGGCCTGGTCGAGATGGTCGTCTTCATCGCCACCGTCTTCCTCGCCTACGCCTACGTCTGGCGCCGCGGCGGCCTCGAGTGGGACTGACGGCGGGGAGCTGACACACATGGGTCTCGAGGAGAAGCTGCCGAGCGGCTTCCTGCTCACGACGGTCGAGAAGCTCGTCAACTGGACGCGCAAGTCGTCGCTGTGGCCGGCCACCTTCGGCCTGGCCTGCTGCGCCATCGAGATGATGGCCACCGGCGCCGGCCGCTACGACCTCGCGCGCTTCGGCATGGAGGTCTTCCGGGCCTCCCCGCGCCAGGCCGACCTGATGATCGTCGCCGGCCGGGTGAGCCAGAAGATGGCGCCGGTCCTGCGGCAGATCTACGACCAGATGCCCGAGCCGCGCTGGGTGCTCGCCATGGGCGTGTGCGCCAGCTCCGGCGGCATGTTCAACAACTACGCGGTGGTGCAGGGCGTGGACCACGTCGTCCCCGTCGACATGTACCTGCCCGGCTGCCCGCCGCGCCCGGAGATGCTGATGGACGCGATCCTCAAGCTCCACCACAAGATCCAGAACGAGCCGCTGGGTGCCAAGCGGGCCCGCCAGCTCGAGCTCGACCGGGCCGAGGGCCGCGCCCGCGACCTGCTGGTCGAGATGCCCTCGAGCATCCGCGCCGACAAGGAGGCCCGCCGGGCCTACGAGGAGGCCGCGGCGGCCGGCCGCACCGGCCAGTTCCTCATCGAGCGCCGCGGTGGCAACGCCGTCCTGCTGCCCGAGCAGTACGGTGGCACCCGGTGACCGGCCCCGGCGACCGCAGCGGCGCCGACGCGAGCCAGGGCGTCGCGGCCCCGTCCGGGGGCTTCCGCAAGGGCGCGTTCGGTGTCTCCGGCAGCGGCGACACCTCCGGCTTCGGCGGCCTGGTACGGGTCGAGCCCGGCGGCGCGGTGGCGCTGCACTCCACCGAGCGGCCCTACGGCGGCTGGTTCGACGAGGTCACCGACGCGCTGGCCGAGGCGGTCGGCGAGGCCACCTACGCCGCCGCCGTCCAGCGGGTGCTGGTCGACCGCGGGGAGATCACCTACTTCGTCGCCCGCGAGCACCTGCTCAGCCTGATCCGGGCGCTGCGCGACGACGACGCGCTGCGCTTCGAGTTGTGCAGCAGCGTCTCCGGCGTCGACTACGAGGGCAGCGGCGGGCCGGTGACCACGCCGGGCCGGCCGCGGCTGCACGTCGTCTACCACCTGACGTCGATGACCTACCGGCGCCGGATCCGGCTCGAGGTGGCCGTCACCGTCGAGGACCCGCACGTCCCGTCGGTGTCGTCGGTCTACCCGACGGCGGACTGGCACGAGCGGGAGACCTACGACATGTTCGGCATCGTCTTCGACGGGCACCCGGCGCTCACCCGGATCCTCATGCCCGACGACTGGGACGGGCACCCGCAGCGCAAGGACTACCCGCTGGGCGGCGTGCCGGTGGAGTACCACGGCGCCACCATCCCGCCGCCGGACACCCGCCGGAGCTACCGGTGACCGCCACCACCCCGGCCGGCGCAGACCCGTACGCCGGGTCGCGCGAGACCACCGAGGGCCGCGTCTACACGGTCACCGGCGGCGACTGGGACCAGGCCTTCGGCAGCGACCTCACCGGCGAGGAGCGCCTCGTCGTCAACATGGGGCCGCAGCACCCCTCCACGCACGGCGTGCTGCGGCTGGTGCTCGACCTCGAGGGCGAGACGGTGACCAAGGCGCGGGTGGTCATCGGCTACCTGCACACCGGCATCGAGAAGAACACCGAGTACCGCACCTGGACGCAGGGCACGACCTTCGTGACGCGGATGGACTACCTGGCCCCGCTGTTCAACGAGGCCGGCTACTGCATGGCCGTCGAGAAGCTGCTCGGCATCGAGGTGCCGCAGCGGGCGCAGACCATCCGCGTCCTGGTGATGGAGATCAACCGGATCGCCTCGCACCTGGTGTGCCTGGCCACCGGCGGCATGGAACTCGGCGCGCTCACCGGCATGACCAACGGCTTCCGTGAGCGGGAGCTGTGCCTCGACCTGCTCGAGGAGATCACCGGCCTGCGGATGAACCACGCCTACATCCGCCCCGGCGGCGTCGCGCAGGACCTGCCCCCCGGCGCCGAGCAGTCGATCCGCGAGTGGCTGCGGATCATGCCCGAGCAGCTGGCCGGCTACCACAAGCTGCTCACCGGGCAGCCGATCTGGCAGCGGCGGCTCAAGGACGTCGGCTACCTCGACGTCAGCGGCTGCCTGGCCCTCGGCGTCACCGGCCCGCCGCTGCGCGCCACCGGCCTGGCCTGGGACCTGCGCAAGGTCGAGCCCTACCTGGGCTACGAGACCTACGACTTCGAGGTGCCGACCGCCGACACCTCCGACGCCTGGGGCCGGTTCCTGGTCCGGATGGCGGAGATGCAGGAGTCGCTGCGCATCGTCGAGCAGGCGCTCGACCGGCTCGAGCCCGGCCCGGTCATGGTCGAGGACAGGAAGATCGCCTGGCCCGCGCAGCTGTCGCTCGGCGCCGACGGCATGGGCAACTCCCTCGACCACGTCCGGCACATCATGGGCACCTCGATGGAGGCCCTGATCCACCACTTCAAGCTGGTCACCGAGGGCTTCCGGGTGCCGGCCGGGCAGGTGTACGTGCCGGTCGAGTCGCCGCGCGGGGAGCTCGGTTACCACGTGGTCAGCGACGGGAGCACCCGCCCGTGGCGCGTCCACGTACGCGATCCCAGCTTCGTGAACCTGCAGGCCACCGCGGCCATGAGCGAGGGCGGCATGATCGCCGACGTCATCGCCGCGATCGCCTCGATCGACCCGGTGATGGGGGGTGTCGACCGGTGACCGCACTGCCCGGATCGGCGGAGGGCGCGGCGACGACGGGGCTGGTCGACAGCCCCGTCGAGCCCGCGCACGCCGACCTGCCGCCGCTGACCGAGCAGACCCGGCTCGAGGCGCGGGAGATCATGACGCGCTACCCGCAGCCGCGCTCGGCGCTGTTGCCGATGCTGCACCTGGTGCAGAGCTACCAGGGCTACGTCAGCCCCGAGGGCATCGCGCTGTGCGCTGAGGAGCTGGGCCTGACCCGCGCCGAGGTGGGCGCGGTCGCGACCTTCTACACGATGTACAAGCGCCACCCGACCGGCCGGCACATCGTGAGCGTCTGCACCAACACGCTGTGCGCCGTCCTCGGCGGGCAGCGGATCATGGACGCCCTCTCCGACGACCTCGGCGTCCACCACGACGAGACCGCCGCCGACGGGTCGGTGACCCTCGAGCACGCCGAGTGCCTGGCCGCCTGCGACTACGCCCCCGTGGTCACCGTCGACTACGAGTTCTACGACCAGCAGGACGTCGACAGCGCCCGGGCGCTGGTGGCGGCGCTGCGCCGCGGCGAGAAGCCGCTCCCCACCCGGGGCGCGCCGCTCACCGACTTCCGCGGCGTCTCCCGCCAGCTCGCCGGGTTCTCCCAGCACGCCGACCCCGCGGCCGCGGCGGCCGCCGTCGACGCGCCGGGGGAGTGGGGCCCCACGCTGGCCGGCGTCCGGCTGGCGGCCGAGCGCGGCGAGGCCGCCCCGCCGATGACCGGCCCCGAGCCGCAGCCGGCCGACGCCGGCGAGCCCGCCCAGACCGTGGCGCCCCCGGGGCGCACCGGCGGGACCCCCGAGGAGGAGGCCGCCGACGCCCGCGTCGCCGCGGCCGACAACCCCGCCGAGCGGGCCGGCGCCGCGCAGACGCACCCCGACCGGGGCACCGAGTACGGCCGGCGCACCCCCGGCGGCCCCCGTCCCACCCCCGACACCCCCGCGGGCACCGAGCCGGGCACCTCCGGCCAGGGGCCCGCGACCCGGGAGGCCTGACCCATGCCCCTCACCCCCGTCCTCACCTCCCGCTGGGGCGCCGACCAGCCCTGGCGGCTGTCCACCTACGAGTCCCTCGACGGCTACTCCGCGCTGCGCACCGCGCTGACCATGGAGCCCGACGAGCTGGTCTCCCTGGTCAAGGACTCCGGCCTGCGCGGCCGCGGCGGCGCCGGCTTCCCCACCGGCATGAAGTGGAGCTTCATCCCGCAGCCCAAGCCGGGGGAGACGCCCACGGGGCCGGCCGCGCTGCCCAAGTACCTCGTGGTCAACGCCGACGAGGGCGAGCCGGGCACCTGCAAGGACCTGCCGCTGATGATGACCGACCCGCACTCCCTGGTGGAGGGCGTGATCATCTCGGCGTACGCGATCCGCTGCCGGTTCGCCGTCATCTACGTCCGCGGCGAGGCCGTGCACGCCCACCGGCGCCTGGTGTCCGCCGTCGAGGAGGCCTACGCCGCCGGGTACCTCGGGAAGGACGTCCTGGGCTCGGGCTGGGACCTGGAGCTCGTCGTGCACGCCGGCGCCGGCGCCTACATCTGCGGTGAGGAGACGGCGCTGCTCGACTCGCTCGAGGGCTACCGCGGCCAGCCGCGGCTCAAGCCGCCGTTCCCCGCCGTCGCCGGCCTGTACGGCGCCCCGACGGTGATCAACAACGTGGAGACGCTGGCCACCGTGCCGTTCGTCGTCCGCGGGGGCGCCGAGTGGTTCAAGGAGTTCGGGCCGGAGAAGTCGCCCGGGCCGAAGATCTACTCGCTGTCGGGCCGGGTCACCCACCCCGGTCAGTACGAGGCCCCGATGGGCACCACGATGCGCGAGCTGCTGGAGATGGCCGGCGGCGTCCGCGCCGGGCACGAGCTGAAGTTCTGGACGCCGGGCGGCTCGTCGACGCCGTACTTCACCGCCGAGCACCTCGACGTCCCGCTCGACTTCGACTCCGTGGCCGCCGCGGGCTCCATGCTCGGCACCACCGCGCTCATGGTGTTCGACGAGACCGACTCGATCGTCGAGGCCACCCTGCGGTTCACCCAGTTCTACGCGCACGAGTCCTGCGGCAAGTGCACCCCGTGCCGCGAGGGGACCTACTGGCTGGTGCAGGTGCTGCAGCGCCTCGTCGACGGGCACGGCACCGCCGCCGACCTCGACCTGCTCACCGACACCTGCGACAACATCCTCGGCCGCTCGTTCTGCGCCCTCGGCGACGGCGCGACCAGCTGCATCACCAGTTCGCTGAAGTACTTCCGCGACGACTACGTCGCCCTGCTGCCGCCCGAGGAGCAGGCCCGCCTGGGCCGCTCCCTGCGCCTCGAGCCCGTCGGAGTCGCCTCGTGACCGAGCTCGCGAGGTCACGCAGGGGCACAGCACCCCGTGGCACTGGTGCGACGAGCGCCAGCGAGGAGGACCAGTGACCGTGACCCCCGTGAGCCCGGAGCCCGCCGCGGCCGTCCCGCCCGGCGTCCCCGGACCGCACACCCCGCCCGACGCCGTCCACTGCACCATCGACGGGTTCGACGTCGCGGTGCCCAAGGGGACGCTGATCATCCGGGCCGCCGAGATGGTGGGCATCCAGGTCCCGCGGTTCTGCGACCACCCGCTGCTCGACCCGGTCGGCGCCTGCCGGCAGTGCCTGGTCGAGGTGGAGGGGCAGCGCAAGCCGGTGGCCTCCTGCACCATGCCGGTCACCGAGGGCATGGCGGTGAAGACGCAGCTCACCAGCGCGGTCGCCGACAAGGCGCAGCAGGGCACGATGGAGCTGCTGCTCATCAACCACCCGCTGGACTGCCCGGTCTGCGACAAGGGCGGCGAGTGCCCGCTGCAGAACCAGGCCATGAGCAACGGCCGCAGCGAGACCCGGTTCGTCGACGTCAAGCGGACCTATCCCAAGCCGTTGCCGATCAGCACCGAGATCCTGCTCGACCGCGAGCGCTGCGTGCTGTGCGCCCGGTGCACCCGCTTCTCCCAGCAGGTGGCCGGCGACCCGTTCATCGAGCTGTTCGAGCGGGGCGCGCTGGAGCAGGTCGCCGTCGCCGAGGACGAGCCGTTCTCCTCCTACTTCTCCGGCAACACCACGCAGATCTGCCCGGTCGGCGCGCTCACCAGCGCGCAGTACCGGTTCCGGTCGCGGCCGTTCGACCTGCGCAGCGAGCCGTCGGTGTGCGAGCACTGCTCGTCGGGCTGCTCGATGCGCACCGACTACCGGCGCGGGAAGGTCATGCGCCGGCTGGCCGGCGAGGACCCGGCGGTCAACGAGGAGTGGACCTGCGACAAGGGCCGCTTCGCCTTCCGCTACGCCACCACCAACGACCGGCTGACCACCCCGCTGGTCCGGCGCGACGGCGTCCTCGAGCCCGCGTCCTGGCCCGAGGCCTGGGCCGCGGCAGCCGAGGGGCTGCGGGCGGCGCGCGCCGCCGGCGGCGTCGGCGTGCTGCCCGGCGGGCGGCTCACGGTCGAGGACGCCTACGCGTACGCGAAGTTCGCCCGGGTGGCGCTCGGCACCCACGACGTCGACGCCCGCGCCCGCGCCCACTCCCCGGAGGAGCAGGCGTTCCTCGCCGCGCACGTCGCCGGCACCGGACCCGGCCGAAGCGCGGTCACCTACGACGACCTCGCGGCCGCCCCGGCGGTCCTGCTGGCCGGGTTCGAGCCGGAGGAGGAGTCGCCCATCGTCTTCCTGCGCCTGCGCAAGGCCGTGCGGAAGGGGTCGCTCGCCGTCTACGACCTCGCGCCGTTCGCCACCCGCGCGGCGCAGAAGCTCCAGGCCACCGTGCTGGTCACCCGACCCGGCGACGAGGCCCGCGCGCTCACCGCGCTGGCCGAGGGCAGCTGGGGCGGCCCGGCGGTCGAGGCGCTGCGGCAGCCCGGCACGGTGGTCCTGGCCGGCGAGCGCCTGGCCGCGGTGCCGGGCGCGTTCACCGCGCTGGCGGCCCTCGCCCGCGCCACCGGCGCCCGGCTGGCCTGGGTGCCGCGGCGGGCCGGCGAGCGCGGCGCGGTGGAGGCCGGCGCGCTGCCGGGCCTGCTGCCCGGCGGCCGTCCGGTCGGCGACCCCGTGGCCGCCGCCGAGGTCGCCGCGCTGTGGGGCCTCGACCCGGCCGACCTGCCGGCCACGCCCGGCCGCGACACCACCGGGATCCTCACCGCGGTCCGCGACGGCCGGCTCGCCGGCCTGCTCGTCGGCGGCGTGGACCCCGCCGACCTGCCCGACCCGGCGCTGGCCGAGGCCGCGCTCGCCGCGGCGGGCTTCGTCGTCAGCCTCGAGCAGCGGCCCTCGGCCGTCACCGAGCACGCCGACGTCGTCCTGCCGGTGGCCGCCGCGCCGGAGAAGGCCGGCAGCTACCTCGACTGGGAGGGCCGCGTGCGGTCCTTCGACGCGACGCTGCACGGCACCGGCCAGCTGCCCGACGGCCGGGTGCTGCACGGCCTGGCCGACCTCATGGACGCCGACCTGCGGCTGCCCACTCCCGAGGCCGCCCGCGCCGAGCTCGCCGCGCTCGGCGACACCGGCACCCGCGCCGACGGCACCGGCCTCGACGTCGCCCCCGCGGTGGCGCCCGAGCCCGCCGGTGGCGAGGCGCTGCTGGCCTCGTGGCGGCAGCTGCTCGACGTCGGCACCCTGCAGCGCGACGAGCCCGAGCTCGCCGGCACCGCCCGGCTGCCGGTGGCCCGCGTCGGCGCCGAGGCCGCCGCCCGGCTCGGCCTGGCCGACGGCGACCCGCTCACCGTCACCGGCGCCACCGGTTCGGTGACCCTGCCGGTGCTGGTCACCGAGATGCCCGACGGCGTGGTCTGGCTGCCCCTGCGCTCCCCCGGCAGCGAGCTGTACCGCGACCTCGGCACCGCCCCCGGCGGGCTGGTCCGCCTCGGCACCGGAGGGGCCGCCTGATGCTGCTCGCCGCACCCGACCAGCCGACGCTCGAGGACTTCGGGTCCGACGTCTGGTGGATCGTGCTCATCAAGATCGTCGGCGTCTTCGTCGTGCTCGTGCTCATGACGCTGTTCGCGATCGTCTTCGAGCGCAAGGTCGTCTCGCGCATGCAGCAGCGGGTCGGCCCCAACCGGGTCGGGCCGCGCGGGTCGCTGCAGAGCCTCGCCGACGGGCTGAAGCTCGCCTTCAAGGAAGACATCATGCCGGCGCTCGCCGACAAGCCGGTGTACTTCCTGGCCCCGGTGATCGCCGCCGTCCCGGCGTTCCTGGCGTTCTCGGTCATCCCGCTCGGGCCGACGGTGAGCATCTTCGGCGAGCGCACCCCGCTGCAGCTCACCGACGCCCCGATCGGCGTGCTCGTGGTGCTCGCCTGCTCGGCGATGGGCGTCTACGGGATCGTGCTCGCCGGCTGGGCGTCGGGCTCGACCTACCCGCTGCTCGGCGGCCTGCGCAGCGCCGCGCAGATGGTCAGCTACGAGATCGCGATGGGGCTGTCGATCGTCGCGGTGTTCCTCTACGCCGGCACGATGTCGACGTCGGAGATCGTCGCGGCGCAGGCCGACGGCACGCAGCTGTCGTTCTTCGGCCTGGAGTTCACCGGCCCCGGCTGGTTCGCGGTCCTGCTGCCGGTCAGCTTCGTCATCTACGCCATCGCCGTCGTCGGCGAGACCAACCGGGCGCCCTTCGACCTCCCCGAGGCCGAGTCCGAGCTCGTCGGCGGGTTCCACACCGAGTACTCGTCGCTGAAGTTCGCGCTGTTCTTCCTCGCCGAGTACATCAACATGGTCACCGTCTCCGCCCTGGCCGCGACGCTGTTCCTCGGCGGCTGGCGGGCCCCGTGGCCGCTGTCGATCTGGGACGGCGCCAACTCCGGCTGGTGGCCGATGCTGTGGTTCTTCCTCAAGGTCTGCCTGGCGCTGTTCGTCTTCATCTGGCTGCGCGGCACACTGCCCCGGCTCCGGTACGACCAGTTCATGCGGTTCGGGTGGAAGGTCCTCGTCCCGACGGCGCTGGTGTGGATCCTCGCCGTCGCCACGATGCGCACCGTCTCCCGCGAGGCCGACCTGTCCACCGGCGAGGTGGCCGTGTTCGTCGGGGTGCCGATCGCGCTGGTCGTGCTGCTCGGCCTGTCGATCGCCAGCCGGATGAGCAACCGCGACACCCGGCTCATGGCCGAGGAGGCCGCGGCCGGCGGGGTGCACGCCGTCGACCCAGAGCCCGAGGTCCTGCCGCCGGCCGGCCCGCGCACCCGCCCGGCGCAGCGCACCGGGCCCGCCCGCGCCGAGGGCGGCTTCCCCGTCCCGCCGATGGACCTCACCGTCCCGCCGTCGCCCCGGCTGCGGCGCGCGGAGCCCGTCGGCGCCCGCCGGTCCGAGGGCGGCGTCGTGGGCACCGGCCGCCGAGCCGGCAGCACCACGGGCAGCACCACGGGCAGCACCGCCACCAGCGCACAGGAGGACAGCGATGACTGAGCGGACCCCCGCGGGGGCGAGCCCCGCCCGGCGCGGCGGCGGGGAGGTCGAGCGGGCCGGTCGTGACGGCGGCGCGGCGCCCGCCCGGCGCAGCCTGCTGCCCGCGCCCGGTCAGGGCTTCGGCGTCACCTTCGCCCAGATGTTCAAGAAGGTGACCACCGAGGAGTACCCCGAGGTCCCGAAGGTGACCAAGCCGCGCTACCACGGGCGGCACGTGCTCAACCGGCACCCCGACGGGCTGGAGAAGTGCGTCGGCTGCGAGCTGTGCGCCTGGGCCTGCCCGGCCGACGCCATCTACGTCGAGGGCGGCGACAACACCGAGGACGCCCGGTACTCGCCGGGTGAGCGGTACGGCGCCGTATACCAGATCAACTACCTGCGCTGCATCTTCTGCGGGCTGTGCATCGAGGCCTGCCCCACCCGCTCGCTCACGATGAGCAACGACTTCGAGCTCGCCGACGACGACCGGCAGAGCCTCATCTACACCAAGGAGCAGCTCATGGCGCCGCTCCTGCCCGGCATGGAGGCCCCGCCGCACCCGATGCGGCTCGGTGACGACGAGAAGGCCTACTACGTGCGCGAGCCCGAGGCGGGGTCGCAGGCCGAGCCGGTCACGGTGGAGCGGGCATGAGCGTGCTGGCGGCCGCGGCCGACACCACCACCCAGCTCGGGACCGGCGAGGCCGTCGTCTTCTGGGTCCTCGGGCCGGTCGCGCTGGCCGGGGCGCTGGGCATGGTGTTCAGCCGCAACGCCGTCCACTCGGCGCTGTGGCTGGTGAACACGATGCTGGCGCTCGGCGTCTTCTACGTCGTCCAGCAGGCGCCGTTCCTCGGCGCGGTGCAGATCATCGTCTACACCGGCGCGATCATGATCCTCTTCCTGTTCGTGCTCATGCTGGTCGGCCGCGACTCCTCCGACTCGGTGGTCGAGACGCTGCGCGGGCAGCGGGTGGCGGCGACCGTGCTCGGCGTCGGCTTCGCCGGCCTGGTCGGCGCGGGCATCGCGCGGGCCACGCAGGACCTCCCGGCCGGCGGACTGGACGACGCCGGCGGCGTCGGCAACATCGACGCGATCGCCGAGCTGCTGTTCACCCGCTACCTGCTCGCCTTCGAGGTGACCAGCGCGCTGCTGATCACCGCGGCGGTCGGCGCGATGGTGCTCGCCCACATCGAGCGGGAGCCCGGCAGCCGGCAGACGCAGAAGGAGCTGTCGCGGGCCCGCTTCCTCGGCGACCGGCCGCAGACCCTCCCCGGCCCCGGCGTCTTCGCGCGGGCCAACTCCGTCGCCGTCGGGGCGCTGCTGCCCGACGGCCGGACCGCCGAGGACAGCCTGGCCACCGGCATCGAGGCGCAGGAGGCCGACCAGATGCCGCGGCCCACCGGCCGGGGCCAGCTCGGCAGCCCCGACGCCGCCCTCGGCAGCCCGGAGATCGAACGATGACCCTCACGCACTACCTGGTGCTGGCGGCGATCCTGTTCACCATCGGCGCGGTCGGCGTCCTCGTGCGCCGCAACGCCATCGTCGTCTTCATGTGCGTCGAGCTGATGCTCAACTCGGTCAACCTGACGCTGGTCACCTTCGCGCGGGCCACCGGCACCGTCGACGGCCAGATCATGGCGTTCTTCGTCATGGTCGTCGCCGCGGCCGAGGTCGTCGTGGGGCTCGCGATCATCATGTCGATCTACCGGACGCGCCGGTCGGCGTCGGTCGACGACGCCAACCTGCTGAAGTACTGACGGGAGCCGGCGCACCCATGGACACCGTCGCGGCCTCGGGGCTGCTGTCGTCCTCCTGGCTGGTCATCGCGCTGCCGCTGCTCGGCGCCGCGGTGCTGCTGCTCGGCGGCCGGCGCACCGACCGCTGGGGCCACCTGCTGGGAACGGCGACCGTCGTCGCCGCGTTCGTCGTCGCGCTGCTGTGCACGGTGCAGCTCGCCGGCCTCGACGAGCGCGTCGTCGACGTCGACCTGTTCACCTTCGTCTCGGCCGGGTCGCTCGACGTGGAGGCCGGCCTGCTGGTCGACCCGCTGTCGGCGACCTTCATGCTGCTGATCACCGGCGTGGGCGCGCTCATCCACGTCTACTCGATCGGCTACATGGCGCACGACCCGCGCCGCCGCCGGTTCTTCGCCTACCTGAACCTGTTCGTCGCGGCGATGCTGCTGCTCGTCCTCGGCGACAACTACGTGGCGCTCTACGTCGGGTGGGAGGGCGTGGGCCTCGCGTCCTACCTGCTCATCGCGTTCTGGCACGACCGCCCGGCCGCGGCCACCGCCGCGAAGAAGGCGTTCGTGATGAACCGCGTGGGCGACGTCGGCCTCGCCATCGCGATCTTCGTGATGTTCGCCCAGCTCGGGACGGTCTCCTACGAGGGCGTGTTCGGCGGGGTGGGCGCCCTGGCCGGCGGCACGCTGACGGCACTGGGCCTGCTCCTGCTGCTCGGCGCGTGCGGCAAGTCCGGCCAGTTCCCGCTGCAGGCGTGGCTGCCCGACGCCATGGAGGGCCCGACGCCGGTGTCGGCGCTCATCCACGCCGCCACGATGGTCACCGCCGGCGTCTACCTCATCGCCCGGTCGGCGCCGATCTACGACCTCACGCCCACCGCCCGGGCCGTCGTCCTCGCCGTCGGGGCGGTCACGCTGCTCTACGGCGCGATCGTGGGCTGCGCGTACGACGACATCAAGAAGGTGCTCGCGTACTCCACGGTCAGCCAGATCGGCTACATGTTCCTGGCCGTCGGGCTCGGCCCGGTCGGCTACGCGGCGGCCATTGCGCACCTGCTCACCCACGGCTTCTTCAAGGCCGGGCTGTTCCTCGGCGCCGGGTCGGTCATGCACGCGATGGGCGACCAGGTGGACATGCGCCGTTTCGGCGGGCTGGCGCGCGAGCTGCCGGTCACCTTCGTGACGTTCGGCCTGGGCTACCTGGCGCTGATCGGCTTCCCGTTCCTGTCCGGCTACTGGACGAAGGACGCGATCATCGAGGCGGCGCTGGACCGCGGCGACTGGGCGGGCTGGCTGCTCGGCGGGGTCGCCGTCCTCGGCGCGGGGCTCACCGCCTTCTACATGACCCGGCTGATGATCATGACCTTCCTCGGCCGGCCGCGGTGGACCGAGGGACAGCACCCGCACGAGTCGCCGTCGGTGATGACCGCGCCGATGGTGCTGCTGGCGATCGGGTCGGTGGCGGCGGGCTTCCTGCTCGTCGTCGTCGCGCCGCTCGGCGACTGGCTCGAGCCGGTGTTCGGCGTCCCGGAGGAGGCCGAGCACGTCGTCGCGCCGGCCGTCGTCGGGGTGGTGGTCACCGCGGTGATGGCGGTGGGCGTGCTCGCCGCGTGGCTGTTCGTCGGCCGCCGCGAGGTGCCCGAGGTCGCGCCGGCCCGCGTCTCGCCGGTCACCCGCGCGGCCCGGCGCTCGCTCTACGCCGACGCGGTGAACGAGGCGGTGTTCATGCGCCCGGGCCAGTGGCTGACCCGCGCGCTGGTGTGGGTGGACAACCGCGGCGTCGACGGCGCGGTGAACGGGCTGGCCGCCACCCTCGGCGGATCGTCGTCGCGGCTCGGCCGGGCGCAGACCGGCTTCGTGCGCTCCTACGCGCTCGGGATGCTCGGCGGCGCGGTGGTCGTGGCCGGGGCGCTGCTGGCGGTGACGGCGGGATGAGCGGGCGCAGGTCCCTGCCCCAGGAGGAGGAGACGGCGTGAGCGACTCCCTGCTGCTCGTGGCGATGGTGGTGGTGCCCGCGGTCGGCGCCGCCGTCGTCGCCGGGCTGCCCAAGCAACGCACCGCGACGGCCCGGCAGCTCGCACTGGGCGTCAGCCTCGTCGTGCTGGTGCTCGCGGTGCTCGCCACGGTCGCCTTCGACCCCGACGGCGACCGGTTCCAGCTCACGAGCTCCGTGCCGTGGATCCCCGGCTTCGGCGTCGACTTCGCCCTCGGCGTCGACGGCATCGCGCTGGTGATGCTGCTGCTCGTCGGCGTCCTCGTGCCGGTGGTCGTGCTCGCCTCCTGGGAGGACACCGCGCCGGCCAACCGGTCGATGCGCACGTTCTTCGCCTGGCTGCTGCTGCTCGAGGCGTGCATGGTCGGCGTCTTCGCCGCCACCGACGTGTTCCTCTTCTACGTCTTCTTCGAGGCGATGCTCGTCCCGATGTACTTCATCGTGGGCAGCTTCGGCGGCCCGCGCCGGCAGTACGCGGCGGTGAAGTTCTTCCTGTACAGCCTGGTCGGCGGTCTGGTGATGCTCGCCGCCGTCATCGGGCTGTACGTGGTGAGCGAGGCGGCGGGGGAGGGCACCTTCGCCTTCGAGTCCCTGCGCCAGCTCGACATCGACCCCGGCGTGCAGCGCCTGCTCTTCCTCGGCTTCTTCGTCGCCTTCGCGATCAAGGCGCCGCTCGTGCCGCTGCACACCTGGCTGCCCGACGCCGGTGCCGAGGCCCCGGTCGGCGGCGCCGTGCTCCTGGTCGGCGTGCTCGACAAGGTCGGCACCTTCGGCTTCCTGCGCTACTGCCTGCCGCTGTTCCCGGAGGCCTCGCGCGAGTTCGCCCCGCTGGTGCTGGTCCTCGCCGTCGCCGGCGTCCTCTACGCGGCGCTGCTCGCGATGGGCCAGACCGACATGAAGCGGCTGGTCAGCTACACCTCGATCGCGCACTTCGGGTTCATCGCGCTCGGCGTCTTCGCCTTCACCACCGAGGCCGGCACCGGCGCGGTGCTGTACATGGTCAACCACGGCATCGCCACGGGCCTGCTGTTCCTCGTGGTCGGCATGCTGATCGCCCGCGGCGGCTCGCGGCTGGTCGGCGACTACGGCGGCGTCGCCTCCCGGGCGCCGAAGCTGGCCGGGGTCTTCCTGGTCGCCGGCCTCGCGTCGCTGGCGCTGCCGGGCACCAACAGCTTCGTCAGCGAGTTCCTCGTGCTGATCGGCTCGTTCCCGACCCGGCCGGTGTTCACCGTGCTGGCCACCGGCGGGATCATCCTGGCCGCGCTCTACGTGCTGCTGCTCTACCAACGGACCATGCACGGCCCGCCGCGCGGGGTGCTGTTCCCGGCCGACGACGCCGCGGCCGGCGCGGCGCCGCACCACGCGACGGACCCGCACGGCGCAGCTGCCCCTGCGACCGGCGCACACGGGGCGACCGCGACCCTGACCGCGCCCGCCCCGGCCCGGTCCGGCGGAGCCCCGCGGATGTACGACCTGACCCGCCGCGAGACCCTCGTCGTCGCCCCGCTGGTGGCGCTGGTGCTGGTCCTCGGCGTCCACCCCCAGCCGCTCGTACGGCTGATCGAGCCCGCCGTCGCGGCGACGATGAGCGACGTCGGCGCCGGTTCCGCATCGTCCGAGGGGACCGACTGATGCCCATCGAGGCACCCGACCTGTCCTTCGCCGCCCTGGCGCCGCTGCTGTTCGTCCTGGGCGCCGCCTGCGTGGGCGTGCTGGTGGAGGCGTTCGGCCCGCGGGACAGCCGCCACCCCGTGCAGGTCGCCGTCGCGCTGGTCGGCATGCTCGGCGGGCTGGTCACCACGCTGCTGCTGGCCGGCACCCAGGAGGTGACCGCCGGCGGGGCGCTCGCCGTCGACGGCGCCGGGCTCTTCCTGCAGGCGACCATCGCCGGGCTCGGCGCGCTGTCGGTCCTGCTGTTCGCCGAGCGCAACCTCGACCCGGCGCGGTCGGCGTTCGTGGTCTCGGCGGCGGTCCCGGCGGGCAGCGTCCGCGACCGCGAGCTGCTGACCGTCCAGCGCGTGCAGACCGAGGTGTACCCGCTGGCCACCTTCGCCGTCGGCGGCATGATGCTGTTCGTCACGGCCAACGACCTGCTGGTCATGTTCGTGGCCCTCGAGGTGCTCAGCCTGCCGCTGTACCTGATCAGCGGCCTGGCCCGCCGGCGGCGGCTGCTGTCGCAGGAGGCGGCGGTCAAGTACTTCCTGCTCGGCGCCTTCGCGTCGGCCTTCTTCCTCTACGGCCTGGCGCTGGTCTACGGCGCCACCGGCAGCGTGCGGCTGTCCGCCGTCCGCGACGCCGTCGGTGCGGGGGAGACCGACACGCTCCTCGTCCTCGGGCTGGCGCTGCTCGTCGTGGGCCTGCTGTTCAAGGCGAGCGTCGCGCCGTTCCACACCTGGACCCCCGACGTCTACCAGGGCGCGCCCACCCCGGTCACCGCCTTCATGGCCGCCTGCACCAAGGTCGCGGCCTTCGGAGCGATCCTGCGGCTGCTCTACGTCGCGTTCGGCACCGAGGAGTGGACGTGGCGGCCGCTGGTCTACGGCGTCGCGATCGTGTCGATGGTCGTGGGCGCGGTGCTCGGCCTCACCCAGACCGACCTCAAGCGGATGCTCGCCTACTCGTCGGTGGCGCACGCCGGGTTCCTGCTCGTCGGTGTCGTGGGCTTCCCGGCCACCGGCGACCCGGCCGGGTCCGGCCTGCCGGCGGTGCTGTTCTACCTGCTGGCCTACGGCACGACCACGCTCGGCGCCTTCGCCGTCCTCACCCTCGTCCGCAGCGGCGACGGCGAGGCCACCCACCTGTCGCAGTGGGCGGGGCTCGCGCAGCGCTCACCCCTCACCGCCGCCGTCATGAGCCTGTTCCTGCTGGCGCTCGCCGGGATCCCGCTGACCAGCGGCTTCACCGGCAAGTTCGCGGTGTTCCGGGCGGCCATCGAGGACGGCGCCTGGCCGCTGGCCCTGGTGGCGCTGCTGGCGAGCGCGATCGCGGCGTTCTTCTACCTGCGGGTCATCGTGCTCATGTACTTCTCCGAGCCCGCGGCCGACGGCCCGACGGTCGGCGTGCCCGGGATGCCGACCACGATCGTGCTCGCGGTGACCGCCGCGGCCACGCTGGTGCTGGGCGTCGTCCCCGGGGCGGTGCTCGGCCTGGCCGATCGGGCGGCTATCTTCGTCGGTTGATGACCGGATCCCGTGCCGCCGTCGACGGGAACGCCCCGGCCGAGGTCTGGCACCGCATCGCGACCCCCGCCTCCACGATGGGCCCCTGGCTGCCGTCGGGGGCCCTCGGCGAGTCCCTGGCCGAGGGCCTGGCCCGCGTGGAGGCCACCCTGGCCACCGCGGTGGCCAGCGAGCACCCCTTCGTCTCCGAGGCCGCCGGGCACCTGATGGCCGCCGGCGGCAAGCGGTTCCGGCCGATGCTGGCGCTGCTGGCCGCGCACCTCGGCGACGCGCAGGCGCCCGAGGTGGTGCAGGCCGCCGTCGTCTGCGAGCTCACCCACCTCGCGACGCTGTACCACGACGACGTCATGGACGAGGCCGACGTGCGCCGCGGGGCGCAGAGCGCCAACAGCCGCTGGACCAACAGCGTGGCCATCCTGACCGGCGACCTGCTGTTCGCCCGCGCGTCGGACATCCTCGCCGACCTCGGTCCCGAGGCGGTGCGCATCCAGGCGCGCACCTTCGAGCGGCTGGTCACCGGGCAGATCCGGGAGACCGTCGGCGCCCGGCCCGGTGAGGACCGGGTGGCGCACTACCTCGAGGTTCTGGCCGACAAGACCGGCTCGCTGGTGGCCACCTCCGCGCGCTTCGGCGCGAGCTTCGCCGGCGTCGAGCCCGGGCTGGTGGAGGCGCTGACCCGCTTCGGCGAGGAGGTCGGCGTCGCCTTCCAGCTCTCCGACGACCTGCTCGACATCGTCACCGACGGCACGTCGGGCAAGTCGCCGGGCACCGACCTGCGCGAGGGCATCGCCACGCTGCCCGCGCTCATCGCGCTGGCCGGCGACGACCCGGCCGACGCGCGGCTGCGCGAGCTGGTCTCCCGCCCGCTGTCCGACGACGGCGAGCACGCCGAGGGGCTGGCGCTGCTGCGCTCCTCCGCGGCGCTCGAGCGGGCCGGCGGGGTGCTGCGGGAGTACGCCGACCGGGCGCAGGCGTCCCTGTCGGGCGTGCCGGCGGGCGAGGTCCGCGACGCGCTCGCGGCCATGTGCGACTACGTGGTCACCCGCACCAGCTGACGGACGGCGTCGTCCGCCGTTCGCGGGGATGCTCGGCGGGGTGAGGTCCTCCCGCGCCGCGCTGCTGGCCGCCGTCCTCGTGCTCACCGGCTGCTCCGCGGGTGGGACCGGCGACCTGCCCGGCGGTCAGGAGGACGAGGGGGCCACCGACGTCCCCGACGCCGGCGCCCCTCCCGCGCCGGCGCTCCCGGCGCTGCGGGTGGAGACGGTCCTCGACGGGCTCGACCACCCCTGGGACGTCGCGCGGGCGCCCGACGGCACGCTGTTGCTCGACGAGCGCGGCGGCGGCCTCACCGCCGTCCTGCCCGACGGCACCGCCCGCGGGCTCGACGCCGACTTCTCCGACCTCTTCGCCGACGGCGAGACCGGCCTCATGGGCCTGGTCCTCAGCCCCGCCTTCGCCGACGACCGGCGGTTCTACACCTGCCAGGGCGTCGAGGAGGACGGCGGCGCGGAGATCCAGGTGGTCGCCTGGACCGTCGACGACGGCTGGACCCGCGCCACCCGCGTCGCCGACCCGCTCGTCGGCGACATCCCGGTCAACGAGTCCTCCGGGCGGCACGGCGGCTGCCGGGTGCGCTTCGACCCCACCGGTGCGCTGCTGGTCGGCACCGGCGACAACGCCGTCGGCGGCAACCCGCAGGACCTCGGCACCCTGGCCGGCAAGGTCCTGCGGGTCGACCCGGCCACCGGCGGACCGGCGCCCGGCAACCCCTTCGCCGGCGACGCCGACCCCGACACCCGGCTCGTGCTCAGCTACGGGCACCGCAACGTGCAGGGCATCGCCGTCCAGCCGGGCACCGGCGCCGTCTTCACCGCCGAGCAGGGCTCCGACCGCGACGACGAGGTCAACCTCTCGGTGCCCGGCGGCAACTACGGCTGGGACCCCGACGGCGCCGGCGGCCGCTACGACGAGAGCGTGCCCATGACCGACCCGGGCATCCCGGGCGCGATCGCCGCCGTCTGGTCCTCCGGCGACCCGACGATCGCCACCAGCGGCGCGGAGTTCCTGAGCGGCCCGGAGTGGGGCGGCTACGACGGCGTGCTGGTCGTCGGCGTGCAGAAGGACACCGGCGTGCTGGCGCTGCGGCTCGACGACGGCCGGCTGGCCGAGCAGTTCCGGGTGCCCGAGCTCGAGGACACCTACGGGCGCGTGCGCACCCCCGTGCTCGGCGGCGACGGCGCGCTGTACCTGACCACCGACAACGGCGAGGGCGACGACCGCCTGCTGAAGGTCACCCCCGCCGGCTGAGGACGCGTTCGGGGACGGGAGTCCCCTCGGGCAGCCGGGGGCAGGGCTCCGGCTCACCGACGACGGTGCGCAGCGGCAGCACGCCCGCCCACACGGGCAGCGCCAGGTCCTCCTCGTCGTCGTTCGGCGGGCCGGTGCGGACCTTGACGCTGGCCTCGGTCAGGTCCAGCGCGAGCACCGCCGTCGCCGCCGCCTCCTTCCGCGACGGCTGCCGGGTGGCCGTCCACGACCCGGGCGCCAGGTGCTCGGTCAGCACCGCGAAGGCGCGCAGCCGCTCCTCGGGGCCGGTCACCGGCCGGGCGGTCCCGTGCACGACGGCGCAGCGGTAGTTCATCGAGTGGTGCATGGCCGAGCGCGCGTACACGATCCCGTCGAGGTGGGTGACGGTGAAGCAGACCGGCGCCCCCGCCGCGGCCGCCCGCAGCGTCGCCGCCCCCGTGGACCCGTGCAGGTACAGCGTGTCGCCGTCGCGCCCGTAGCCGGTCGGCAGCACGACCGGGGCGCCGCCGAGCACGATGCCGAGGTGCCCGACCAGGCCGGCGTCGAGGACGGCGTACAGGTCGGCGCGGTCGGTGCGGGCGCGGTCGGCGAGCCGCCGGAGGGTGCTGCGAGGGGTCGGGGACAGGGGCGTCGAGGTGGTCACGACCCCAGCCTGCGCAAGGGAGTGGCATCCCGGAAGGGCCAGTACGCTGCCGGTCCACCAGGCCAATCCGAGCGGAGGCTCCCCGTGGACATGCCCCCGGTCGTCCTCGACCGCGCCGCCGGCCGCCCGCTGGCCGTCCAGCTCGCCGACGCGCTGCGCGCCGCGGCCGCCGGCGGCGTGCTGCGCCCCGGCGACCGGCTGCCCTCCACCCGCGAGCTCGCCACCGCGCTGCGGGTGAGCCGGACCGTCACCGCCGCCGCCTACGACCAGCTCGTGGCCGAGGGCTGGGCCGCGGGACGCCGCGGTGCCGGCACCTACGTCGTCGGCCTCGCTCCCGCCGGGACCGCCGCCTCCGCGCCGGGGACGCCTCGACCCGCGGCACCCGCGCCGGCCGTCGACCTGCGCGCCGGCTCCCCGTGCCTGGAGGTCCTCGACCCGGCCGCCTGGCGGCGGGCCTGGCGCGCCGCCGGCGACCGCCCGGCCGACCCCGGTCCCGAGCCGGCCGCCGACGCGGCCTTCCAGGCGGCCGTCGCCGAGCACCTGCTGCGCCACCGCGGGCTGCCGGCCGCGCCGGAGGAGGTCCTCGCCACCGGCGGCACGTCGGCCGCGGTCGCGGAGGTGGCCCGCCTGCTGCCACCCGGCGCCCGCGTCGGCGTCGAGGACCCCGGCTACCAGCGCGCGGTGGGCGCGCTGCGCGCCACCGGCGCGGAGGTGGTGCCCCTCCCGGTCGACGGCGACGGGCTCGTGGTCGACGCCGTCCCGCCCGGGCTCGCCGCCGTCTACTGCACCCCGGCGCACCAGTGGCCGTTGGGACGGCGCCTGTCGGCCGCCCGCCGGGTCGCGCTCGTGGCGCGGGCGCGGGCGGAGGGCTGGTGGGTGCTCGAGGACGACTACGACGGCGAACTGCGCTACGACGTCGCCCCGCTGCCCCTGCTGGCCGCCCTCGCGCCCGACGTGGTGGTCCACCTCGGCACCAGCAGCAAGGTCCTCAGCCCGACCCTCGGCGTCGGCTGGCTCGTGGCCCCGCCGGAGGTGCGCGCCGCCGTCGCGGCCGCCCGGACCGCCACCGGCACCCGCCCCGCACGCGCGGGCCAGCGGGTGCTCGCCGCGTTCGCCGCCTCCGGGGACCTCGCCCGGCACCTGCGCCGGCTGCGGCGCGAGCTCGCGCACCGGCGCGTCCTCGTGGTGGACGGGCTCGCCGGTGCGGGGGTGGCCGTGACCGGCGACCCGGCCGGCGCGCACGTGCTCGTCCCGCTGCCCGGCCGCGCGGCCGAGGAGGCGGTGGTCGCGGCGGCCGCGGCCCGCGGGCTCGCCGTCGACGGGCTGGCCCGGCAC
This sequence comes from Geodermatophilus sp. SYSU D01119, assembly GCF_054049975.1. Taxonomy (NCBI): domain Bacteria; kingdom Bacillati; phylum Actinomycetota; class Actinomycetes; order Geodermatophilales; family Geodermatophilaceae; genus Geodermatophilus; species Geodermatophilus sp. SYSU D01119. Next base: position 89,390 of record NZ_JBJGYL010000009.1, on the reverse strand, counting down.
CTCACCGGGCCCGGGCCGCACGACCCGCCCGCCGGCCTGGTCCTGGGCTTCGCCGCGCCCGCGCGGGCGGAGCTCCGGCGGGCGCTGCCGGTCCTGGCCGAGGTCCTCCGGGAACGCGACCGGCCCGCCTCCCGGGAGGGGGACGGGCCGGTCGCGGCCTCCCTGCAGGGGCCCGCCGCGAGCGTGCGAGCGGTGGGGGGCAGGGAGGTCCTCGGTCAGGCCGGGACGGTCCAGGTGTCGCTGCCCGCGAGCAGCGCGTCCAGGTCGCCGGCACCCCCGGTGCGGGCGTCGGCGAGCTGGTCGGCCATCATCCGGTCGTAGGTGGGCTTGCGCACCGACCGGAAGACGCCCATCGGCGTGTACCGCAGGTCCTGGCTGGACAGCCGCGACAGCGCGAACGCGTAGGACGGGTCCTCGCGGGTCGCGTCGTGCACGACGATCTCGCTCGCGTCGACCTGGTTGGTCTCGGCGATCCGCAGGCCCCCGGACTCGTCGCGGACCACGCACGAGGCGCCGTCCGGGCCGAACACCAACGGCTGCCCGTGCACCAGCGGGATGGTCCACATCGGGCCGGTCGACGGGTCCTTGAGCAGGTCGAACGCGCCGTCGTTGAAGATGTTGCAGTTCTGGTAGATCTCCACCAGCGCGGTGCCCTCGTGCTCGGCCGCCCGCCGCAGCACCTCGGTGAGGCCCTTGCGGTCGGAGTCCATCGCGCGGCCCACGAAGGTGGCGTCGGCGCCGATGGCCAGCGAGACCGGGTTGAACGGGTGGTCCAGCGAGCCCATCGGGGTGGACTTGGTGACCTTGCCGACCTCGCTGGTGGGCGAGTACTGGCCCTTGGTGAGCCCGTAGATCCGGTTGTTGAACAGCAGGATCGTCATGTTGACGTTGCGGCGCAGCGCGTGGATCAGGTGGTTGCCGCCGATCGACAGCGCGTCGCCGTCGCCGGTCACGACCCACACCGACAGGTCCGGCCGGGAGGCGGCCAGGCCGGTGGCGATGGCCGGGGCGCGGCCGTGGATCGAGTGCATCCCGTAGGTGTTCATGTAGTACGGGAAGCGCGAGGAGCAGCCGATGCCCGACACGATGACCATGTCCTCGCGGGCGATCCCGAGCGAGGGCAGGAAGCTCTGGACCGCGTTGAGGATGACGTAGTCACCGCACCCCGGGCACCAGCGCACCTCCTGGTCGGTCTTCATGTCCTTGGCCTTGAGGGCGGTCTGCTTCTCGCCCTGCGTGGCCACGGAATCGGCGATCGCCTGCTGGATGCGCGCGTCGATCGGCGTGCCCGGCATGCCGAGCTCGTGCACGTGCGGGGAGGTGGTCACTTCTGGCCTCCGGGGGTGGAGTCGATGACGTCCTGGACCACCGCGGCGAGCTCGGCGGCCCGGAAGGGCAGCCCGCGCACCTGGGTGTGGCTCTGGACGTCGACGAGGTACTTGGCGCGCAGCAGCAGGGAGAGCTGCCCGAGGTTCATCTCGGGGCACACGACCCGGTCGTAGCGGCGCAGGACCTCGCCGAGGTCGGCCGGGAACGGGCTGATGTGGCGCAGGTGGATCTGGGCGACCTTGCGGCCCGAGCGGCGGATCCGCCGGCAGGCGGCCCCGATCGGCCCGTAGGTGGAGCCCCAGCCGACCACGGCCACCCGGGCGTCGCCGTCCGGGTCGTCGACGTCGGTCGGCGGGATGTCGGCGGCGATGCCGTCGACCTTGGCCTGCCGCAGCCGGGTCATGAGGTCGTGGTTGGCCGGGTCGTAGGAGATGTTGCCGCTCTTGTCGGCCTTCTCCAGCCCGCCGATGCGGTGCTGCATGCCGGCGGTGCCCGGGATGGCCCACGGCCGGGCCAGCGTCTCGGGGTCGCGCAGGTAGGGGAGGAACTCCGGCGTCCCGTCGGCGGTGGCGCCGTTGGGCTCGGTGGCGAAGTCCACCCGCAGGTCGGGCAGCTCGTCGGCGGCGGGGATCGGCCACGGCTCGGCGCCGTTGGCCAGGTAGCCGTCGGACAGCAGCATGACCGGCGTCCGGTACTTCAGCGCGATCCGGGACGCCTCCAGCGCCGCGTCGAAGCAGTCGCCGGGGGAGCGGGGCGCGATGACCGGCAGCGGGGCCTCACCGTTGCGGCCGAACATCGCCTGCAGCAGGTCCGACTGCTCGGTCTTGGTCGGCAGGCCGGTGGACGGGCCGCCGCGCTGCACGTCGACGATCACCAGCGGCAGCTCGGTCATCACGGCCAGGCCGATCGTCTCGGACTTCAGCGAGACACCGGGGCCCGACGTCGTCGTGATGCCCAGCGCGCCGCCGAACGAGGCGCCCAGCGCCGCGCCGATGCCGGCGATCTCGTCCTCGGCCTGGAAGGTGCGCACGCCGAAGGACTTGTGCCGGGACAGCTCGTGGAGGATGTCCGACGCCGGGGTGATCGGGTAGGCGCCGAGGAAGACCGGCAGGCCCGACCGCTGCCCGGCGGCCACCAGCCCGAGGGCCAGCGCCTGGTTGCCGGAGATGTTGCGGTAGCGGCCCGGCGCCATCGGGGCCGGCTTGATCTCGTAGGAGACCGCGAAGGCCTCCGTCGTCTCGCCGTAGTTGTAGCCGGCGCGGAAGGCCGCGATGTTGGCCGCGGCGATCTCCGGCTTCCGGCGGAACTGCCGCTCGAGGAAGCGCACGGTGCCCTCGGTGGGCCGGTGGTACATCCAGCTCAGCAGGCCGAGGGTGAACATGTTCTTGCTCCGCTCGGCCTCCTTCTTGCCGAGACCGGAGTCCTTGAGCGCCTCGAGGGTCATGCTCGTCAGCGGGACCGCGACGACCTGCCAGCCGTCGAGCGAGCCGTCCTCGAGGGGGTTCGTGGCGTAGCCGACCTTGGCCAGGTTGCGCGGGGTGAACTCGTCGCTGTCGGCGATCACCAGGCCGCCGCCGGGGAGGTCGGCGAGGTTGGCGCGCAGCGCGGCCGGGTTCATCGCGACAAGGACGTCGGGGGCGTCACCCGGCGTCATGATGTCGTGGTCGGCGAAGTGCAGCTGGAAGGAGCTGACACCCGGCAGGGTCCCCGTGGGGGCGCGGATCTCGGCGGGGAAGTTGGGCAGCGTCGACAGGTCGTTGCCGAAGGACGCGGTCTCGCTGGTGAAGCGGTTACCGGTCAGCTGCATGCCGTCGCCCGAGTCGCCGGCCAGCCGGATCACGACGCGGTCGAGCTCGACGACGCTCTTCACGAGCCCACCGGGGGCCGAGCTGCCGGGCGTGGTGGACGGTTCCAGAGCAGTCATCAGGCGTGTTACCTCCAGCAGGCGAGGTTACGTGGCGGTGACGCGGCCGGTTCCGTGAGCCGGATCACGGAGCGTGGTCGACGCGCCCAGCGGGGTGCGGGTCTCCTCCCGAGCAACCCCGCCCGGGCGGCCGCCATTCCGGACGGCTCCGTCCGTGACCCACCTCGCAGGAGGGAGCGGGGAACGGCGGTCCCGTTCGCTCCGTTCACGAGGGGTGCGGCGCTGGGACAACGGGGTGCGGACGGCCCTCCTGCTGGGCCTGGTGGCCGGTTCCGTCCTCGCCGCGGGGGCGCTGGTCGGCGGCCGCGACGGACTCCTCGTCGCCCTCGTCGTCGCGCTCGGGGTCAACGGGTGGGCCTGGTACCGCTCCGACCGGCTCGCGCTGCGCGCCATGCGCGCCTTCCCGGTCACCGAGACCCAGGCCCCCGGGCTGTACGCGATGGTCCGCGAGCTGGCCACCCAGGCGCGCCAGCCGATGCCGCGGCTCTACGTGAGCCCCACCGACCAGCCCAACGCCTTCGCCACCGGCCGCACCCCGCGCCGTGCCGCGCTGTGCTGCACCCAGGGGATCCTCGAGCTGCTCGACCGGCGGCAGCTGCGCGCCGTCCTCGCCCACGAGCTCTCCCACGTCCGCAACCGCGACGTGCTGCTCGGCTCGGTCGCCGGCGCGCTCGCCGCCGTCGTCACCTACCTGGCGCACCTGGCCACGTTCAGCACGCTGCTCGGCGGACGCGACGAGGAGCGCGACGGCGACGGGCTGCTCGGCACCCTGCTGCTGGTGCTCCTCGGCCCGCTCGCCGCGGGCCTGGTGCGGATGGCGGTCAGCCGCGGGCGCGAGTACGAGGCCGACGCCGACGGCGCCCGGCTGTGCGGCGACCCGCAGGCACTGGCCGACGCGCTGCGCCGGATCGCCGCGGGCGCCTCGGCTCGGCCGCTGCTGCCCGAGCGCCGGCTGGTCGCGCAGAGCCACCTGATGATCGCCCCGCCGTTCCGCCGCGGCGGCCTGGCGGGGCTGTTCGCCACCCACCCGCCGATGGAGGAGCGGATCGCCCGCCTCGAGCGCATGGCCCGCGAGGGCCGCTGAGCCGGCCCCGCGTCAGGACCGGCCGCGCCCGGGGCCGGGCCGCAGGACCAGGACCCACCGCAGCCCCGCGAACCGGGCCAGGCCCACGGCCCCGCTGACGGCGACGACCGCGGCGATCGACACCAGCGGCCCGGCCGAGTCGGTCCACACCTCGACGGCGGCCAGCGTGAGGCTCGAGACCGCGAGCCCGACGGCGGCGATGCCCCCACCGGCCCACTGCGCCGTCGCCCAGCCGACCCGGTCGCCGGCGCGGAAGGTCAGCCGCCGGTGCAGCTCGTTGGCCAGCGCCGTGGACGCCAGCACCGCCACGACGTTGGCCGCCTGCTCACCGAACCGGCCGAGGAGCAGGAACAGCGCGGCGTAGACGAGGTTGGCCGACCCGCCGACCAGGACGAAGCGCACGAACTGGACGCTCGCCCGGTCGCCGGCCGCGGTCGGCCGGCGCGTCCCGTCCCCGTCCGCGCGCACCGGCGCGGGCGGGGCGTCGAGCACGGTCGCGGGCACGGGTCCACGCTCCCGCGCCGGCGCCGTCCGGCACATCCGGGAGGACCCTGGTCACCCCCTGATCCGTGCCGGACGGCGGCCCCTCAGCGGTAGTTGTCGAACTGCAGGGCGACGTCGAGGTCCTTGCCGCGCAGCAGCTGCTGCACGGCCTGCAGGTCGTCGCGCTTCTTGCCGCTGACCCGCAGCTGGTCGCCCTGGATCTGCGCCTGCACACCCTTCGGGCCCTCGTCGCGGATGATCTTGGCGATCTTCTTCGCGGTGTCGGACTCGATGCCCTGCTTGATGCGGGCCGAGAGCTTGTAGGCCTTGCCCGACGCCGCCGGCTCGCCGGCGTCGAGCGCCTTGAGCGAGATGCCCCGCTTGATCAGCTTGTCCTTGAAGACGTCGAGCGCGGCGGTCACCCGCTCCTCGGTGTCGGCCTCCAGGAGGACGCCGTCCTCACCGGCCCACGAGATGCGGGCGTTGGTGCCGCGGAAGTCGAAGCGCTGGGAGAGCTCCTTGCCCGCCTGGTTGAGCGCGTTGTCGATCTCCTGGCGGTCGACCTTGCTGACGACGTCGAACGACGAGTCGGCCATGTCTGCTCCTCCCTCCCGCGCGGGGGTGGCCCGGGCGGGACCCGTCGGGCCGGCGTCGGCCCGTCTTGTACTCTTCTCCCGTGGCACCACGGCGGGTTGCCCGAGTGGCCAATGGGAGCGGACTGTAAATCCGTCGGCTTAGCCTACGAAGGTTCGAATCCTTCACCCGCCACACCCACGCACAGCGGCCCCCGACCAGCAGGTCGGGGGCCGCTGTCGCGTCCGGGGGCCGGGGGTCAGAGGGCCGGTGCGCGGGCGCCCGCGACGGCACCGACCTCGAGCGGCCGGCCGCCGAGGAACAGCCAGCCGAAGGCGATCTGCACCGAGCGGCCGCAGCGCACGGTGACCTCCGTGCCGTCGGTCTCCGCCGACCAGGTGTCGAGGGCGGTCCCGCCGTCGGCGAGGTGGTCGGCCACCGCCGCCCGCGCCGTCTCGGTGGTCAGGGGCAGCGCCTCGCCGACGCCCGCGGCGTAGACCCGCCCCTCGTCGGCGCGGTTGGCCGCGGCCAGCGCGGCGCCGTCACAGACGGCCTGGACGTCGCGCTGCTCGAGGAAGGCGTCCGACGCGGCGATCGCCCCGAGGGCCATGACCGCGGCCACGAGCCAGCAGACCAGGACGAAGGGCAGCGCCGAGCCCCGCTCCGCACGGCCCTCGTCGGGCTGCCTCCTCGCCGGCACGGCGCGGAGCGTAGGGCCGCCCAGCCTCTCGCAGGCTGCCCGTCCCCAGGGCCGTCCGTCCCACGCGACACACCGTTCACCCGTTTCGGTGACGCTGTGATGACCAATCCGGACTGACAGTGACGACATAACGGGCCGTCACTCTTCCGTGATCGTCCGTGCTTGACTCGCCTGAGTGACGGGCACGAGCGTCCTGGGCGCGGTCCGTACACGAACGACGCTCTGCCCCCGCGCCTGGGTGACAGCCGCATGACTGAGAGCTGTCTTTCATGCCTGAGGAGGCGTCATGAGCACGCAGCGTGGATCCAAGTGGAGCCGTGGGTCGAAGTGGAGCCGCGGGTCGAAGTGGAGCCGTGGATCGAAGTGGAGCCGCTGACCCAGCGGTAGACCCCGGGGTGGCCGGTCCGGCGATGGGCCGGCTGCCCCCTTCGGGTTGGTGGAGATCCCGGGAACGCCCGTCCCGCTGTTAGCCTCTGCGCGCCGTTCTCCCCTCCCCAGAATCCGGGTGACGTTGGCCAGTCCCGAGCCGCGCGCGCCGCTGCCACGGGCCGCCGCGCCACTCCATCCGTGGGTCATCGCCGTCGGTGGCTGCCTCCTGGCGTTCCTGGCGGCCGTCCTCGTGTTCCCGGCCGCGCCGACGCGGTTCGACCTGCTGCCGTTCCTCATCGTCACGGTCGCCTTCTTCCTCACCGAGACCGTCTCACTGCACGTCGAGTTCAGGCGGCAGACCTGGTCCTGGTCGGTGAGCGAGCTCGCTCTCACCATCGCCCTGGTCGAGGTCGGGGGCTGGTGGGCCGCCGCCGCACGGGTCGTCGGGGTGGGGCTCAGCCTGGCCTTCCAGCGCTACCCGGCGCCCAAGGCCGTGTTCAACATGGCCGTGTCGGTGGTCGAGGTGGCCGTCGCGGTCGCCGTCCTCCAGGTGCTGCCCTTCACGGGCCTGACCCAGCCGACGGGCTGGCTCGCCCTGCTCGTCGCCGTCCTGGCCGCCGACGTGGTCGGCACGGGCCTGGTCATCGGTGCCATCCGGCTGACCGGCGGGAACCCGGACCGCCAGCTGTGGCAGGAGCTGCTCCTGCCGGTCGCGGTCGTCTCCCCGTTCGCGGTCTCCGTGGCCGTCGTCGCGATGCTCCTCATCACGGTGACCGGGTGGGCGGCCGTGCTGATCCTGCCCGCCGCCGTGGCCGTCACCGTCCTCTTCCGGCGGTTCGCCTCCGTCGCGCGGGAGCGGCACACCCTGCAGCGGGTCTACGAGTTCGCCCGGCGCGTGGAGGGCCTGCCGTCGGACGAGGCCGGGACCCTCCAGCTCGTCGACGCCGTCCGGGAGCTGCTCAATGCCGACCGCGTCGCCCTCTGGTTGCCTCCCTACCTCGACGAGGGGCCGCGCCTGGTCGTCGCGGCCGAGGACGGGCGCGACTGGTACGACGGCCCCGGCGACTCGGACGACCTCATCCGCCGGCGCACGACGGACCCGGTGAACGACGGGCCGGTGCTGGTCTCGATGAGCCGGGCCACCGACGCGGAGGCCGCCGCCCTGAGCCGTCGCGGGGCCGAGGACCTCCTCGCCGCCTCCGTCGCCACGGCGGCGGGGGAGCCGGGGTACCTCGAGGTCTGCGACCGGCGCAGCGACGCCCTGTCCTACGCGGACGGCGACCGCTCGGCGCTGGACTCGATGCTCACCCACGTCAACGCGGCGATCCGGGCCCAGCAGCTGCTCACCCAGATCCGCTACGACGCCGACCACGACCGGCTGACCGGCCTGCCCAACCGCCAGCGGCTCGCCGTCGAGATCGACGCGCTGCTGGCCGGGGACCCGGTCGGGGCCCGCGCGGGCCTGGTGCTGGCGAGCCTGGACAACCTCACCGAGATCGTCGACACGCTGGGCCACGCCGCCGCCGACGAGCTGCTGCTGGTCACCGCCGGCCTGCTCCGCGAGCACGCCCCGCCGGACGCCCTCGTCGCCCGCATGGAGGGTGAGCAGTTCGCCGTCCTCCTCCCGGGCCTGTCCCTGGACGCCGCCGAGCGGGCCGCCCGCCGGCTGCGCGAGGCCACCTCGACCCGCGCCCGCGTCGCGGGGCTGGACCTGGAGGTCATGCTGACCATCGGCGTGGCCGCCGCCCCGGTGCACGGCACCGACTCCGGGATGCTCATGCAGCGGGCCGACGTCGCGCTGCTCGCCGCCGCGGACGGGCCGGGCGTGGCCAGCTACCACCAGGTCCTCGACCAGCAGAGCCTGCGCCGCCTGCAGCTGGGCACCGAGCTCGAACAGGCGATGGCCGAGGGCCAGATCAGCGTCGTCTTCCAGCCGATCATCGACGCGCGGACCTCCGACATCGTCTCGGTGGAGACGCTGGTCCGCTGGGCCCACCCGCGCTTCGGCGCGATCCCGCCCGACGACTTCATCCACCTCGCCGAGCAGATCGGGCGGATCGGCGACCTCACCGACCACGTGCTCGACCTGGCGCTGGCGCGCTGTCGCCGGTGGCTCGACCAGGACATCGCGTTGTCGGTCGCGGTCAACCTCTCGGCGCGCTGCCTGTCCGAGCCCGACCTCGTCGAGCGGGTGCAGCGGGCGCTGCGGCTGCACGGCGTCCCCGGCGAGCTGCTCATCCTCGAGCTGACCGAGGGCAGTGTGGTCGACGACTCGGTCCGGTCGAGCACCGTCCTCGCCGAGCTGCACGCGCTGGGCCTGCGGCTGTCGATGGACGACTTCGGCACCGGCTACTCGTCACTGTCCCAGCTGCGCCAGCTGCCGATCGACGAGGTGAAGATCGACAAGTCCTTCGTGCTCGGGATGTCCACCAGCCAGGGCGAGTCGTTCATCGCCCGCTCGATCATCGAGCTGGCGCACAACCTGGGCCTGCGCGTGGTCGCCGAGGGCGTCGAGGACGAGCTCACCCGCAAGCTGCTCACCGAGATGGGCTGCGACAAGCTGCAGGGCTTCCTGGTCAGCCGGCCGCTGCCCGACGAGCGGCTGGAGAGCTGGCTGCTGGCGCGCACCGGCGTGCGCTCGGCCGCTCCCGGCGCCCAGCACCGCCGGCTGTTCGTCCGCGCCTGAGGGGTCCGCCGACCCCTGCCGGAAGGCCCGCGAGGCGTCGTGTATGGTTCTCGACGGCTCCCAGAGCACGCCCCTTTAGCTCAGTCGGCAGAGCGTCTCCATGGTAAGGAGAAGGTCTACGGTTCGATTCCGTAAAGGGGCTCCGACCAGCCGGTCCAGTCGCCAGACCGGGCCGCACGGTCATCCCGGCGGTGTAGCTCAGCCTGGTAGAGCAAGCGGCTCATAATCGCTGTGTCACCGGTTCAAGTCCGGTCACCGCTACTCCAGACGGACCCCGGACCTCCGGGGTCCGTCGCCGTGTCGGCACCCGTCGCCACGGTCCACCGGCCCGTGGCGGGCCGGTCCGCACAAGGCGAGGAGAGCCTCCATGGCAGCCACCGACGTCCGTCCGAAGATCACCCTGGCCTGCCAGGAGTGCAAGAACCGCAACTACATCACCCGCAAGAACCGGCGGAACGACCCCGACCGGCTCGAGCTGAAGAAGTACTGCCCCAAGGACAAGCGGCACACCGTCCACCGCGAGACCCGCTGACGCAGGTCCCGGACGGAGCAGGGAGGGCGGGAGTGGCGCTGGACGCAGGACTGGTCGGGCGCAGCTACCCGCCCTCCGCCGTCTACGAGGTCGGCCGCGCGAAGATCGCCGAGTTCGCCGCCGCGGTCGGCGCCACCCACCCCGCGCACACCGACGCCGACGCGGCCCGGGCGCTCGGCCACCCCGACGTCGTCGCCCCGCCGACCTTCGCCATCGTGGTCACCATGGGCGCCGCCGACGTCGTGATCGCCGACCCCGACGTGGCCCTCGACTACAGCCGCGTCGTGCACGGCGAGCAGCGCTTCACCCACCACCGCCCCATCCGGGCCGGTGACCGGCTGGTCAGCACCACCACGATCGAGGCCGTGCGCAGCGTCGCCGGCAACGACATGCTCACCACGCGGGTCGACGTCGCCACCGAGGACGGCGAGGCCGTCTGCACCGCCACCTCGCTGCTCGTGGCCCGGGGGACGGCGTGAGCGCCCGCCCGGCGGCCGCGGACGTCGCCGTGGGCACCGAGCTGCCCGAGCAGGTCCACCGGGTCACCCGCGCCGACCTGGTCCGCTACGCGGGCGCCTCCGGCGACCTCAACCCCATCCACTGGAGCGACCGGGTCGCCGGCAGCGTCGGCCTGCCCGGCGTCATCGCCCACGGGATGCTCACCATGGGCCTGGCCGCGCGCGCCGTCACCGACTGGGCCGGCGACCCCGGCGCGCTCGTGGAGTACCAGGTGCGCTTCAGCCGCCCCGTCGTCGTGCCCGACGACGACACCGGCGCCGAGGTGACCGTCCGCGGCCGGGTCGGGGCGGTCCTCGACGGCGGTCGCGTGCGCGTCGACCTCACGGTCACCAGCGGCGGCGAGAAGGTCCTCTCGCTGGCCCGCGCCACCGTCGCCCTGGCATGACCCTGCGGCGCGCGGCCCTGGCCGCCGCGGTCCTGCTCGTCTCCGGCTGCACCTCCTTCAGCGAGACCGTCGCCGCGGAGGACGCGCCGGCCGCCGCCTCGCCGTCGCAGCAGCCCCCCGGCGACGGCGAGGGGAGCGGCGGGGACGGCGACCCGGCCTGCCCGGCACCGCGCGCCGAGCCGGACCCCGACCGGCCCGTCGTCGACCTGTCCTTCCGCCTGTCGGAGGACCTGCGCACCGTCACCGGCACCGAGACCGTCGTGTTCACCCCCGACGAGGACACCGACGAGCTGGTGTTCCGGCTGGTGCCCAACGGACCCGGCGGCACCGAGCGCGACAACCGGATCACCGTCGACGACGTGCGCGGCGACGACGTCCGCGAGGCCGGCTACGAGGACGCCGGCGCGCGGTCCCCGGGCGGGCTGTACGTGCTGCGGCTCGACGACGAGCTCGCCGCGGGCGACTCCACCGAGGTCGAGCTGGACTTCACCCTGTCCCTCGGCGAGGGCGACGGCCTCCAGCGCCTCGGCACGGCCGACGGCACCGCCTGGTGGGCCAGCGGCTTCCCGCTGCTGGCCTGGGAGCCGGGCGCGGGCTGGGCGCGCGACCCGTTCGTCGACCTGGTGGGCGAGACCGCGAGCAGCCCGGCTGCCGACACCACGGTCACCGTCGACGCGCCCGAGGACCTCACCGTGCTGATGACCGGCGCGCAGGAGGAGCCCTCCGCGGCCGACGACGGCCGGCGCACGTGGACCTCGCGCGAGCCGGCCGCCCGCGACGTCAGCGTCGCCGCCGGCCCGTTCCGCACCGCCACGCTGACCTCGCCGGGTGGCGTGGAGATCACCACCGGCGTCCTCGACGGCGCCGACGTCGGCCCCGGCGAGCTCGCCGACTGGACCAGCGAGGCCGTCACCGACCTGGCCGACCGCCTCGGCGCCTTCCCCTACGACACGCTCACCGTGCCGCTCCTGCCGGCCGAGGGCGGCGGCATCGAGTACCCGAGCTCGATCCTCATGGCCGGTGCCGACCGGTCGGTGCTCGAGCACGAGGTCGCGCACATGTGGTTCTACGGCATGGTCGGCGGCTCCCAGTTCCGCGACCCGTGGCTCGACGAGGCGTTCGCCACCTACGCCGAGCGGGTCGACGGCCGGGTGTCGCAGGAGTCCCTCGACCGGGCGCTGGCCACCCCGGGCGACGTCGGCGGCGCGATGGACGAGTTCGCCGGGACCGAGGAGTACTTCGCCGCCGTCTACGGCAAGGGCGGCGCCGCGCTGCTCGCCGCGCGGCAGGCGGCCGGCGAGGGCCCGTTCGACGCCGCCCTGCGCTGCTACGTCCAGGTCAACGCCTGGACCATCGCCACGCCGGACGACGTCGCGGCCGCCCTCGCCGACCTGCCGGCCGCCCTCGACGTGCTCGTCGCGGCCGGCGCGCTCGACGAGGGCGACCGGCCGGACTAGCCGGCCGAGCCGAGCAGCCGCTGCAGCCGGCCGACGCCCTCGGCGAGGTCGTCGTCGCCGAGCGCGTAGGACATCCGCACGTAGCCCGGGGTGCCGAACGCCTCCCCGGGGACGACGGCGACCTCGGCCTCCTCCAGCACGATCTCGGCGAACTCCGCGCTCGAGGACGCGGTGCGCCCGTTGATCGGCCGGCCCAGCAGCGCCTTGACCGACGGGTAGACGTAGAACGCGCCCTGCGGCTCGGGGCAGGCGACGCCGGGGATCTCCCGCAGCATCGACACGATGGTCTTCCGCCGCCGGTCGAACGCGGTGCGCATCTCGTCGACCGCCGACAGGTCGCCGGTCAGCGCGGCCACCGCCGCGGCCTGCGACACGTTGGCGACGTTCGACGTCGCGTGCGACTGCAGGTTGGTGGCGGCCTTGACGACGTCGGCCGGCCCGGCGATCCAGCCCACCCGCCAGCCGGTCATCGCGTAGGTCTTGGCCACCCCGTTGACGACGACGCAGCGGTCGGCCAGCCCGGGGACGAGCACGGGCATCGACGGCGCGGTCGCCCCGCCGTAGGTGAGGTGCTCGTAGATCTCGTCGGTGAGCACCCACAGGCCGGTCTCCTCGGCCCAGCGGCCGATCGCCTCGACCTGGTCGGGCGGGTACACGGCGCCGGTCGGGTTGGACGGCGAGACGAACAGCAGCACCTTGGTGCGCTCGGTGCGCGCCGCCTCCAGCTGCGCCACCGACACCAGGTAGCCGCTCTCCTCGTCGGCGACGACCGGCACCGGCACGCCGCCGGCCAGCCGGATCGCCTCCGGGTAGGTGGTCCAGTAGGGCGCCGGGACGAGCACCTCGTCGCCCGGGTCGAGCAGCGCGGCGAAGGCCTCGTAGACGGCCTGCTTGCCGCCGTTGGTCACCAGCACCTGCGCGGGGGTGAGCGCCAGCCCGGAGTCGCGCGCGGTCTTCGCGACGATCGCCTCCTTGAGCACCGGCAGGCCGCCCGCGGGCGTGTAGCGGTGCATCGCCGGCCGGCGGCACGCGGCGACAGCGGCCTCGACGACGTAGTCCGGCGTCGGGAAGTCCGGTTCCCCGGCACCGAAACCGATGACCGGCTTGCCGGCCGCCTTGAGCGCCTTCGCCTTCGCGTCGACCGCGAGCGTGGCGGACTCGGCGATGGCGGCGACGCGGCGCGAGACGCGCGACCGGGCGGGGGACTGGGCAGCGGGCTCCGACGGGGAGACGGCGGTCATGCCCCCATCGTGTCAGGAGCACCGCCGTCCGGGCTGCCCCGTTCCGGGTCGCCGCAGGCCGGGGCGGGGTGGGGGACGGCGGGACACCCCGTCGGGGCACCTGCCGGAGCGCGGTTCCGGACTCCCTAGCGCGGTCCCGTACACTGGCAACCCTGGGGCGATCGACCCCGCCACCGGCGTGCCCCGGAGCTCCTCCTGGGACGGCGCCGGACCGGCGGAGCGGCCGTCCCGGGGCTCGCTCGGGACCCCGGTCCCGGGCACTAGGGGTGTAGCTCAACTGGCAGAGCAGCGGTCTCCAAAACCGCAGGCTGCAGGTTCAAGTCCTGTCACCCCTGCCCGTGCCGCCGGTGTGCGCCGGCGACGAGCACGACCCGGCACCGCCCCGTGTCCCGGCAGCGCCGGCGCGGCCGGTGCCGGCCCGAGGCCCGCGCGGCCCCGGGGGCACGACGCCAGACGGCCCGACGACAGCGGCCACCACCACGACGCGAGCGAGGCGCAGTGAGCGACGAGAAGCCGGGCCGCGGGGAGGACCCCCGCTCCGCCTCCGACGCCGAGCTGACCGACGAGCAGCTCGACCGTGAGGCCCCGGGCGTCGAGGACGCCGCCGAGCTCGAGGCCGCCGAGGACGAGATCGCCGCCGAGGCGCAGTCCGAGGAGGACAAGGTCGTGCCCGCCCCGGCGCGCCGCCGCGGCGGCCGGATCACCGCCGGTGACGACGACGAGGACGACGAGCCGGCCGCGCCGCGCACCCGCCGTCCCGCCCGGGAGCGCACCGCGTCCCGCCCGGCCGGCCGCTCGGAGGAGGGCGCCGGCACCCGGTCCCGCGCCGCCGCCCAGCGCGCCCGGGCCGACGAGGTCCGCCAGAAGCGCAACCTGCGCCGGTTCCTGCGCGAGGTCGTCGCCGAGCTCCGCAAGGTCATCTGGCCGGGCCGCCGGGAGCTGATCACCTACACGACCGTCGTGATCCTCTTCGTGGCCTTCATGGTCGCGCTGGTCGCGGGCCTGGACGTCCTCTTCGCGCAGGGCGTGCTCGCCGTCTTCGGCTGACCGCCCCCCTGCGCCCGCCCGCCACCCGAGAAGGAAGAGAAGCCGTGACCGACCCCCGCGAGCCGTTCGACACCGACAGCGACGTCGAGGACATCGACCTCGACGACGCCCGCATGGACGTGCGCGGCAGCGTCGACGTCGAGACCGGCGCCGACGAGGTGGGTGCCGCCGAGGGCTCGGGCGACACCACCGACCAGGACACCGCCACCGGCGTCGCCGACGTCACCCCGGCGGTCGAGGGCGGCGGCCGCGACAGCCTCGTCGGCGACCCGCTGGCCGCCCCGGCGCCCGACCACGACCCGATCGTGACCGAGGCGCTCGCCGAGGCCGAGGCGGAGGACGAGGACCCGCGGGAGACGCTCAAGCGGACCCTGCGCACGCAGTTCGGCGACTGGTACGTCATCCACTCCTACGCGGGCTACGAGAACAAGGTGAAGACCAACCTCGAGTCCCGCATCCAGTCGCTGGACATGGAGGACTACATCTTCCAGATCGAGGTGCCCACCGAGGAGGTCACCGAGATCAAGAACGGCAAGCGCACCCAGGTCAACCGGAAGAAGCTGCCCGGCTACCTGCTCGTCCGCATGGACCTCAACGACGAGTCGTGGGGCGCGGTGCGCAACACCCCCGGCGTCACCGGTTTCGTCGGCGCCACCTCGCGGCCCTCGCCGCTGTCGATCGACGAGGTCGTGAACCTGCTCGTCCCCGACGCGCCGCCGCAGGCGGCGAAGGCCGCCGAGACGGCCTCGCCGGCCGCCGCGGCCGCGCCGACGGCCGTCGTCGACTTCGAGGTCGGCGAGTCGGTCACCGTCATGGACGGCCCGTTCGCCACCCTCCCGGCCACCATCAACGAGATCAACGCCGAGCAGCAGAAGCTGCAGGTGCTGGTCTCGATCTTCGGCCGGGAGACGCCGGTCGAGCTGTCGTTCACGCAGGTCGCCAAGATCTGACGACGGACCGGGTCGCCCTCCGCCGCTCGTAGAATCGACGGCGGGACCCTGCGACGCGGTCGTCCCACCCCGTCACGAGAAGGAAGTCATGCCCCCCAGGAAGCGGTTGACCGCGGTCATCAAGCTCCAGATCAAGGCCGGTGCGGCCACCCCCGCGCCGCCCGTCGGTCCGGCGCTCGGCCAGCACGGCGTCAACATCATGGAGTTCTGCAAGGCGTACAACGCCGCGACCGAGTCGCAGCGCGGCGACGTCGTGCCCGTCGAGATCTCGGTCTTCGAGGACCGCTCGTTCACCTTCATCACCAAGACGCCGCCGGCCGCGCGCATGCTGCTCAAGGCCGCCGGTGTGGAGAAGGGCTCGGGCGAGCCGCACAAGACCAAGGTCGCCACCGTCACGCGTGACCAGGTCCGCGAGATCGCCCAGACCAAGATGGCCGACCTCAACGCCAACTCGCTCGACGAGGCCGAGAAGATCATCGCCGGCACCGCCCGGTCGATGGGCATCACCGTCCAGGGCTGACGCCCCCCGACGGCACGGCGGCCCCACCGGGCCGCGCCAGCACGTCACCAGTGGGAGGGCCCCGCCAGGCCCGCACACCACGAGATCCCCGCCGACGCGGCGGGGGAGAGGAACCACCATGGCGAAGCACGGCAAGAAGTACCGCGAGGCAGCGGCGAAGGTCGACCGCGAGACCCTCTACAGCCCGCTGCAGGCGGCCGGTCTGGCGAAGGAGACCTCGCCGACCACCTACGACGCCACCGTCGAGGTGGCCATGCGCCTGGGCGTCGACCCGCGCAAGGCCGACCAGATGGTCCGCGGCACGGTGAACCTGCCGCACGGCACCGGCAAGACCGCCCGCGTCATCGTCTTCGCGACCGGTGACCGCGCCGCCGAGGCCGAGGCCGCCGGCGCCGACGTCGTGGGCAGCGACGACCTCATCGAGCGGATCCAGGGCGGCTTCCTGGACTTCGACGCGGCGATCGCCACCCCCGACCAGATGGCCAAGGTCGGCCGGATCGCCCGCATCCTCGGCCCCCGCGGCCTGATGCCGAACCCGAAGACCGGCACCGTGACCGCCGACGTCACCAAGGCCGTCAACGACATCAAGGGCGGGAAGATCAACTTCCGCGTCGACAAGCAGGCCAACCTGCACCTGGTGATCGGCAAGACCTCCTTCGACGAGACCAAGCTCGTCGAGAACTACGCTGCGGCCCTCGACGAGGTGCTGCGCGCCAAGCCGGCCGCCGCCAAGGGCCGGTACGTCAAGAAGGTCACCATCTCCACCACCATGGGCCCGGGCATCCCGGTCGACCCGAACCGCACCCGCAACCTGACGGTGGACGAGCCCACCGCCTAGCAGGGGACCTCGTCCTCCCCACCCTTCGCGAGCTCAGGGCGGGACCCGGGACGAGGCCGTTCCAGCAGCTCACCGGAGGCCCCGTCGCGCACCCGCGCGGCGGGGCCTCCGTCGTCCCCGGGCCGCCCGCCGCCTCCGCCGCGGGATCGCGTACGCTGGTCGTCGTTCACCCATGACCGCTGGTCGTCGCACGTCCGCGTGCGATCGAAGGTCCCGGATCCCCGGGCGGCCCGCGCAGGAGGACGGTTCGATCGGCGGCGCCCCGCGCGCCCGCCCCTCGCCCCGTGCGCCCTGCGCCGGGGCGTTCCTCGTCTCCGGGCCCGATCGCCCGCTCCCGCACGACGCACGAGCGGTCGCCCGACAGACGAGAGGAGGCCCATGCCCACGCAGGCGAAGGCCGCGGTGATCGACGAGATCACCGAGCGGTTCCAGAACTCCAGTGCGGCCGTGCTCACCGAGTACCGCGGGCTGACCGTGGCGCAGCTGACCCAGCTGCGTCGTTCCCTCGGTGCGGGCAGCAGCTACGCCGTCGTCAAGAACACCCTGACGAAGCGGGCGGCGGACTCGGTCGGGCACACCGACCTGGGCCCGCTGCTGAACGGCCCGACCGCGATCGCCTTCATCGAGGGCGACGTCGTCGAGGCCGCCAAGGCCATCCGTGACTTCGCGCGCGCCAACCCGCTGCTCGTCGTCAAGGGCGGCGTGGTCGAGGGCCGCACGGTCTCGCCCGCCGAGGTCACCGCCCTGGCCGACGTCGAGCCCCGCGAGGTGCTCCTGGCCAAGCTGGCCGGCGCGATGAAGGGCAACCTGACCAAGGCCGCCGGCCTGTTCCAGGCCCCGCTGTCGCAGGTCGCCCGCCTGGCCGCCGCGCTGCAGGAGAAGAAGCCCGCCGAGGGCGACGCTCCTGCCGCGGCCGCCCCGGCCACCGATGGCACTGCTGCCGACACCACCACCGACTCCGCCGACGCCGCCGACGCCGCGGCCGGCACCGACTGACCCCCAAGGAGAGATCATGGCCAAGCTGTCCACCGCGGAGCTGCTCGACGCGTTCAAGGAGATGACGCTGCTCGAGCTGTCCGACTTCGTGAAGCAGTTCGAGGAGACCTTCGAGGTCACCGCCGCTGCTCCGGTCGCCGTCGCGGCCGCCCCGGCCGCCGGTGGTTCCGGCGACGGTGGCGCCCCCGCCGCCGAGGAGCAGGACGAGTTCGACGTCATCCTCGAGAGCGCCGGCGACAAGAAGATCCAGGTCATCAAGGAGGTGCGCGGCCTGACCTCGCTCGGCCTCAAGGAGGCCAAGGACCTGGTCGACGGCGCGCCGAAGCCGGTCCTGGAGAAGGTCGCCAAGGACGCTGCCGAGAAGGCCAAGGCCGCCCTCGAGGGCGCCGGCGCCACCGTCACCGTCAAGTGACCCCCGCCCGGCCACCGGCCGGGTAGCACCACCCCGCACCGCACAGGGGCCGTCCTCCTCCGGGAGGGCGGCCCCTGTCGCGTCTCCGGGTGACGCGACAGCGATCCGTGTCACGTGGACCACGTGATCTCCGTAACCTCGCGGAGGCGTCCTCGTTACCCGTCAGTAGAGCCGGACGCACACCGGGGTGCGACCGGCGACGGAGCCGGACGAGGGGGTCGTGGTGGGCGTCGCCGTCGAGGTCGAGGGGCTGACCAAGTCCTTCGGCAGCCAGAACATCTGGAGCGACGTCACGCTGACGCTGCCGCCCGGCGAGATCTCCGTGCTGCTCGGCCCCTCGGGCACCGGCAAGTCGGTGTTCCTCAAGTCGCTGGTCGGCCTGCTCAAGCCCGAGCGCGGCTCGATCGTCATCAGCGACACCGACATCGTCCGCTGCGGCGAGTCGCGGCTCTACGAGGTCCGCAAGCTCTTCGGCGTCCTCTTCCAGGACGGCGCGCTGTTCGGCTCGATGGACCTGTTCGACAACATCGCGTTCCCGCTGCGCGAGCACACCCGCAAGAGCGAGTCCGAGGTCCGCCGCATCGTCCTCGAGAAGATGGACATGGTCGGCCTGCAGGGCGCCGAGAGGAAGCTGCCCGGCGAGATCTCCGGCGGCATGCGCAAGCGCGCCGGCCTCGCCCGCGCCCTGGTGCTCGACCCCGAGATCATCCTGTTCGACGAGCCGGACTCCGGCCTCGACCCGGTCCGCGTCGCCTACCTCAACCAGCTGATCGTCGACCTCAACGCGCAGATCGACGCCACCTTCCTCATCGTCACCCACGACATCGGCACCGCCCGCACCGTGCCGGACAACCTCGGCCTGCTCTACCGCAAGCACCTGGCCATGTTCGGCCCGCGCGAGCAGCTGCTGACCTCGCAGGAGCCGGTCGTCCAGCAGTTCCTCAACGGCCGCCGCGAGGGCCCGATCGGCATGAGCGAGGAGAAGGACGTCGCGCAGGTCGAGGCCGAGATGGCCGCCCTGCAGGCGCGCGGCGGGGACCGGCACAACGGCGTCGGGCCCAAGGGCGCCGTCGGCGGCGACGCCGTCCCGCCGCAGCTCGACCCGTCCCCGGGGCTGCCCGAGCGCCGGGCGCAGCGCCGTCGCCAGGAGCGCGTCGCCCGGATGCTGCACGAGTTCGACCCGGTCACCGCCCAGGCGATCCGCGCCAGCCTGCCCGCCGACCTGCTCGCCCAGGCCGACGCCGGCGTCCTCGCGCCCACCGCGGGCGCCGGCGGGCGGCACTGGGCCCCCGACGGCACGCAGGCCATCGGGGTCCTGCCCGGCCCCCGGGACGGCCGGTGACGGCGACCGGCCGCCCGGAGGCGCCGGGCCTGCTCGACGGGAAGCTGTCCCCGGCCCGCCCGCTGCGCGCGAGCGGGAACCTCTTCGCCTTCGCCCTGGACACCTTCCGGGCGATGCCCAAGCGGCCGTTCCAGCTGCGCGAGTTCGTCCAGCAGACCTGGTTCGTCGCCAGCGTGACCATCCTGCCGACGGCGCTGGTGGCCATCCCCTTCGGCGCGGTGATCGCCCTGCAGCTCGGGTCGCTCACCCGCCAGCTCGGCGCCCAGTCGTTCACCGGCTCGGCGTCGGTGCTCGCCGTGCTGCGCGAGGCCAGCCCGATCGTCACCGCGCTGCTCATCGCCGGCGCCGGCGGCTCGGCCATCTGCGCCGATCTCGGCGCCCGCAAGATCCGGGACGAGATCGACGCGATGGAGGTGCTGGGGATCAACCCGGTCCAGCGTCTCGTCGTCCCGCGCGTGCTCGCCGCGATGGTGGTCGCCACCCTGCTCAACGGCCTGGTCAGCGTGGTCGGCGTCGCCGGCGGCTACTTCTTCAACGTCGTCCTGCAGGGCGGCACCCCGGGCGCCTACCTCGCCTCCTTCGGCGCGCTCGCCCAGGTCGAGGACTTCTGGTCGGGGGAGCTCAAGGCCCTCGTGTTCGGGCTGATCGCCGGGATCGTCGCCTCCTACAAGGGGCTGCGCGCCGGCGGCGGGCCCAAGGGCGTCGGCGACGCGGTGAACCAGTCGGTCGTCATCACCTTCCTGCTGCTGTTCGCGGTGAACTTCGTGATGACGGCGATCTACTTCCAGCTCGTCCCGCCGAAGGGGCAGTGACCCCGTGGCCCTGCTCTCCCCGGCCGACCGCGTCCGCGTCGGCGTGCGCCGGCTGGTCCGCCGCGTCCACGGCCGGCCGATGGACACCCTCGAGGACCTCGGCGACCAGCTGTCCTTCTACGGCCGGGCGCTCGGCTGGACGCCGCGCACGCTGCGCCGCTACAAGCGCGAGACCCTCCGGCTGCTCGCCGAGGTCACCTTCGGCACCGGCGCGCTCGCCGTCATCGGCGGCACGGTCGGCGTCATCGCCTTCCTGTCGTTCTTCACCGGCACCGAGGTCGGGCTGCAGGGCTACGCGGCCCTCGACCAGCTCGGCACCTCGGCGTTCACCGGCTTCCTCTCGGCGTACTTCAACACCCGCGAGATCGCGCCGCTGGTCGCGGGCCTCGCCCTGTCGGCGACCGTGGGCTGCGGGTTCACCGCGCAGATCGGCGCCATGCGGATCAACGAGGAGATCGACGCGCTCGAGGTCATGGGCGTGCCCTCGCTGCCGTTCCTGGTGACCACCCGCATCGTCGCCGGCTTCGTCGCGGTCGTCCCGCTCTACGTCATCGGCCTGCTGAGCAGCTACTTCGCCACCCGGACCATCACCACGCAGGCGTACGCCCAGTCGGCCGGCACCTACGACCACTACTTCAACCTCTTCCTGCCGCCGCAGGACGTGCTGTGGTCCTTCGTCAAGGTGCTCGTGTTCGCCGTCGTGATCATCCTGAGCCACTGCTACTACGGCTACCGGGCCAGCGGCGGCCCCGCCGGCGTCGGCCTCGCGGTGGGCCGGGCGGTGCGCTTCTCGATCGTCGCGGTCATGGTCATCGACCTGTTCCTGTCGCTGGCCATCTGGGGCTCGACGACGACCGTGCGGATCGCGGGGTGAGCGGCCGGTGAGCGGGGGCAGGGGAGCGGTCGTGCGCCGCCGTCTCCAGGGCGTGGCGTTCCTCGTCGTCCTGGCGCTGCTGCTGGCGCTGACCGTGGCGCTCTACCAGAAGGCGTTCACCGACACCGCCCGCGTGGTGCTGCGCGCCGACACCGCGGGCAACCAGCTGCAGGAGACCTCCGACGTCAAGGTCCGCGGCGTGATCGTCGGCGAGGTGCGCTCGGTCGAGGCGAGCGCCGAGGGCGCCACCATCGAGCTGGGCATCCGGCCGCAGTACCTCGAGCAGATCCCCGCCGACGTCACCGCCCGGCTGCTGCCCAAGACGCTGTTCGGCGAGCGCTACGTGTCGCTCGTGGTGCCCGAGCAGCCCTCGCCGGAGCGGCTGGCCGACGGCGCGGAGATCAGCCAGGACCGCACCGAGAACGCCGTCGAGCTGCAGCGGGTCATCGACGACCTGCTGCCCCTGCTGCGCGCCGTCGAGCCGCAGGACCTCAGCTACACGCTCGGCGCCGTCGCTTCCGCGCTGCGCGGCCGCGGCGAGGCCCTGGGCGAGAACCTGGCCGCCATCGGCAGCTACGTCGGCGAGCTCAACACCGTGCTGCCGGAGCTGCAGGCCGACATCAGCGGCCTGGCCGACGTCGCCGACACCTACGACTCGGCCGCCGACGACCTGCTGGCGGTGCTCGACGACCTGGCCGTGACGTCGCAGACGCTGGTCGACCAGTCCGAGCAGCTGCGCCGCACCTTCACCGTCGTCGGCGCGTCCGCGGCCACCGCGGCCGGCTTCCTGGAGGCCAACGAGCGCAGCCTCATCTCGCTGGCCGCCACCTCCCGGCCGGTGCTCGGCACCTTCGCCGAGTACTCGCCGGTCTACCCCTGCCTTCTCGACGGGCTCGCCCGGTTCACGCCGATGATCACCGAGGCCTTCGGCGGCGACGGCGACCCGGCGCTGAACCTGGACATCGTCGTGACCCTGCCGCCGCGCAACCCCTACCGGCCCGGCGACCAGCCGGCCTACCTCGACCGGACCGGGCCCGACTGCCAGGGCCTCGACGACATCGACGCGATCATCGCCGCGGCCGACCGCGGCGAGTACTACTGCCCGGTGCCGCCGCGCGACGGCGTCGACTCGGTCGACAACCCCTCCAGCGGCAACCCCAACTGCCTGGGCGGGCGGGACCCCGACGACGTGCCCGCCGGCTCCGGCGAGCCGAACGCCGCCGTCCCCACCGCGTTCGGCGACTCGCTGCCCGGCGCGCTCCCCGGGTCGACGGCGGAGCTCGACCTCGTGCGCAGCATCCTCGGGTACCAGACCGGCACCGAGCCGGCGCAGGTCTCCGACCTCGCCGCCTCCACCCTGGCGCCGCTGTTGCGCGGGACCCAGGTGGCGCTGCGGTGAGGGGCCTCGCCGCGCCGCTGACCAAGCTGGCCGTCTTCGCGCTGGTCACCGTGCTGGCCAGCTACGTCCTGGTCACCACCATCACCAACGCCGGGTACGGCGAGTCGCTCGGCTACCGCGCCCAGTTCAGCGACGTCGCCGGCCTGGTCGAGGGCGACGAGGTGCGCATCGCCGGCGTCCGGGTGGGCCAGGTGACCGGCATCGGGCTGTCCGACCGGACGGAGCGGCCGGTGGCCGAGGTGGCCATCGAGGTCGACGCCGAGGTCCCGCTGCCCACCTCGGTGCAGGCCACCATCCGGTACCGCAACCTCGTCGGGCAGCGGTACGTGGCGCTCACGGAGGGCGAGGGCTCGGCCGGGGCCACCCTCGAGGAGGGCGCCACCATCCCGCTGGCGCAGACCAGGCCGGCGCTGGACCTCACCACCCTGTTCGGCGG
Source organism: Geodermatophilus sp. SYSU D01119 (assembly GCF_054049975.1). Lineage (NCBI taxonomy): Bacteria > Bacillati > Actinomycetota > Actinomycetes > Geodermatophilales > Geodermatophilaceae > Geodermatophilus > Geodermatophilus sp. SYSU D01119. The sequence goes on along the minus strand of NZ_JBJGYL010000009.1, from coordinate 66,482 downwards.
GTTCCAGCCGCTGTTCCAGGCGCTGTCCCCGCAGGACGTCAACCGGCTGTCCTACGAGGTCATCCAGGTGTTCCAGGGCGAGGGCGGCACCGTCGAGAGCCTGCTCGGGCACGTCGCCTCGCTGACGTCGTCGCTGGCGGACGAGGACGCCGTGATCGGCAGCGTCATCGACAACCTGACGACCGTCCTGGGCACCGTGGCCGCGCGCGACGAGCAACTGTCGGCGCTCGTCGTCTCGCTGCAGCAGTTCGTCAGCGGCCTGGCGCAGGACCGCGACGCGGTCTTCGACTCGCTGCAGACCATCGACGGGCTCGCGGTGAGCACGGCCGGCCTGCTCGAGGACGCCCGCGCCCCGCTGGCCGCCGACATCGAGCAGCTCGGCAGCCTGGCCGGCAACCTCGCCGACAGCGGCGACGTCCTGGAGGACTTCCTGCAGCTCGCGCCGTCGAAGATCGACCTGATCACGCGCACCGCCGTCAACGGCTCCTGGTTCAACTTCTACCTGTGCGGGGCGTCGGGCTCGGTGACGCTGCCCGGCGCCGCGGAGCCGGGCACCGTCCCCGCGGGCGGGCTGTCCTCCGGCGGGAGAGGCTGCTGATGGCCCGCCGCGCGAGCACGCCCTTCCGCGACCGGGACCCGGTCACCATCGGCGCGGTCAGCCTCACCCTCATCGCGCTGCTGGTGCTGCTGGCCTTCAACGCCAGGGACCTGCCGCTGATCGGCGGCGGCACCGTCTACCGCGCCCAGTTCTCCGAGGGCGCCGGCCTGCGCCCGGACGACCCGGTCCGCGTGGCCGGCGTCAAGGTCGGCCAGGTCGAGAGCCTGTCCCTCGAGGACGGCGCGGTCACCGTGGAGTTCCGGGTGCGCGACGCCTTCGTCGGCGACGCCTCCGAGGCCGCGATCCGGATCGAGACGGTGCTGGGCGCCAAGTACCTGGCGCTGGTGCCGCGCGGGGCGTCCCCGCTGGACCCGGAGGAGCGGATCCCGCTGACCCGGACCGCCGCGCCCTACGACGTCGTCGAGGCCTTCGCCGACCTGTCCACGACGGTGGGGGAGATCGACACCGCCCAGCTGGCCGGCTCGTTCCAGGTGCTCTCGGAGACCTTCGCCGACACCCCCGACGAGGTGCGCACGTCCCTCGACGGACTCGCCCGGCTCTCGGACACCATCGTCTCCCGCGACGCGCAGCTGCGCGAGCTGCTGTCGGCCACCCGGGACGTGACCCGGGTCCTGGCCGACCGCAACGGCGAGTTCACCCAGCTCATCCTGGACTCGAACACGCTGCTCACCGAGGTGCAGGAGCGCCGGGCGCTCATCGACGCGATCCTCACGAACACCCAGACGCTCGCCGAGCAGCTGACCGGCCTGGTCGCCGACAACCGCGAGGCGCTCACCCCGGCGCTGCAGCAGCTGGCCGCCGTCACCGACATCCTGTCGCGCAACCGGCAGGCGCTGGGGGAGACGGTCGCGAACCTGGCGCCGTTCGTGCGGGTCTTCACCAACACCCTGGGCAACGGCCGCTGGTTCGACAGCTTCGTCGAGAACCTGCTGCCCGGCGCCGTCGGCTCGGTGCTGTGCGGCGGCGCCGCGCAGGTGCCCGCCGGTCCCGTCTCCTGCGAGGCGGGGCAGTGAGCGGCACCCTGCAGCGCGGCGTCGCACTGGCCGCCGCGCTGGTCCTGGTGGTCGCGCTCGGCTGGGCGATCCTGCGCCCGGCCGGCCAGATGCGGGTCACCGCGTACTTCGGCCAGGCCGTCGGCGTCTACGAGGGCGGCGACGTGCGCGTCCTCGGCATCGACGTCGGCGAGATCACCGCCGTCGTGCCCATGGGCGACCGGGTGCGCGTCGACATGCTCGTCGACGAGCAGTACGACATCCCGGCCGACGCCGACGCCGTCGTCCTCGCGCCCTCCCTGGTCAGCGACCGGTACGTGCAGTTCTCCCCGGTGTACGACGGCGGCCCGACGATGGAGGACGGCGCGAAGCTCGACCTCTCGCGCACCGCCACCCCGGTCGAGCTCGACGCGGTCTACGGCGCGCTCGACCAGCTGTCGGCGGCGCTCGGGCCCACCGGCGCCAACGCCGACGGCGCCCTGTCGGACCTGCTCGCCGTGGGCGCGGACAACCTGGAGGGCAACGGGGGTGCGCTGAACCGCACGCTGACCGGCTTCTCCCAGGCCGTGGAGACCCTGTCGGAGAACCGCGACGACCTGTTCGGCTCGGTGGAGGACCTGCAGACCTTCACCTCGGCGCTGGCCTCCATCGACGCCCAGGTCGGGCAGTTCAACGAGAACATGGCCGCGGTCGCCGCCCAGCTCGAGGGCGAGCGGGAGGACCTCGCGGCCGCCGTCGCGCTGCTCTCGCAGGCGCTGGGGGAGATCGCGAGCTTCGTGCAGACCAACACCACGCTGCTGACCACCAACGTCGACCGGCTCGCCGACGTCACCCTCACCCTGGTGCAGCAGCGCCAGGCGCTGGCCGAGGTCCTCGACGTCGCCCCGGCCGCCCTGGGCAACATCGCGCACGCCTACAACCCCGACTACGGGACGCTCGACACGCGGGACAACTCGCTCGGCTCGACCAACCCGGAGGTCATGGTCTGCCAGCTGCTGGCGCAGGCCGGCCGGCTGCAGCTCGGCGGGGTCGCGCTGACCGACCTGACCTCCTTCCTGCAGCTGCCGCCCACCGAGCAGATCTGCGTGCGGCTCCTCTCGGGCGACCCCGGCAACGACGGGCAGCTCGACGACCTCGACGGCAACGGCGTGCCCGACCTGCAGGAGTTGCTCGGCACCCTGTTCGGCCGGTCCGCCACCACCACCGCCGCCGGCGGCACCCCGCTGGTCGGCCTGCCGCCGGTCGGGGGTCAGCCGTGACCGCCCGCGCCCGTCGCCGGGCGGCCGCGCTGGCCGCCGGGGCGCTGCTGCTGTCCGGCTGCGGGTTCCGCGGCGCCCACTCCCTCGACCTGCCCGGCGGCGCCGACACCGGCGAGGACCCCTACACCGTGCAGATCGAGTTCCTCGACGTCCTCGACCTGGTGCCGCAGGCCGGCGTCCGGGTGGCCGACGTCCCCGTCGGGCGGGTGGAGGACATCGCGCTCGGCGACGACTGGACCGCGGTGGTCACCGTGGAGGTCGACGGCGACGTCGAGCTGCCGGCCAACGCGGTGGCGATGATCCAGCAGTCGTCGCTGCTGGGGGAGAAGTACGTCGAGCTCGCCGCGCCGGGCAGCGAGGAGCCCACCGGCCGGCTCGCCGACGGCTCGCTCATCGGCCTGGGCCGCACCAACCGCAACGTCGAGGTCGAGGAGCTGCTCGGGGCGCTGTCGCTGGTCCTCGACGGCGGCGGGCTGGCGCAGCTGCAGACCATCAGCCGCGAGCTCGGCGTCGCGCTCGAGGGCCGCGAGGACGCCGTCCGCCGGACCCTCACCGAGCTCGACACGTTCATCGCCGGCCTCGACGACCAGCGCGAGGAGATCAGCCGGGCGCTGGACAGCATCGATGCGCTGGCCGAGTCGCTCGCCGCGCGCACCGGCACGATCGAGACGGCGCTGGACACCATCGGCCCCGGCCTCGACGTGATCACCGAGCAGCGCGACCTGCTCGTGTCGATGCTCGGCAGCCTGGCGCGCCTCGGCGACGTCGGCACCCGGGTGATCGAGCAGGCCGGCGCGGACACGGTCGCCGACCTGCAGCTGCTGCAGCCGATCCTGTCCCAGCTCGCCGCGGCCGGCCCCGACCTCGCCGGGTCGCTCGACCTGCTGCTCACCTACCCCTTCCCGGCCAGCTCGCTGTCGGCGCTGCAGTACCGGCCCGACGCCCGCACCGGCGGCTACGGCCTGTTCACCAACATGACGGCGAACCTCGACCTGGACCTGTCCGAACTCCTGTGCCGCTACGTGGTCGACCCGGTCACCGGCGGGCTGGAGACCCTGGAGCCGCAGGACCTCGTGGGCGCCGAGTGCGGCACGCCCGGCACCCCGCCGTCGAACGCCGCCGGGGGAGCCGCCGGCGGGCAGGCGCCGGGCGGTACCTCGTCGCTGGCGCCGGTCCTCGGCGGCCTGGCCGGCACCGTCCTCGGCGGGCAGCCCGCGGACGCGGGCCTCGTGGGCCTGCCGCCGATGCCCGGGAGCGGCTCGTGATCACGCGCAAGGTCAAGCTGCAGCTGCTCGCCTTCGCGACGGTGGCGCTGCTCGGCATCTCCTACGTCGGCTTCACCTACGTCGGCCTCGACCGGGTGCTCCTCGGCAGCGGCTACGACGTCTCCGCCGACTTCGCCGACTCCGGCGGCATCTTCGTCAACGCCGAGGTCACCTACCGCGGCGTCGCGGTGGGCCGGGTCAGCGACATGCAGCTCACCGGCGACGGCGTCCGCGTCACCATGACCATCGACCCCGACGCCGAGCCCGTCCCGGCCGACACCGACGCCGTGGTGGCCACCCGCAGCGCCGTCGGCGAGCAGTACCTCGACCTGCGCCCGGCCACCGCCGACGGGCCGTTCCTCGAGGACGGCGCGGTGATCCCGCGGTCGCGCACGGCGATCCCGATCCCGGTCGAGCAGCTGCTGCTGAACGTGGACGAGCTGGTCACCTCCCTCGACGCGGAGGACCTGCGGGTGGTCGTCGACGAGCTCGGCCGCGCCTTCGCCGGCGCCGGGGACGACCTGACCCGCCTCATCGACAACGGCGACCTGCTGCTCGCCCGCGCCGAGGAGTCGCTGCCGGAGACGCTGCGGCTGATCGCCGACGGGCAGGCGGTGCTGCGCACCCAGGCGGAGAGCCGGTCGGCGATCGAGCAGTGGGCCGCCGACCTGCGCGCGGTCAGCGACACCCTCGTCGACATCGACCCCGACCTGCGCGGCCTGGTCGTGAACGCCCCCGACGCCGCCGCGGCACTGCAGCAGCTCGTCGACGACGCCGGCCCGGGACTCGGCTCGCTGGTGCGGAACCTCGACGTCCTCAACGGCGTCACGATCCCGCGCCTCGACGGCGTCGAGCAGCTGCTGGTCACCTACCCCGACGTGGTCAGCGGCGGTTTCAGCGTCGTCCGCAACGACGGCGGCACGCTGCGCGCCCACTTCGGCCTCGTCCTCAACAGTGACGACCCGCGGGCCTGCACGAGCGGCTACGTGCCCACCGGGCAGACGCCGACGCCGGGCTCGGTGGCCGCCGTCGACGTCGACGCCGTCGGCTGCGACGTCGTCGACGGCGCCGACCCCTCGCCGGGCGACGGCGTGGACGAGAGCGGCTCCAACATCCGCGGCGAGCAGAACATCGGCCGCGACGGCGGCGTCGGCTCGCCCGGGCCGCAGGGGCAGCTCGGCGCGGGCGCTCCGGGGGCCGCGGTGCTCGACGACGTCCTCGGCGGGCTCCTCGGCGCCCTCCCCTTCGTACGGACCCAGGGCTAGGTCAGGCATGCTCGTCACCCAGAGGAACCGATCAGGCACAGGGCGAGAGGAGGACGCGGTGACCCGCGCGGAGCAGGACACGGAGCAGGACACGGAGCAGGACACGGAGCAGGACACGCACCAGGACACGCACCAGGACGCGGTCGGCACCGTCGCCTCCCCGGCCGGGGAGGGCCGCGGGCGCCGCCGGTCCCGCCATGCCGCCGCCGAGGCCGCCCCCGAGGCCGCCCCCGAGGCGGAGGACCGGGCCGCCGGCGACGCCGCGCACCGGCGCCGCCGGCCGTCGCTGCCGCTCGTCCCGGTGCTCGCCGTCCTCCTTCTCGCGCTGGTCGCCGTCGGCGTCTGGCTGGCGCTGCCGCTGTTCCGCGGCGACACCGACTCCCCGGTGCGCACCGACACCTACGTCGAGGTGCTGCAGGCGGCCCGGTCCGGCGTCGTCGACCTGACCTCCTTCGACGCGGTCACGATCGACGACGACATCGAGCAGGTCCGCCGCGTCGCCACCGGCGACCTGCGCGACGAGTCCCTGGCCCAGCTGCAGGACCGGCGGCAGGAGCTCGTCGACGCGCAGGCCGTGGTGCAGACCGAGGTCGTCGGCGCCGGCGTCGTCGCCGCCGCCGAGGACAGCGGCACCGTGCTGCTGGTCATCCAGTCCACCCAGCGGAGCACCGCGAGCCCCCAGGCCCAGGTGCTGCGCTACCGCATCCAGGTGGAGCTCGTCCGCGAGGACGGCCGCTGGGTGCTGTCCGGGATCCAGGGGAGGTGAGCGGGGTGACCGGGACGCCCGACGACCGCCCGCGCCCGACGCCGCGACCGCGCGCCGCCGCGCGCCCGTCGCCGCGTCCGCGGGTGGCCGGCAGCCGCCGCGACCGTGACGCGGGCGCCCGGTCGACCGACGCGCCCGCACCGACCTCCCCGGCGAAGGCGCCGGCGGGGGAGGAGCGCCGCCCCGCGCGGGCCGGCGCCTCCGCCCGGCGCACCCGCCCCGCCCGCGCGGCCGCGCCGGTCGGCCGTCACCACGGCCCGTCCGCCGCCGCCGTCCTGGCGGTGCTGTGCGTGCTCGCGGCCGCCGCCGTCGGGGTCCTCGCCTGGCAGCGGGCCGACCCCTCGACGGTCCCGGCCACGGTGTTCAGCGCCGCCCGCGACAACGTCCAGGCGCTCTACGCCTACGACTACCAGGACTCCGAGGGCAGCGTGCAGCGCAAGCTCGACGTCCTCACCGGCGACCTGCGCGACCAGTACGAGCGGGACCTCTCCCAGGGCGGGATCGTCGACACCTACGAGCAGGTGTCGGCCACCACCCGCTACGAGGTCCTCGACGTCGGCCTGCAGCAGGTCTCCGACGACCAGGACTCCGCGACGGTCGTGGTCTTCGGGCAGTACGTCGTGGAGTCGGTGAACAGCGGCACCCAGGCACCGCCCGAGGGGTCGGAGTGCACCGTGACGCCCGAGGGCGCGCAGTCGTGCACCCAGACCGTGCAGGTCGCCATGACCCGGGTCGACGGCGACTGGCGGATCAGCGACCTGACACTGCTCACGACGAGCTGAGCGCCGGGCCGTCGCGCTCCGGTGCGGCGTGGCGGAGACAACCGGGCGGTCCGGCTGGCATCATCTGTGCCGCGGCCCACCGCCGGTGTTGCGGAGGTGCTGTCCTTCCCGGGAGTGTGGCGCGGGTCCCCCCACCCCCGACGTGGACAGCGCTGACGAGCAGGGGTAGGGTTCTCTGTTGCGCTGCCCCCTGACTGCCTGCCCGCCGAGCCGGGTCGAGTGGGGTGCCCGGGATCACCCGGCACCCGGTCGACCGCGCGGGCCGGACGCCGTCGGCAGCCCCGCCGAAACCGACGACGACCCAGGACGAACCCGCACCCACCGCCCGCACGTCGTGAGGTCCTTGGAAGGACGCATCTTGGCAGGCTCTCGCCCCACCAGCATCTCCCCCAGCACCACCGAGTCCGGCGGCTACGGCCAGCAGAACCAGACTCCCCAGGCCGGCCCCCGCACCGGTGAGGCCGACCAGCAGAAGATCCCCGGGGCCCCCCTCCGGGTCTCGTTCGCGAAGATCTCCGAGCCCCTCGAGGTCCCGGACCTGCTCGCGCTGCAGACCGCCTCCTTCGACTGGCTGGTCGGCAGTCCCGAGTGGCGGGCCACCCTCTCGCCCGAGGAGCAGGCCACCGCCGTCGGCGGTCTCGCCGAGATCCTCGAGGAGATCTCCCCGATCGAGGACTTCAGCGGCTCGATGTCGCTGTCCTTCTCCAACCCGCGCTTCGAGGACGTCAAGGCGTCCCTCGAGGAGTGCAAGGACAAGGACATGACCTACGCGGCGCCGCTGTTCGTCACCGCCGAGTTCATGAACAACACCACCGGCGAGATCAAGTCGCAGACGGTGTTCATGGGCGACTTCCCGATCATGACGAACAAGGGCACGTTCGTCATCAACGGCACCGAGCGCGTCGTGGTCTCCCAGCTCGTCCGCAGCCCGGGCGTCTACTTCGACAAGACCCTCGACAAGACCTCCGACAAGGACGTCTTCAGCGCGAAGGTCATCCCCAGCCGGGGTGCGTGGCTGGAGTTCGACGTCGACAAGCGTGACACCGTCGGCGTCCGCATCGACCGCAAGCGCCGCCAGCCGGTCACCGTGCTGCTCAAGGCCCTCGGCTGGACCGAGGACCGCATCCGCGAGCACTTCCAGTGGTCGCCCACGGTGCTGGCCACCCTGGAGAAGGACCACATCGCCGGGCAGGACGAGGCCCTGCTCGACATCTACCGCAAGCTGCGGCCGGGCGAGCCGCCGACGCGTGAGTCGGCCCAGGCCCTGCTGGAGAACCTCTTCTTCAACCCGAAGCGCTACGACCTGGCGAAGGTCGGCCGCTACAAGGTGAACAAGAAGCTCGGCGTCGAGGTGCCCCAGGCCACCCTCACGCTGACCGAGGACGACATCGTCGCCACCATCGAGTACGTCGTGCGCCTCCACGCCGGCGAGCCCGACCACGGCGTCGACGACATCGACCACTTCGGCAACCGCCGCCTGCGCACCGTCGGTGAGCTGATCCAGAACCAGATCCGGGTCGGCCTCTCCCGCATGGAGCGCGTCGTCCGCGAGCGGATGACGACCCAGGACGTCGAGGCGATCACGCCGCAGACCCTGATCAACATCCGGCCGGTCGTCGCCTCCATCAAGGAGTTCTTCGGCACCAGCCAGCTGTCCCAGTTCATGGACCAGACCAACCCCCTCGCGGGCCTGACCCACAAGCGCCGCCTGTCGGCGCTGGGCCCCGGCGGTCTGTCCCGTGAGCGGGCCGGCATGGAGGTCCGCGACGTGCACCCGAGCCACTACGGCCGGATGTGCCCGATCGAGACCCCCGAGGGTCCGAACATCGGCCTGATCGGCTCCCTGTCGGCCTACGGCCGGGTCAACGCCTTCGGCTTCATCGAGACCCCCTACCGGCGGGTCGAGAACGGCGTCGTCACCGACCAGATCGACTACCTGACCGCCGACGAGGAGGACCGCTTCGTCGTCGCCCAGGCCAACTCGCCGCTCGACGCGCAGGGCCGCTTCGCCGAGGACCGCGTCCTGGTCCGCACCAAGGGCGGCGAGGTCGACTACCTGGCGCCGGAGAACGTCGACTACATGGACGTCTCGCCGCGGCAGATGACCTCGGTCGCGACGGCGATGATCCCGTTCCTCGAGCACGACGACGCCAACCGCGCGCTCATGGGCGCGAACATGCAGCGTCAGGCGGTGCCGCTGCTGCGCAGCGAGGCCCCGCTGGTCGGCACCGGCATGGAGCTGCGCGCCGCCGTCGACGCCGGCGACGTCGTGGTGGCCGAGAAGGCCGGTGTGGTCGAGGACTCCACCGCCGACTACGTCACCGTCATGGCCGACGACGGCACCCGGCAGACCTACCGGCTGCTGAAGTTCCGCCGCTCGAACCAGGGCACCTCGATCAACCAGACCCCCGTCGTCGACGAGGGCCAGCGCGTCGAGGTCGGCCAGGTCATCGCCGACGGCCCGTGCACCGACCAGGGCGAGATGGCGCTGGGCAAGAACCTGCTCGTCGCCTTCATGCCGTGGGAGGGCCACAACTACGAGGACGCGATCATCCTGTCGCAGCGCCTCGTGCAGGACGACGTCCTGTCCTCGATCCACATCGAGGAGTTCGAGGTCGACGCCCGCGACACCAAGCTCGGTGCCGAGGAGATCACCCGGGACATCCCGAACGTCTCCGAGGAGGTCCTCGCCGACCTCGACGAGCGCGGCATCATCCGCATCGGTGCCGAGGTCGTCCCCGGCGACATCCTCGTCGGCAAGGTCACGCCCAAGGGCGAGACCGAGCTGACCCCCGAGGAGCGGCTGCTGCGCGCGATCTTCGGCGAGAAGGCCCGCGAGGTCCGCGACACGTCGCTGAAGGTCAAGCACGGTGAGTCCGGCAAGGTCATCGGCGTCCGCGTGTTCTCGCGCGAGGACGGCGACGAGCTGCCCGCCGGCGTCAACGAGCTCATCCGGGTCTACGTCGCCCAGATGCGCAAGATCTCCGACGGTGACAAGCTCGCCGGCCGCCACGGCAACAAGGGCGTCATCGCGAAGATCCTGCCGCAGGAGGACATGCCGTTCCTCTCCGACGGCACCCCGGTCGACATCGTGCTCAACCCGCTCGGCGTCCCCGGCCGGATGAACGTCGGCCAGGTGCTGGAGACCCACCTCGGGTGGATCGCCAAGTCCGGCTGGCAGGTCGAGGGCACCCCGGAGTGGGCGGCCAACCTGCCGGAGCAGGCGCGCCAGGCCGAGCCCGGCACGCGGACCGCGACGCCGGTGTTCGACGGCGCCCGCGAGGAGGAGATCATCGGCCTGCTCGGGTCGACGATCCCGAACCGCGACGGCGACCGGATGGTCCAGGAGACCGGTAAGGCCCGGCTCTTCGACGGCCGTTCCGGCGAGCCGTTCCCCGAGCCGATCTCGGTGGGCTACGTCTACATCCTGAAGCTGCTGCACCTGGTCGACGACAAGATCCACGCCCGGTCGACCGGCCCCTACTCGATGATCACGCAGCAGCCGCTGGGTGGTAAGGCGCAGTTCGGTGGCCAGCGCTTCGGTGAGATGGAGTGCTGGGCGATGCAGGCCTACGGCGCGGCCTACGCGCTGCAGGAGCTGCTGACCATCAAGTCCGACGACATCCTGGGCCGCGTCAAGGTCTACGAGGCCATCGTCAAGGGCGAGAACATCCCCGAGCCGGGCATCCCCGAGTCGTTCAAGGTGTTGCTCAAGGAGCTGCAGTCGCTGTGCCTCAACGTCGAGGTCCTCTCCGGCGACGGGCAGGCCATCGAGCTGCGTGACACCGACGACGAGGTGTTCCGGGCCGCGGAGGAGCTGGGCATCGACCTGTCCCGCCGCGAGCCCTCCAGCGTCGAGGACGTGTGATCGGCCGCCGGCCGGCCCCGTGACGGGGCCGGCCGGCGCCCCTCCGACAACTGCTAGAAGTGCACCAACCGAGCCCCGGGAAAGGGGTCCACTCAGTGCTCGACGTCAACTTCTTCGACGAGCTCCGCATCGGTCTGGCCAGTGGCGACGACATCCGCCAGTGGTCGCACGGTGAGGTGAAGAAGCCCGAGACCATCAACTACCGCACGCTCCGTCCGGAGAAGGACGGTCTCTTCTGCGAGAAGATCTTCGGTCCCACCCGGGACTGGGAGTGCTACTGCGGCAAGTACAAGCGCGTCCGCTTCAAGGGCATCATCTGCGAGCGCTGCGGCGTCGAGGTGACCCGTGCCAAGGTCCGCCGTGAGCGGATGGGTCACATCGAGCTGGCCGCGCCGGTCACCCACATCTGGTTCTTCAAGGGCGTCCCCTCGCGCCTTGGCTACCTGCTCGACCTGGCGCCCAAGGACCTCGAGAAGATCATCTACTTCGCCGCGTACCTGATCACCTCGGTCGACGACGAGGCGCGCCACCGCGACCTCCCGACCATCGAGGCCGAGATCAGCGCGGAGAAGCACAACCTCGAGAGCCGGCGCGACGCCGACGTCGAGGCCCGGCAGCAGAAGCTCGAGGCCGACCTGGCCGAGCTCGAGGCGGAGGGCGCCAAGTCCGACGTCCGCCGCAAGGTGCGCGAGGGCGGCGAGCGCGAGATGCGCCAGCTGCGCGACCGCGCCCAGCGGGAGATCGACCGCCTCGAGGAGGTTCTCGACACCTTCCGCAAGCTCGAGGTCAAGCAGCTCATCGCCGACGAGGGCCTCTACCGCGAGCTGCGCGACCGCTTCGGTGAGTACTTCGAGGGCGGCATGGGTGCCGCGGCCCTCCAGAAGCTGCTGGCCGACTTCGACCTCGACGCCGAGGCCGCCTCGCTGCGCGACACCATCCGCAACGGCAAGGGCCAGCGGAAGCTGCGCGCCCTCAAGCGGCTCAAGGTCGTCGCGGCGTTCCAGCAGACGCGCAACTCGCCCATGGGCATGGTGCTCGACTGCGTGCCGGTCATCCCGCCGGACCTGCGCCCGATGGTGCAGCTCGACGGTGGCCGCTTCGCCACCAGCGACATGAACGACCTGTACCGCCGGGTCATCAACCGGAACAACCGGCTCAAGCGTCTGCTCGACCTCGGCGCGCCCGAGATCATCGTGAACAACGAGAAGCGGATGCTGCAGGAGTCCGTGGACGCGCTGTTCGACAACGGCCGTCGCGGCCGGCCGGTCACCGGCCCGGGCAACCGTCCCCTCAAGTCCCTGAGCGACCTGCTCAAGGGCAAGCAGGGCCGGTTCCGCCAGAACCTGCTCGGCAAGCGCGTCGACTACTCCGGCCGTTCGGTCATCGTCGTCGGCCCGCAGCTGAAGCTGCACCAGTGCGGCCTGCCCAAGCAGATGGCGCTGGAGCTGTTCAAGCCCTTCGTCATGAAGCGGCTGGTCGACCTCAACCACGCGCAGAACATCAAGTCCGCCAAGCGCATGGTCGAGCGTGCCCGCCCCGTCGTGTGGGACGTGCTCGAGGAGGTCATCACCGAGCACCCGGTCCTGCTGAACCGGGCGCCGACGCTGCACCGCCTGGGCATCCAGGCCTTCGAGCCGCAGCTGGTCGAGGGCAAGGCCATCCAGATCCACCCGCTCGTCTGCACCGCGTTCAACGCGGACTTCGACGGTGACCAGATGGCCGTCCACCTGCCGCTGTCGGCCGAGGCGCAGGCCGAGGCCCGCATCCTCATGCTGTCGAGCAACAACATCCTGAGCCCGGCCGACGGTCGCCCGATCACCGCGCCGACCCAGGACATGGTGCTCGGCCTGTACCACCTGACGACCCTCGTGCCGAGCCGGTACGAGGCCGACGGTGGCCGTCCGGCGGCCTTCGGGTCGACGGCCGAGGCGATCATGGCGTTCGACAAGGGCGCCCTGGGCCTGCAGGAGCGTGCGCTGATCCGCCTCGACGAGGTGTTCGGCGTCGACAACGGCAAGGTCAACCCCGCGTGGGAGCAGCCGGAGGACTGGGCCCCGGGTGCCCCGGCGCTGGTCGAGACCAGCCTGGGCCGGGTGCTGTTCAACGAGGCCCTGCCCGAGGACTACCGCTTCGTCAACTACCAGGTGCCGAAGAAGGAGCTCGGGGCGATCGTCAACGACCTCGCCGAGCGCTACCCCAAGGTGCAGGTCGCGGCGACGCTGGACGCCCTCAAGTCGGCCGGCTTCCGCTGGGCCACCCGCTCGGGTGTCACGATCGCTATCGACGACGTCGTCACCCCGCCGGCCAAGCAGGAGATCCTGGACCGCCACGAGAACGAGGCGCGCCAGATCGAGAAGCAGTACGAGCGCGGTGTCATCACCGACGCCGAGCGCCGTGGTGAGCTCATCGAGATCTGGACCCGTGCGCGGGCCGAGGTCAGCCAGGCGATGGTGGACAACTTCCCCACCACCAACCCGGTCTGGGTCATGGTCAACTCGGGTGCCCGAGGCAACATGATGCAGATCAGCCAGATCGCCGGTATGCGTGGTCTGGTCGCCAACCCGAAGGGCGAGATCATCCCGCGGCCGATCAAGGCCAACTTCCGGGAGGGTCTGTCCGTGCTGGAGTACTTCATCTCCACGCACGGCGCGCGCAAGGGTCTGGCCGACACCGCCCTGCGGACCGCGGACTCCGGGTACCTCACCCGCCGGCTGGTCGACGTCTCCCAGGACGTCATCATCCGCGAGGAGGACTGCGGCACCGAGCGCGGCGTGATCATGCCGATCGCGACCGTCGTCGACGGTGTCCTGACCCGGGACGCGCACGTGGAGACGAGCGTCTACGCCCGCTCCCTGGCCGCCGACGTGACGGCCGAGGACGGCACGCTGGTCGCGCAGGCCGGCCAGGACCTGGGTGACGTGCTGATCGGCGAGCTGGTCGACGCCGGCATCGCCGAGGTCAAGGTCCGCTGCGTGCTCACCTGTGAGTCGCTGCTCGGCACCTGCGCCACCTGCTACGGGCGCTCGCTGGCCACCGGCAAGCTCGTCGACGTCGGCGAGGCGGTCGGCATCATCGCCGCCCAGTCGATCGGTGAGCCCGGCACCCAGCTGACGATGCGCACCTTCCACACCGGTGGTGTCGCGGGTGAGGACATCACCCACGGTCTGCCGCGTGTGGTGGAGCTCTTCGAGGCCCGCGTCCCCAAGGGCAAGGCCCCGATCGCCGAGCTGGCCGGCTCCGTCCGGATCGAGGACGGCGAGCAGTTCCGCAAGCTCACGATCACCCCGGACGACGGCTCCGACGAGGTCGTCTACGACAAGCTGTCGCGCCGGTCGCGGCTGCGGGTCGAGGACGGCGCCCACGTCGAGGTCGGCGAGCAGCTCACCGAGGGTGCGGTGGACCCGCACGAGGTGCTGCGGATCATGGGCCCGCGCGAGGTGCAGCTGCACCTGGTCCGCGAGGTCCAGGAGGTCTACCGCAGCCAGGGCGTGTCGATCCACGACAAGCACATCGAGGTGATCATCCGCCAGATGCTGAAGCGGGTGACCATCATCGACTCGGGCGCCACGGAGTTCCTCCCCGGTGCGCTGGTCGAGCGGACGCTGTTCGAGACCGAGAACCGCCGCGTCGTCGCCGAGGGCGGCGAGCCGGCCTCGGCCCGTCCGGTGCTCATGGGCATCACCAAGGCCTCGCTCGCGACCGAGTCGTGGCTGTCGGCCGCCTCCTTCCAGGAGACGACCAAGGTGCTCACCGACGCCGCGATCCAGGGCAAGAGCGACTCGCTCCTCGGCCTCAAGGAGAACGTGATCATCGGCAAGCTGATCCCGGCGGGTACGGGCATCAGCCGCTACCGGAACATCACGGTCGAGCCGACCGAGGAGGCCCGCGCCGCCGTCTACACGATGGCCGGGTACGACGACGGGCAGTACTACAGCCCCGACGTCTTCGGGTCGGGCTCCGGTGAGGCCGTGCGCCTCGAGGAGTACGACTGGCGGGGCTGATCCCCGGTAGCACGTGAGAAGGGCCCCCAGGTCATCGACCTGGGGGCCCTTCCCGTGTGTCGGGAGGCGGTGCGGGTGTCCGTCACAGTGACGGAACGGTGGCGAGGTCCGGGCTCCCCGGCCGGGGACGGCACCCGCTCGGAGTGGACCCGTCGCGGGGCCCGGAGGGTCCCCGAGGGGGACACGGGAGGGGCTCCACGGCGGCCGGGACGGCACCTGGCCGCGGTGTCGGCCGGCAGGCCGACGGTGTCATCGCGGTCCTTACCGGTCGGCCAGCTTCCGCATGGTCTCCACGGTGCGCAGCCGGCCCTCGCGGCTGTCGTCGAGCGGCTGCAGCGCGATGGTCGTGACGCCGGCCTCGGCGTAGGCGGCCACCCGCTCGGCCACGTAGGACTCCGGCCCGATCAGCGACACCTTGCGGACGAACTCCTCGGGCAGCGCCGCGGCCGCCTCGTCCTTCTTCCCGCCGAGGTACAGCTCCTGGACGGTCTCCGCCGCCTCCTCGTAGCCGTAGCGCCGCGCGAGGTCGTTGTAGAAGTTCTTGCCCTTGGCGCCCATGCCGCCGACGTAGAGCGCCAGCTGCGGCCGGACGAGGTCGTGCAGGTGGTCGACGTCCTCGCCGATGGCCACCGGGACGCCGCAGATGACCTGCAGGTCCCCGAGCTCCGCGTCCCGCTTGGCCTTCCCGGCGCGCAGCGAGTCGCCCCACACCTCGTCGGCGCGCTCGGGCATGAACCAGATCGGCTCCCACACCTCGGCGATCTCCGCCGCGAGCTCCACGTTCTTCGGGCCGAGCGCGGCCAGCATGACGGGGATGCGCTCGCGCACCGGCGTGTTGATCAGCTTGAGCGGCTTGCCCAGGCCGGTCCCCTGCTCCGCGGGCAGCGGCACGGTGTACTTGGGGCCCTCGTGCACGAGGCGCTCGCGGCGCCACACCTGGCGGCAGATCTCCACGACCTCGCGGGTGCGCTGCAGCGGGGCGTCGTAGGGGACGCCGTGCCAGCCCTCGATCACCTGCGGGCCCGAGGCGCCCAGGCCGAGCGTGAAGCGCCCGCCGGAGACGAAGTCCAGGCCGGCCGCCGTCATGGCCGTCAGCGCCGGCGTGCGGCTGTAGATGGGCAGGATGGCGCTCATGAGCTCCACCCGCTGCGTCACCGCGGCGAGGTAGCCGAGCTGGCTGACGGCGTCGAAGGTGTAGACCTCCGCGCACATCGCGAGGTCGAGGCCGGCGGCCTCCAGGTCGACGATCTCCGCCGCCGTCTCCTGGAAACCCCCGGCGTAGCTGGCCTGGATGCCGATGCGCACCTGCACTCCTCTGGTCGGCGGCGCCCGCGTCGGCGCCTCCGGCGACCGTAGCGGGTGCCCCGAGAGGGGGAGGAGGCTCAGGCGGTGCGGCTGCGCAGCGGGCGGATGACGCCCACGACCTCGGTGACGACCCGGACGCCGTCGACGTCGCGGGGCACCCGGCCGGCCGCGTCGGCGTCGGCGACGTCGACCTTCACGACGTAGCCGCTGTCGCGCCGGGCGAGGCCGATCCCCACGACACCGGGCGCGGCCGACAGCTGGGTGGCGAGGGCGCTCTTCGCGGCGCGGGCGGCGGCACGGTCGGTCACGCGGGCTCCTCGCTGGCGCCCACCGGCCGGGGTACCCGGGGCGAGGAGGCCCCGGGGAGCCGGGCGGGCTCGGTCACCTCCCCATGGTGCCTCGTCCCCGCCCGGAGCGACATCCCCCTGACCTGGGGGACGTGCTCAGGAGGCGACCCACTCCACCCCGAGCGCGGCCAGCACGGCCGACAGCGGGTTGGCGAAGGTCAGTCCGGCGCCGGTGCGCCCGCCCTGGCCGCTGCCGGCGAACAGCAGGGCGAGCGGCGCCCGGTCGCTGCTGCGCCAGATCACCGAGCCGCTGTCGCCGCCCGAGGAGAACGCCCCGGACAGCCCCTCGATCTCGATCTGGTCGTCGAAGAGGTGCACGCCGTCGTCGTACTGGACGGCGACCCCGTCCACCTCGACGGCGGTGATCCGCCCGCGGGTGTGCCCGGTGGTGCGGCCGACCTTCTCCACCACCTCGTCGGGCTCGACCTCCGGCCCGTCGGGCACGGTGGCGCCGAGCGGGCCGCCCGGGACGTCGCCCGGGTCGGCGGTCACGCCCTCGTCCAGGGTGGCGACGGCGGCGTCGACGCGGTTGGGCCCCGCGGTGAGGGGCGCGACGGCGGCCAGCGTGGCGACGCGGTCGGCCGCGGTGCCGCCGTCGGCCGGCCCGGGCTGCAGCACCGCGTCGCCGACGGCGCCCGCGGTGCCGGCGGCCAGCACGTGGTTGTTCGACAGCACGGCCAGCCGGCCGTCGAGCCGCACGAAGCCGCCGAGCGTCCCGGCGGACACCGCGGCGTGCGCCACGGACAGCCCGGGGACCAGGGGCCGGGTGCGCCGCCGCAGGTCGGCCGGGGCAGGGGAGGCCCGGTGAGCCGCCTGCGGCAGTATCGGACCGGTCACCCGGACGTCGACCTCGGCGCGGACCACGTCGTCGAGGCCGGTGAGCAGCACCCGGGCGTCGTCCTCCGCGGCCACCCGGATGGCCAGGTGCGCACGGCCGGGGCCCACGGGGGTCAGCCCGATGGCCGGCCGCGTCCAGGGCCGGCCGCCCAGGCCGCTCGCGGTGGCGAGGGGGAAGCCCTCGGCCAGCCGCGCGGACAGACGCGCCTTGAGCTCGCGCGCCGAGTCGATCAGCACGGGGACCTCCGTTGCGGTGAGTGCCTTACCTGACACCGACGGTAGGGGGAGGCACCGACAGTCGCGCGTCCTCGCGTCGGAGTGCGCAGGGATGGCGCGCGGCCCGTCGCGCGGTATGGTGCTCGCCACCCCGGAGCCGCTCGACAGGGCCCGCACGGATGGCGGGAATGCCCGTCGCCACCGCGCCGTTCTCCGTCGTGATGGGCCCCGGGGACAGGCAGGCGACCGCCCGCCGAGCGACCGGGACCCGGCTTTGACCGCCTCCGGTACCGCGGGTATCGTGGTCAGCCGTGCCCAGGGTGCCCTGGGCCTGCTCCCGTTCGCGGTGCGCCTGGGTGTCCGGAGGTCCTCCTCCTGGCCGCGGGTCCGCCCCGGTGGGCCGTCCACGGTGGACGGTGTCCGGAGGTGGCGGCGCCGAGTCGCGGGGGGCGATCCGTCCGGTCCGACCGCCGGCCGGTCCTGGGAAGGGCGACACGCCCGACCGCGGGGGCCGGTGGGTGGGGCGTGACCAGGGCAGACGGCCCCGGCAGGACCGGCACCGGCACACAGAGCAGCACCGTCCACAGCACGACCCAGCGCAGGTAGGAGATCCAGGCCACCCATGCCCACGATCAACCAGCTGGTCCGCAAGGGCCGCGAGGACAAGGTCGAGAAGACCAAGACCCCGGCGTTGAAGGGCTCCCCTCAGCGTCGTGGCGTGTGCACCCGCGTGTACACGACGACGCCGAAGAAGCCGAACTCGGCGCTGCGCAAGGTCGCTCGCGTCCGCCTCACCAGTGGCATCGAGGTGACGGCCTACATCCCGGGCGTCGGCCACAACCTGCAGGAGCACTCGATGGTGCTCGTGCGCGGCGGCCGCGTGAAGGACCTCCCGGGTGTGCGTTACAAGATCATCCGCGGCTCGCTGGACACCCAGGGCGTCCGGAACCGCAAGCAGGCTCGCAGCCGGTACGGCGCGAAGAAGGAGAAGAGCTGACATGCCGCGCAAGGGCCCCGCGCCGCGCCGGCCGCTGGTCGCCGACCCGGTCTACCAGTCGCCTCTGGTCACCCAGCTGGTGAACAAGGTCCTGGTCGACGGGAAGCGCTCCGTCGCCGAGTCGATCGTCTACGGCGCCCTCGAGGGCTGCCGCGCCAAGACCGACACCGACCCGGTCGTCACGCTCAAGCGGGCGCTGGACAACGTCAAGCCGGCCCTCGAGGTCCGCAGCCGCCGCGTCGGTGGTGCGACCTACCAGGTCCCGGTCGAGGTCCGCGCCTCGCGCAGCACCACCCTCGGCCTGCGCTGGCTGATCCAGTACAGCCGCGCGCGCCGCGAGAAGACCATGACCGAGCGCCTCATGAACGAGCTGCTCGACGCCAGCAACGGCCTCGGTGCCGCGGTCAAGCGCCGCGAGGACACGCACAAGATGGCCGAGTCGAACAAGGCCTTCGCGCACTACCGCTGGTAGTCGCACCCCGCTGGTGACACACCCCGTCCACCAGCACCCGCCGGCGGGAACGCCGGGCCACCCCCGGGCAACCCGCACGCGGACCAGAGACAAAGAGGAGAGAGAGATGGCCAGCAACGAGGCCCAGCTCCGCAAGACCCGCAACATCGGGATCATGGCGCACATCGACGCCGGCAAGACCACGACGACCGAGCGCATCCTCTTCTACACCGGTATCAACTACAAGATCGGTGAGGTCCACGACGGCGCGGCCACGATGGACTGGATGGAGCAGGAGCAGGAGCGCGGCATCACCATCACGTCCGCCGCGACCAAGTGCACCTGGAACGACCACGACATCAACATCATCGACACCCCGGGGCACGTCGACTTCACCGTCGAGGTGGAGCGGTCCCTGCGCGTGCTCGACGGTGCCGTGGCCGTCTACGACGGTGTCGCCGGCGTGGAGCCGCAGACCGAGCAGGTCTGGCGGCAGGCGGAGAAGTACGGCGTCCCGCGCATGTGCTTCGTCAACAAGCTCGACCGCACCGGGGCGAACTTCTTCCGCTGCGTCGACATGATGGTCGAGCGGCTGGGTGCCAACCCGGCCGTGCTGCAGCTGCCGATCGGTGCCGAGGCCGACTTCATCGGCGTCGTCGACCTGGTGCAGATGCGCGCGCTCACCTGGCGCGGTGAGACCAAGATGGGCGAGGACTACGCCGTCGAGGAGATCCCCGCCGAGCTCGCCGACCAGGCCGCCGAGTACCGCGACAAGCTGCTCGAGACCATCGCCGAGACCGACGACGCGATCATGGAGTCCTACCTCGGTGGCGAGGAGATCTCCGTCGAGACGCTGAAGGCCGCCATCCGCAAGGCGACCATCAACGCGCAGATCAACCCCGTCCTCACCGGCACCGCGTTCAAGAACAAGGGCGTGCAGCCCCTGCTCGACGCGGTCGTGGACTACCTGCCCAGCCCGCTGGACATCGAGGCCATCGTCGGCACCGCCCTCGACGGCGAGACCGAGGTCCTGCGGCACGCCGACGAGGACGAGCCGTTCTCCGCGCTGGCCTTCAAGATCCAGACCGACCAGCACCTCGGCAAGCTGACCTACGTCCGGGTCTACTCCGGCCGGCTCAACTCCGGGTCCCCGGTGCTCAACAGCACCAAGGACCGCAAGGAGCGGATCGGCAAGATCTACCAGATGCACGCGAACAAGCGCGAGGAGCGCGAGGGCGTGGGTGCCGGTCAGATCGTCGCCGTCGTCGGCCTGAAGCAGACGACCACGGGTGACACCCTCTGCGACCCGCAGAACCCGGTGATCCTCGAGTCGATGACCTTCCCCGCGCCGGTCATCTCGGTCGCGATCGAGCCCAAGACCAAGGGCGACCAGGAGAAGCTCGGCACGGCCATCCAGAAGCTCGCCGAGGAGGACCCGACCTTCCAGGTCCGCCTCGACGACGAGACCGGCCAGACCGTCATCTCCGGCATGGGCGAGCTCCACCTGGAGATCCTCGTCGACCGCATGCGCCGCGAGTTCCGCGTCGAGGCGAACGTCGGCAAGCCGCAGGTCGCCTACCGCGAGACCATCCGCAAGGCGATCGAGAAGGTCGACTACACCCACAAGAAGCAGACGGGTGGGTCCGGCCAGTTCGCCAAGGTGCAGGTCAGCATCGAGCCGCTCGAGGTCTCCGGCGACGGCCCGACCTACGAGTTCGTCAACGCCGTCACCGGTGGTCGCATCCCGAAGGAGTACATCCCCTCGGTCGACCAGGGCATGCAGGACGCCATGCAGTACGGCATCCTCGCCGGCTACCCGATGGTCGGGGTCAAGGCGACCCTCGTCGACGGCCAGTACCACGAGGTCGACTCCTCGGAGATGGCCTTCAAGATCGCCGGCTCGATGGTCTTCAAGGAGGCCGCGCGCAAGGCCAGCCCGGCCCTGCTCGAGCCGATGATGGCCGTCGAGGTCGTCACGCCCGAGGACTACATGGGTGACGTCATCGGCGACCTGAACTCCCGGCGCGGGATGATCCAGGCGATGGAGGAGCGCTCCGGCGCCCGCGTCGTCCGGGCACTGGTCCCGCTCTCGGAGATGTTCGGCTACGTGGGCGACCTGCGCAGCCGCACCCAGGGGCGGGCGAGCTACACCATGGTGTTCGACTCGTACGCCGAGGTCCCGCAGAACGTGGCCAAGGAGATCATCGCCAAGGCCACCGGCGAGTGACCCGCCGGCCGGGGTAGGACCCCGGCCGGCACCCCCAGCAAGCCCACCCCCAGAGTTCGCGCACGACGCGAGACCACGAGGAGAGGAACCCAGTGGCCAAGGCCAAGTTCGAGCGGACCAAGCCGCACGTCAACATCGGCACCATCGGGCACATCGACCACGGCAAGACCACGCTGACCGCGGCGATCACCAAGGTGCTGCACGACAAGTACCCGGACCTCAACGAGGCGTCGGCCTTCGACCAGATCGACAAGGCGCCCGAGGAGAAGGCCCGCGGCATCACGATCTCGATCGCCCACGTCGAGTACCAGACGGAGAACCGTCACTACGCGCACGTCGACTGCCCCGGGCACGCCGACTACATCAAGAACATGATCACCGGTGCGGCGCAGATGGACGGCGCCATCCTGGTGGTCGCCGCGACCGACGGCCCGATGCCGCAGACCAAGGAGCACGTCCTCCTGGCCCGCCAGGTCGGCGTCCCCTACATCGTCGTGGCGCTGAACAAGGCCGACATGGTCGACGACGAGGAGATCCTCGAGCTCGTCGAGCTGGAGGTCCGTGAGCTGCTGTCCGAGTACGAGTTCCCGGGCGACGACGTCCCCGTGGTCCGCGTCTCCGCGCTGAAGGCCCTCGAGGGCGACGCCGAGTGGGGCGACAAGCTCATGGAGCTCATGAACGCCGTCGACACGGCGATCCCCGAGCCGCAGCGTGAGATCGACAAGCCGTTCCTCATGCCCGTCGAGGACGTCTTCACCATCACCGGCCGCGGCACCGTCGTGACCGGTCGCGTGGAGCGCGGCATCGTCAAGGTGTCGGAGACCGTCGAGATCGTCGGCATCCGCCCCACCTCGACCCAGACGACCGTCACCGGCGTCGAGATGTTCCGCAAGCTGCTCGACCAGGGCCAGGCCGGCGACAACGTGGGCCTGCTGCTGCGCGGCATCAAGCGCGAGGACGTGGAGCGCGGCCAGGTCGTCGTGAAGCCCGGCTCGATCACCCCGCACACCAACTTCGAGGGTTCGGTCTACATCCTCTCGAAGGACGAGGGTGGCCGTCACACGCCGTTCTTCAACAACTACCGTCCGCAGTTCTACTTCCGGACGACCGACGTCACCGGCGTCGTGACCCTGCCGGCCGGCACCGAGATGGTCATGCCGGGCGACAACACCGAGATGACGGTCGAGCTGATCCAGCCGATCGCCATGGAGGAGGGCCTGCGGTTCGCCATCCGTGAGGGTGGCCGTACCGTCGGCGCCGGTCGCGTCACCAAGATCATCAAGTAACACCTCCGACGGGCGGCGGCGCACCCCTGCGCCGCCGCCCGTCCCCGGGTGGGCGTGCTGCATGTGTGCACCGCCACCCTCCCCGCTGGGGCAGCGCCGGATGACGTCCGGACGCACCCGGCGTTCCCCAGCTAGCAGAACAGCGATCGGCAGGAGCGAGAGACAGCGATGGCGGGACAGAAGATCCGCATCAGGCTGAAGGCCTACGACCACGAGGCCATCGACGCCTCGGCGCGGCGCATCGTCGACACGGTGACCAAGACCGGTGCGCGCGTCGTCGGCCCGGTGCCGCTGCCGACGGAGAAGAACGTGTACTGCGTCATCCGCTCGCCGCACAAGTACAAGGACTCGCGCGAGCACTTCGAGATGCGCACGCACAAGCGGCTCATCGACATCCTCGACCCGACGCCGAAGACGGTCGACGCGCTCATGCGCATCGACCTGCCGGCCTCGGTCGACGTGAACATCCAGTAAGGGACCGAGACCAGTCATGGCGAGTACGTTCCGCGGGCTCCTCGGCACGAAGCTGGGGATGACCCAGGTCTTCGACGAGAACAACCGCATCGTGCCGGTGACCGTCGTCAAGGCGGGCCCGAACGTGGTGACGCAGGTGCGCACCCCCGAGGTGGACGGCTACACCGCCCTCCAGCTCGGCTACGGCGAGATCGACCCCCGCAAGGTGAACAAGCCCGAGGGCGGTCACTTCGCGAAGGCGGGCGTCACGCCCCGCCGCCACGTGGTGGAGCTCCGCACCGAGGACGCCGGTCAGTACACGGTCGGCCAGGAGCTGACCGCTGACGTCTTCGACGGCGTGGCCAAGGTGGACGTCATCGGCACCAGCAAGGGCAAGGGCACCGCCGGCGTCATGAAGCGCCACGGCTTCAAGGGCCTCGGGGCGGCGCACGGCACCCAGCGCAAGCACCGCTCGCCCGGCTCGATCGGTGGCGCCTCCACCCCCGGCCGGGTGTTCAAGGGCCTCAAGATGGCCGGCCGCATGGGCGCGGTCAAGACGACGACCCTGTCGCTCACGGTCCACGCGGTGGACGTCGAGCGCGGGCTGCTGCTGATCAAGGGTGCGATCCCGGGTCCGAAGGGCGGCCTCGTGCTCGTCCGTTCGGCCGTCAAGGGCGGCCCCGTGGGGAGTGACACCAAGTGACCCAGTCGACCGCGACCGCGGCCGCACGCGCCGACCGCCAGGTCGACGTCCGTACGCCGGCGGGTGACACCGCCGGCAGCGTGACGCTGCCCGGCGACCTGTTCGACGCCAATGCCAACGTCTCGCTGATGCACCAGGTCGTCGTGGCGCAGCTCGCGGCGGCCCGCCAGGGGACGCACGCGACCAAGACGCGTGGTGCCGTCAGCGGCGGTGGCGTGAAGCCCTACCGCCAGAAGGGCACCGGCCGCGCCCGTCAGGGCTCGATCCGCGCCCCGCAGTTCTCCGGCGGTGGCACCGTCCACGGCCCGCAGCCCCGCGACTACTCGCAGCGCACGCCCAAGAAGATGAAGGCCGCCGCGCTCCGCGGCGCCCTCTCCGACCGGGCGCGTGACGGCCGCGTGCACGTCGTCACCACCTTCGTCGACGGCGACGCGCCGAAGACCAAGGCGGCGCTGGCCACGCTCGAGGCCATCACCTCGGCCAAGCGGGTGCTCGTGGTCCTCGACCGCGACGACGTCCTCAACTGGGTGAGCCTGCGCAACGAGCCGCGGGTGCACCTCATCGAGGCCGGTCAGCTCAACACCTACGACGTGCTCGTGAGCGACGAGGTGGTCTTCACCGAGACCGCGCTCGCCGAGTTCGTGGCCGGCCCGCACGGCGGCAGCACCGGCGGCACCTCGCTGACCAAGCCGGACCTGACGACGCCGGACATCCCCGGCGCGATCCCGTCGATCCAGCCGGCCGAGGGCACCACCGACCTGGACCTCGCTGACGAGGCCACCGACACCACCGAGGAGAAGGCGTGAGCGTCCGCGACCCCCGGGACGTCCTGCTGTCGCCGGTCATCTCGGAGAAGAGCTACGGGCTGCTGGACGACAACCAGTACACGTTCGTGGTCCTGCCCGAGGCGAACAAGACCCAGATCAAGATCGCCGTCGAGCAGGTCTTCAACGTCAAGGTCCTGTCGGTGAACACGATCAACCGCCAGGGCAAGCGCAAGCGCAGCCGGGGCACCCGGATGGGCAAGCGCAAGGACACCAAGCGCGCCATCGTCTCGGTGGCCCCCGGCGACCGCATCGAGATCTTCGGTGGTCCCGGCGCCTGAGGGCCCGGACCGTTCGGACCAGAGACAGAGGAACTGAGTCAGCAATGGCTATCCGCAAGTACAAGCCGACGACGCCGGGCCGCCGCGGCTCCAGCGTCGCCGACTTCGCCGAGGTCACCCGCGACCATCCCGAGAAGTCGCTGGTCCGGCCGCTGCACGGCCGCGGTGGGCGCAACGTGCACGGGAAGGTCACCGCTCGCCACCAGGGCGGCGGGCACAAGCGCGCCTACCGCGTCATCGACTTCCGTCGGGCGGACAAGGACGGCGTGCCGGCGAAGGTCGCGCACATCGAGTACGACCCGAACCGCACGTCGCGCATCGCGCTGCTGCACTTCGCCGACGGCGAGAAGCGCTACATCATCGCGCCGGCCCGCCTGAAGCAGGGCGACACGGTGGAGTGCGGCCCCGCCGCCGACATCAAGCCCGGCAACAACCTGCCGCTGCGCAACATCCCGGTCGGCACGGTGGTCCACGCCATCGAGCTGCGCCCCGGTGGCGGCGCGAAGATCGCCCGCTCGGCCGGCACGAGCGTCCAGCTCGTCGCCCGTGAGGGCCGCTTCGCCCAGCTGCGGATGCCCTCGGGCGAGATCCGCAACGTCGACGTGCGCTGCCGCGCCACCGTCGGCGAGGTCGGCAACGCCGAGCAGTCGAACATCAACTGGGGCAAGGCCGGCCGCATGCGGTGGAAGGGCAAGCGCCCGACCGTCCGTGGTGTGGCGATGAACCCGGTCGACCACCCGCACGGTGGTGGTGAGGGCAAGACCTCCGGTGGTCGTCACCCCGTCAACCCGAAGGGCAAGCCCGAGGGCCGCACGCGCAAGCGCAAGGCCAGCGACGCCCTCATCGTGCGCCGCCGGCGTACCAACAAGAAGCGCTGAGCGGGTAGAGGAGTACGACAGACATGCCACGCAGCCTGAAGAAGGGCCCGTTCGTGGACGACCACCTGCTCAAGAAGGTGGACGCCCAGAACGAGAAGGGCACCAAGACGGTCATCCGGACCTGGTCGCGGCGCTCGACGATCATCCCGGACATGCTCGGCCACACCATCGCCGTGCACGACGGGCGCAAGCACGTGCCGGTCTTCGTGACCGAGGCCATGGTCGGGCACAAGCTCGGCGAGTTCGCCCCCACCCGGACCTTCCGGGGCCACGTCAAGGACGACCGCCGGTCCCGGCGGGGCTGACGCGGACCCGGGAGAGAGAGACACGAGATGACTTCCCAGCTGGGAGAGGAGACGCAGGTCGCCCGGGCCACCGCCCGGTTCGTCCGCGTCGCCCCTATGAAGGCACGCCGGGTGGTGGACCTCATCCGCTACCTGCCCACCGACGAGGCCCTGGCCCTGCTGCGGTTCGCCCCGCAGGCCGCCAGTGAGCCGGTGGCCAAGGTCGTCGCCAGCGCCGTCGCCAACGCCGAGCACAACCTGCGGCTCGACCCCGCCGCGCTCGTCGTCAGCGCCGCGTTCGTCGACGAGGGCCCCACGCTCAAGCGGATCCGTCCGCGTGCGCAGGGCCGGGCCTACCGCATCAACAAGCGGACGAGCCACATCACCGTCGAGGTGACCGAGGTCGGCTCCAGCGCCGAGCTCGCCGGCAAGTCCCGCACCGCGCGGCGCCGCACCGGCCAGTCCGGCCCGGCGACGCAGCAGCAGGGCACGCAGCAGCGCTCCAACACGAGGGGAGGGACCCGCTAGTGGGTCAGAAGGTCAACCCGCACGGGTTCCGCCTGGGCATCACCACCGACTACAAGTCCCGGTGGTACGCCGACAAGCTCTACAAGGACTACGTCAAGGAAGACGTGGCCATCCGCAAGCTCATGACCAAGGGCATGGAGCGCGCCGGCATCTCGAAGGTGGAGATCGAGCGCACCCGTGACCGGGTCCGCGTCGACATCCACACCGCCCGGCCGGGCATCGTCATCGGCCGCCGCGGCGCGGAGGCCGACCGCATCCGTGGCGAGCTGGAGAAGCTGACCGGCAAGCAGGTGCAGCTCAACATCCTCGAGGTCAAGAACCCCGAGGCCGACGCCCAGCTGGTGGCCCAGGCGGTCGCCGAGCAGCTGTCGAGCCGCGTGAGCTTCCGCCGCGCCATGCGCAAGGCCATGCAGTCGGCCCAGCGCAGCCCGCAGGTCAAGGGCATCCGCGTGCAGTGCTCGGGCCGTCTCGGGGGCACCGAGATGAGCCGGTCGGAGTTTTACCGCGAGGGCCGGGTGCCGCTGCACACGCTCCGCGCGAACATCGACTACGGCCTGTACGAGGCCCGCACCACCTTCGGCCGCATCGGCGTGAAGGTGTGGATCTACAAGGGCGACGTCAGCGGCTCGCGTGCCGAGCGGGAGGCCCTCGAGGCCCTCGCCGCGCGGCAGCAGCGCCGTGAGCGCCCGCAGCGTCCGCGCCGGTCGGGCTCCAGCGGCACCACCGCCGGTGGCACCGAGGCCGGCCGCGCCGCCGCGTCGGGCGACTCCACGACCGGCCCCGACACCGCCGACAGCACCGTGGCCGTGACCTCCGGCGAGGTCGCGCCCGAGCAGACCGTCGCCCAGGCCGCGGGTCCCGAGGGGACCGCCGCTGCCGAGTCGACGGCGACCGAGAACACGGAGGGCTGACACGTGCTGATCCCCCGGCGCGTCAAGCACCGCAAGCAGCACCACCCGGACCGCTCCGGCCGGGCCAAGGGCGGCACCGAGATCAACTTCGGTGAGTACGCCATCCAGGCCCTCGAGCCGGCGTACGTGACCAACCGGCAGATCGAGTCCGCCCGTATCGCCATGACGCGGCACATCCGCCGTGGCGGCAAGGTGTGGATCTCGATCTACCCGGACCGTCCGCTCACCAAGAAGCCCGCCGAGACCCGCATGGGTTCCGGTAAGGGTTCGCCCGAGTGGTGGGTCGCGAACGTCAAGCCGGGCCGGGTGCTCTTCGAGCTCTCCGGTGTGGCCGAGCCGGTCGCCCGCGAGGCCATGCGTCGCGCCATCCACAAGCTGCCCATGAAGTGCCGCTTCATCACGCGTGAAGGAGAGGTGTGATGGCCGCCGGCCTGACCGCCCCGGAGCTGCGCGAGCTGTCCGCCGACGAGCTCGCCACGCGGCTGCGTGAGCACAAGGAAGAGCTGTTCAACCTGAGGTTCCAGGTGGCCACCGGCCAGCTGGACAACAACCGGCGGCTGCAGACCGTCCGCCGCGACATCGCGCGGATCTACACGATCATGCGCGAGCGCGAGCTGGGTCTCTCGGCCGCCCCGAACGAGGGTGTGGCATGACCGAGCCCGAGAACTCCGCTGTCGCCAGCGGCCCCGGCCTGGCCGGCCGTGGCTACCGCAAGGTCCGCGAGGGCCTCGTGGTCAGCGACAAGATGGACAAGACCATCGTCGTCGAGGTCGAGGACCGCGTGAAGCACGGCCTCTACGGCAAGGTCCTCCGCCGTACGAGCAAGCTCAAGGCCCACGACGAGCAGGGGATCGCCGGCATCGGCGACCGCGTGCAGATCATGGAGACCCGGCCGCTGTCGGCCACCAAGCGGTGGCGGCTGGTCGAGGTCCTCGAGAAGGCCAAGTAGGACCCGTCCGGGTGCCACCGGCTCCTTGTGACCCACGCCCTCGGGGCGGGTCGCGGGACCGGGTACCCTGGACGACTGGCGCCCCTCCGGGTGAGCGCCACATCCCGGTACCCGTGTCGGACGCACCGGCGGCATCAGTCGCCGGTGCGTCCGCACGTGGGTGCCGGACAGCCGGTTCACCGTTCCGGCCCGGCTGTCACCACTGAGATTTGGGAGTAGGACGTGATCCAGCAGGAGTCGCGGCTCCGGGTCGCCGACAACACCGGTGCGAAGGAGATCCTCTGCATCCGGGTGCTCGGCGGGTCCGGGCGGCGCTACGCGGGCATCGGCGACGTGATCGTCGGCACCGTGAAGGACGCCATCCCCGGCGCCGGCGTGAAGAAGGGCGACGTCGTCAAGGCCGTCGTCGTCCGCACCGCCAAGGAGCGTCGTCGCCCCGACGGCTCCTACATCCGCTTCGACGAGAACGCCGCTGTGATCATCCGCGACAGCGGCGACCCGCGCGGCACCCGCATCTTCGGCCCCGTGGGCCGCGAGCTGCGCGACAAGCGCTTCATGCGGATTATCTCGCTCGCCCCGGAGGTGCTCTGACCATGGCTGCTCCCAAGAAGAACGACACCAAGAAGAAGGCGCCGTCCATGAAGGTCAAGAAGGGCGACACGGTCGTCGTCCTGGCCGGCAAGGACAAGGGCGCGCGCGGTCGCGTCATCGCCGCCTTCCCCCAGCTGCAGAAGGTCCTCGTCGAGGGCGTCGGCCGCGTCAAGAAGCACACCCGCATCAGCTCGAACCAGCGGGGCGCGCAGCAGGGCGGGATCGTCACCCAGGAGGCTCCCATCCACGTGAGCAACGTGATGGTGATCGACTCCGAGGGCAAGCCGACCCGGGTCGGCCACCGCAAGGACGAGGAAGGCCGCACCATCCGGGTGTCGCGGCGGACCGGTAAGGACCTGTGACGATGACTGCCCCCACCCGCGAGCTCCCGCGCCTGCTGGCGCACTACCGCGAGTCGATCGCGCCGGCCCTGCAGGACGAGTTCGGCTACGAGAACGTCATGCAGATCCCGCGGCTGACGAAGATCGTCGTCAACATGGGCGTCGGTGAGGCCACCCGCGACGCCAAGCTGATGGACGGCGCGGTCCGCGACCTCACCGCCATCACCGGCCAGCGTCCCGCCGTCGTCCGGGCCCGCAAGTCCATCGCGCAGTTCAAGCTGCGCGAGGGCATGCCCATCGGCGCCAAGGTCACCCTCCGCGGCGACCGCATGTGGGAGTTCCTCGACCGGCTCCTGGCGCTGGCCCTGCCCCGCATCCGCGACTTCCGCGGCCTGAACGCCAAGCAGTTCGACGGCCACGGCAACTACACCTTCGGGCTGACCGAGCAGTCGATGTTCCGCGAGATCGACGTCGACAAGATCGACCGGCCGCGCGGCATGGACATCACGCTGGTCACCACCGCGACGAACGACGAGGAGGGTCGCGAGCTGCTCCGCCTCCTGGGCTTCCCGTTCGCCGGCCAGCCCGTCGTCACCACCATCCGCTGAGCCGGGCCGAGGAGACAGACAGATGGCCAAGAAGGCGCTGATCAACAAGGCGGCCCGCAAGCCCAAGTTCGCGGTCCGCGGTTACACCCGCTGCCAGCGGTGCGGTCGCCCGCACTCGGTCTTCCGCAAGTTCGGCCTGTGCCGGATCTGCCTGCGGGAGATGGCGCACGCCGGCGAGCTGCCGGGCGTGAGCAAGTCCAGCTGGTAGTCCGCAGTCCCCGCCCCGCGCGCTGACCGCGCGGGGCGGGCCCCCAGCTCCACCGTTCGCCGAGAGGCCCACGCGAGGTACGCGTGAGGAACCGCGGCGAGAGAGGCACGACACCCATGACGATGACCGATCCGATCGCGGACATGCTCACGCGGCTGCGCAACGCGAACACGGCCTACCACGACTCGACGACCATGCCGTCGTCGAAGCTGAAGACGCACATCGCCGAGATCCTCCAGCAGGAGGGTTACATCGCCGGCTGGCGTGTCGACGACGTCGAGAAGGACGGCACCACCCGCAAGGAGCTGGTGATCGACCTCAAGTACGGCCCGAACCGCGAGCGCAGCATCGCCGGCGTCCGCCGGGTGTCCAAGCCGGGCCTGCGGGTCTACGCGAAGTCGAACGCGCTGCCGAAGGTGCTCGGCGGCCTCGGGGTGGCGATCATCTCCACCTCGACCGGGCTGCTGACCGACCGGCAGGCGAACAAGAAGGGCGTGGGCGGGGAAGTCCTCGCCTACGTCTGGTAAGAGGAGCGAGCGAGATGTCACGGATCGGACGACTGCCGATTCCGGTGCCCGGTGGTGTGGACGTCACCATCGACGGCCAGACGGTCAGCGTGAAGGGCCCCAAGGGCACCCTGGCCCACACCGTCGCCGCGCCGATCACCGTCGAGAAGAGCGAGGACGGCACCCTGGCGGTGGCCCGTCCCGACGACCAGCGTGAGAGCAAGGCCCTGCACGGCCTGTCCCGCACCCTGATCGCCAACATGATCACCGGCGTCACCGAGGGGTACAGCAAGACCCTCGAGATCGTCGGTGTCGGTTACCGCGTGCAGGCGCGGGGGAGCGACCTCGAGTTCGCCCTCGGCTACAGCCACCCGGTGCCCGTGCGGGCCCCGGAGGGCATCACCTTCACGGTCGAGTCGCCCACCCGCCTGCGGGTGGCCGGCATCGACAAGCAGCAGGTCGGCCAGGTGGCCGCCAACATCCGCAAGCTGCGCCGGCCGGACCCGTACAAGGGCAAGGGCGTCCGCTACCAGGGCGAGGTCGTCAAGCGCAAGGTCGGGAAGACGGGTAAGTGATGGCACAGACCGAGAAGGCCGCTCGGGTGCACACCCCGGTCGGCACCGACATCAGCACCCGGCGCCGCGTCTCGCGGCTGCGCCGCCACAACCGGCTCCGCAAGCGGGTCGGCGGCACGGCGGAGCGCCCGCGCCTGGTGGTCAACCGCAGCTCGCGGCACATCCACGTGCAGGTCGTCGACGACACCGTCGGCCGTACGCTGGTGAGCGCCTCCACGCTGGACGCCAGCCTGCGCGGTGCCGAGGGCGACAAGTCCGCCCTGGCCCGCCGGGTCGGTGCGCTGGTCGCCGAGCGCGCCCAGGCCGCCGGGATCACCAAGGTCGTCTTCGACCGGGGTGGCAACCGCTACCAGGGCCGCATCGCCGCGCTGGCCGACGGCGCGCGTGAGGGCGGGCTGGACTTCTGATGAGCGACACCGCGAACGAGCAGATCGAGAGGGACGTCTGATGCCAGGACCACAGCGACGCGGCGGCGGCGCCGGCGGCGGCAACGACCGCCGGGACCGTCGTGACGGCGGGCGGGGGCCCGGCGGCGCGCCTGCCGAGAAGAGCCAGTACATCGAGCGCGTGGTCGCCATCAACCGCGTGTCGAAGGTCGTCAAGGGCGGTCGGCGCTTCAGCTTCACCGCGCTGGTGATCGTCGGCGACGGCGACGGCACCGTGGGTGTCGGCTACGGCAAGGCCAAGGAGGTGCCCGCGGCGATCGCCAAGGGCGTCGAGGAGGCCAAGAAGCACTTCTACAAGGTGCCGCGCATCGCCAGCACCATCCCGCACCCGGTGCAGGGTGAGGCGGCGGCGGGCGTCGTGCTGCTCAAGCCGGCCAGCCCCGGTACCGGTGTCATCGCCGGTGGCCCGGTGCGTGCCGTGCTCGAGTGCGCCGGCATCCACGACGTGCTGTCGAAGAGCCTCGGCTCCTCGAACCCGATCAACATCGTGCACGCCACCATGCAGGCGCTGAAGGAGCTCGTGCGCCCCGAGGAGATCGCCGCCCGTCGCGGGCTGCCCCTCGAGGACGTCGCTCCGGCCGCCATGCTGCGGGCGCGTGCGGGTCAGGGGGTCTGACGTGGCTCAGCTGAAGGTCACCCAGGTCCGGTCGGCGATCGGCACGAAGCCCAACCAGCGGCAGACGCTGCGGTCCCTGGGCCTCAAGCGGATCAACGACCAGGTCGTCCAGGAGGACCGTCCCGAGATCCGCGGGATGGTCGCCACGGTGACGCACCTCGTCACCGTCGAAGAGATCTGAGCGGGAACCAGTCATGACTCTCAAGGTCCACCACCTGCGTCCGGCCCCGGGCGCCCACACCCCCAAGACGCGCGTCGGCCGTGGTGAGGGCTCCAAGGGCAAGACCGCCGGTCGCGGCACCAAGGGCACCGGGGCGCGCGGCAACACCTCCGCGCGCTTCGAGGGCGGCCAGACGCCGCTGCACATGCGGCTGCCCAAGATGTCCGGCTTCAAGAACCCGAACAAGGTCGTGTTCCAGGTCGTCAACCTCGACCGGATCGCCTCCCTGTTCCCGCAGGGCGGGCACGTCGACCCCGACACGCTCGCCGACGCCGGCGCGGTCCGTCGTGGCCACCCGGTGAAGGTCCTCGGCACCGGTGACCTGGGCGGCGCCCAGGTCACCGTGCACGCGCACGCCTTCTCCGCCTCGGCGGCCGAGAAGATCGCCGCGGCCGGGGGCAGCACCACCCGCATCTGAGCGATGGACGACCCCCGGGGCCGCACGACGAGCCCCGGGGGTCGTCTGCTGTTCGGGCCCCGTCCGGCGTGGACGGGCCCGCCCGGGTCGCTCCCGCGCCGGCCGTGAGGCCGCGCCGGGGCCACCCGGAGGGGGAGGCTGTGACCGGCACGACCCCCACCGTTGCTAACCTCGTCCGACCGAGAAGGGGAGGGCACGTGCTGCAGGCGTTCGCCGCGGCGTTCCGGACGCCAGACCTCCGGCGAAAGTTGCTGTTCTCCCTGGCGATCATCGCCGTCTACCGGCTCGGCGCGGCCGTCCCGGGTCCGGGCGTCTCCGTCGAGGCGATCAACAGCTGTCTCGAGCAGGCCCAGGCCTCCGACCAGCGCGACGTCTACTCGCTGGTGAACCTGTTCTCCGGCGGGGCGCTGCTCCGGCTGTCGATCTTCGCGCTCGGCATCATGCCGTACATCACCGCGAGCATCATCGTGCAGCTGCTGGTCGTGGTGATCCCGCGGTTCGAGCAGCTGAAGAAGGAAGGGCAGTCGGGTCAGGCCAAGCTGACCCAGTACACCCGCTACCTGACGATCGCCCTGGCGATCCTGCAGAGCACCGGCATCATCGCCCTGGCCCGCAGCGGCCAGCTGTTCCCCGGCTGCCAGCAGGAGATCATCCCGTCCCAGAGCATCTGGTCGACGGTCGTCCTGGTCATCACGCTGACCGCCGGCACCGCCGTGATCATGTGGCTGGGCGAGCTGCTGACCGAGAAGGGGATCGGCAACGGCATGTCCGTGCTGATCTTCACCTCGATCGCCGCGCGCATCCCGGCCGAGGGCGGCTCGATCCTGCAGACCCGCGGCGGCGTCGTCTTCGCCGTCGTCTGCGCCTTCGCGCTCCTCATCATCGGTGCCGTCGTCTACGTCGAACAGGCGCAACGGCGCATACCCGTGCAGTACGCCAAGCGGATGGTCGGGCGCCGGATGTACGGCGGCACGTCGACCTACCTGCCGCTGAAGGTCAACCAGGCCGGCGTCATCCCGGTCATCTTCGCGTCGTCGCTGCTCTACCTGCCCCAGCTGATCACCCAGCTGCAGGGGGACGAGACCGGTCCGGTGCGGCAGTTCTTCGAGAACTACGTCATCGACCAGAGCAGCCCGGTGCACGTCGCGCTGTACTTCGGCCTGATCGTGTTCTTCACGTACTTCTACGTGTCGATCACGTTCAACCCGGAGGAGCGGGCCGACGACATGAAGCGCTACGGCGGCTTCATCCCGGGCATCCGCCCGGGCCGGCCGACGGCGGAGTACCTGCAGTACGTGCTCTCCCGGATCACCCTGCCCGGGTCGATCTACCTGGGGATCGTCGCGGTGCTGCCCAACTTCTTCCTGTCGATCACGCAGCAGGGAGCCAACCAGAACTTCCCGTTCGGCGGGACCGCAGTGCTGATCATGGTGGGAGTGGGCTTGGAGACGGTGAAGCAGATCGAGACGCAGCTGAACCAGCGCAACTACGAAGGGTTCCTGAAGTAGTGCGCGTCGTGCTGCTCGGTCCTCCCGGAGCCGGCAAGGGGACCCAGGCGCAGATCATCGCGGGCCGGCTCGGCGTGCCGGCCATCTCGACCGGCGACATCTTCCGCGCCAACGTCAGCGGCCAGACCGAGCTCGGCCTCAAGGCCAAGGTCTACATGGACGCCGGTGACCTCGTCCCCGACGAGATCACGGTCGCGATGGTCAAGGACCGCCTGGCCGAGCCCGACGCCAAGGCAGGCTTCCTGCTCGACGGCTTCCCGCGCACCATCGCCCAGGCCGAGCAGCTGCGCAGCTCCCTCGAGGAGCTCGGGCACCACCTCGACCGCGTGCTCGAGCTCGTGGTCGAGGAGGACGAGCTGGTCCGCCGGCTGTCCGGCCGGCGCATGCTCGTCGACGGCGAGTGGGTGCAGCGCGACGACGACAAGCCGGAGACCGTGCGCCACCGGCTCGAGGTCTACCGGGAACAGACCGCGCCGCTGTCGGGGTTCTACGAGGGCGAGGGGCTGCTGTCGCGCATCGACGCGATCGGCTCCATCGAGGAGGTCACCGAGCGCGTGATGACCGCCCTCGGCACCCCGGGACGCCCGGGCGACAGCTGAGGGGACGGCGCCGCGCATGTCGGCCGGGATCCTGACCCGCCTCCCGCTGCTGGCGAAGTGGAGTGGACGCATGATCCAGATCAAGACACCGCACGAGATCGAGCTCATGCGCGGCGCCGGCCTCGTCGTCGCGCGCGCCATCTCGGCCGTGCGCGCCGCCGTCCGCCCCGGGGTCTCCACCGGGGAGCTCGACGCCATCGCGGAGGACACCATCCGCTCGGCGGGGGCCATCCCGTCCTTCCTCGGCTACCACGGGTTCACCGGCAGCATCTGCGCGTCGATCAACGACGAGGTGGTGCACGGGATCCCGGACCCCGGGCGCACGCTCGCCGAGGGCGACAACATCTCGATCGACTGCGGCGCCATCCTCGAGGGCTGGCACGGCGACTCGGCGGTCACCGTGACCGTCGGCCCGCCGTCGGCGGAGGACGCGGCGCTCATCGCGGTCACCGAGCGCAGCATGTGGGCGGGCCTGGCGCGGGCGGTCGCCGGCGGGCGGCTCACCGACATCAGCGCCGCCGTCGAGGAGGCCATCACGGCCGAGGCGCACCCGTACGGGATCGTCGACCACTACGGCGGGCACGGCATCGGCACCGAGATGCACCAGGACCCGCACGTCCTGAACTACGGCCGCCCCGGCCGCGGGCCCCGGCTCGTGCCCGGGCTGGCGCTGGCCATCGAGCCGATGGTCACCGTGGGGGACCCGGCCACCGCCGAGCTCGAGGACGGCTGGACGGTCGTGACCAAGGACGGTTCGCGGGCCGCCCACTTCGAGCACACCGTCGCCATCACGCCCGAGGGCCCCTGGGTCCTGACGGCCGAGGACGGCGGCGTCGCGGGGCTCGCGCCCTTCGGCATCACCCCGCGCCAGTAGGCCGGGGGACCCCCTCCGGGCCGCCCTCCGTGTGACGGAGGGCGGGTTGGAGGGCCCCGCCGCGGCGGGGTACAGTGAACGACGGCGTTCGCGCCGTCCTGTCGTCGTGCTGTGGCCGCACGGCCCGGGACGCCCTCGCGGGAACGTCTGCACCACCTGGACTGCAACCACCACGTACGGCCTGCCGGCTCCGGCATGGTCGCACGTGACTCCAGCACCACATCAGCAAGCACCACCGAGTCAGGGAGGCCGTGTCGGGCATGGCGAAGAAGGACGGGGCCATCGAGGTCGAGGGTCGCGTCGTCGAGCCGCTGCCCAACGCGATGTTCCGGGTCGAGCTGCAGAACGGGCACCGGGTGCTCGCCCACATCAGCGGCAAGATGCGCCAGCACTACATCCGCATCCTGCCGGAGGACCGCGTCGTCGTGGAGCTCTCGCCCTACGACCTGACCCGCGGTCGCATCGTCTACCGCTACAAGTGACCGCCGCCGGCGCGGGGCACCGACTGGTGCCGCGTCCGCGGCCATCGATCGACAGGAATGAGGGGCGGCACCGGTGAAGGTCCAGCCGTCGGTGAAGAAGATCTGCGACAAGTGCAAGGTGATCCGCCGGCACGGCCGGGTCATGGTCATCTGCGACAACGCCCGCCACAAGCAGCGGCAGGGCTGAGGGAGTACCTGAGACATGGCACGACTGGCCGGCGTCGACCTGCCCCGCGAGAAGCGGATGGAGATCGCGCTCACCTACATCTACGGGATCGGCAAGGCCCACGCCAAGGAGACCCTCGCGGCGACCGGCGTGAGCCCCGACCTGCGGGTCAAGGACCTCGGCGACGAGGACCTGCTGCGACTGCGCGACTACATCGACGAGCACTTCCGCGTCGAGGGTGACCTCCGCCGCGAGGTGGCCGCCGACATCCGCCGCAAGGTGGAGATCGGCTGCTACCAGGGCCTGCGCCACCGTCGTGGGCTGCCCGTGCACGGTCAGCGCACCCGCACCAACGCGCGCTCGAGCAAGGGCCCGCGCAAGACCATCGCCGGCAAGAAGAAGGCCGGCAAGAAGTAAGCCGTGTGGCGCGCCGTCGCAGGCCCCGTGAGGGCGGGAGCGACGGCGCGCCGCTCGCGCTCATCTGGCCACTGATCGTTCAGAAGGAAACCGGAGAGACATGCCTCCCAGGGCTCGCGCCGCGGCTGGTGCCAAGAAGGTCCGCCGCAAGGAGAAGAAGAACGTCGCCCACGGCGCCGCGCACATCAAGAGCACGTTCAACAACACGATCGTGTCGATCACCGACCCCACGGGCAACGTGATCAGCTGGGCCTCCGCCGGCCACGTCGGCTTCAAGGGCTCGCGCAAGTCCACGCCGTTCGCCGCCCAGATGGCCGCCGAGAACGCCGCGCGCAAGGCCCAGGAGCACGGCATGCGCAAGGTCGACGTCTTCGTGAAGGGCCCGGGCTCGGGCCGCGAGACCGCGATCCGCTCGCTCCAGGCGACCGGCCTCGAGGTCGGCCAGATCCAGGACGTGACGCCGCAGCCGCACAACGGCTGCCGCCCGAAGAAGCGCCGCCGGGTCTGACCGGCCACTGACGAGAAGAACGAGGAGTACCTGACGTGGCCCGTTACGCCGGAGCCGACTGCCGCATGTGCCGGCGCGAGAAGATGAAGCTGTTCCTCAAGGGCAGCAAGTGCGAGTCCCCGAAGTGCCCGATCGAGATCCGGCCCTACCCGCCGGGCGAGCACGGCCGGGGTCGCAGCAAGGACAGCGAGTACCTCCTGCAGCTGCGCGAGAAGCAGAAGGCCCGCCGCATCTACGGCGTCCTCGAGAAGCAGTTCCGCGGCTACTACGAGGAGGCCAACCGCAAGACCGGCAAGACCGGTGAGGTCCTGCTGCAGATCCTCGAGTCCCGCCTGGACAACGTCGTGTACCGGGCCGGCTGGGGCGAGAGCCGCGACATGGCCCGCCAGCTGGTCAAGCACGGCCACATCCGGGTGAACGGCCGCAAGGTCGACATCCCGTCCTACCGGGTCAGCGCGAACGACATCATCGAGGTCGCCGAGAAGTCGCGGCGGATGGTGCCCTTCGAGATCGCCCAGGCCCGCGCCGGCGAGCGTCCCGTGCCGCCGTGGCTCGAGGTCATCGGCGGCCAGCTGCGCGCCGTCGTGCACAGCGTCCCGGCCCGCCAGGTGATCGACACCCCGGTCCAGGAGCAGCTGATCGTCGAGCTCTACTCCAAGTAAGGGCTCGCAGCACCACCCCGCACCACAGCACCACCCGGCCCCGGCGGGCGGACCGATGTCCGCCGGGGCCAGCACCACCCCCTCACGGCGTCATATGGCGGGCGCCGGAGGAACCGGAGGAGAACACCCCCATGCTCATCGCACAGCGTCCGACGCTGACCGAGGAGACCATCACCGAGCACCGCTCGCGGTTCGTCATCGAGCCGCTCGAGCCGGGCTTCGGCTACACCCTCGGCAACTCGCTGCGCCGCACCCTC
Organism: Geodermatophilus sp. SYSU D01119; assembly: GCF_054049975.1. Taxonomy (NCBI): domain Bacteria; kingdom Bacillati; phylum Actinomycetota; class Actinomycetes; order Geodermatophilales; family Geodermatophilaceae; genus Geodermatophilus; species Geodermatophilus sp. SYSU D01119. The sequence continues at coordinate 28,186 of NZ_JBJGYL010000009.1, read as the reverse complement.
CTGTCGTCGATCCCCGGCGCTGCTGTCACCAGCATCCGGATCGAGGGCACCCTGCACGAGTTCACCACCGTGCCCGGGGTCAAGGAGGACGTCACCGAGATCATCCTCAACCTCAAGGGCCTGGTCGTCAGCTCCGACTCCGACGAGCCGGTGACCATGTACCTGCGCAAGCAGGGCCCGGGTGAGGTCACCGCCGCCGACATCGCGCCCCCGGCCGGTGTCGAGGTGCACAACCCCGACCTGCACATCGCCACGCTCAACGGCAAGGGCCGGCTGGAGATCGAGCTCGTCGTCGAGCGCGGTCGTGGCTACGTCCCGGCCCCGCAGAACAAGCAGCCCGGTCAGGAGATCGGCCGCATCCCGGTCGACTCGATCTACTCGCCGGTCCTCAAGGTCACCTACGCCGTCGAGGCCACCCGCGTCGAGCAGCGCACCGACTTCGACCGCCTCGTCGTCGACGTGGAGACCAAGCCGTCGATCGCCCCGCGCGACGCGATCGCCTCCGCCGGCTCCACGCTGGTCGAGCTGTTCGGCCTGCTGCGCGAGCTGAACGTCGACGCCGAGGGCATCGAGGTCGGCCCGAGCCCGGCCGAGGCCGCCGACATCGCGAACTTCTCGATGCCGATCGAGGACATGGACCTCACCGTCCGGTCCTACAACTGCCTCAAGCGCGAGGGCGTGCACACCGTCGGCGAGCTGGTCACCCGCTCGGAGGCCGACCTGCTCGACATCCGCAACTTCGGGGCCAAGTCGATCGACGAGGTCAAGATGAAGCTGGCGGCCATGGGCCTCGCGCTCAAGGACAGCCCGCCCGGGTTCATCCCCACCTCCGTCGAGAGCTACGACGAGGGCTACGAGACGGACGCCTACCACGGCACCGGCGAGTACGGCGCCGAGTACGGCCAGGTCCAGTACGACGACGGCTCCTACCAGGAGACCGAGCAGCTCTGACGCTGCCACGGACGGGGGGCGGGGACACCCGCCGCCCGTCCGGGCGGGAGCGCCCGCCACACTCGATCCAGCGAACGACAGCACCACCTGGTTGCAGCCGGCAGACGCCCCCGGCCGCCTGAGGAAGGACCGACATGCCCACCCCCACCAAGGGCCCCCGTCTCGGCGGGTCCGCCTCCCACGAGCGGCTGATGCTGGCCAACCTGGCCACCTCGCTGTTCGAGCACGGGCGGATCACCACCACCGAGGCGAAGGCGAAGCGGCTGCGGCCCTTCGCCGAGAAGCTGGTGACCTTCGCCAAGCGCGGTGACCTGCACGCGCGCCGCCAGGTGATGACCGTCATCCGGGACAAGGACGTCGTCCACCACCTGTTCGCCGAGATCGGCCCCCGCTTCGAGAACCGGCCCGGTGGCTACACCCGCATCACCAAGGTCGGCCCGCGCAAGGGCGACAACGCCCCCATGGCGGTCATCGAGCTGGTCGAGGCCCTGACCGTGGCGCAGGAGGCCGTCGGCGAGGCCGAGCGCGCCCGCGGCACCCGCTTCGCCGCCGGCGCCGGCGCTGCCGCCGCCTCCGGTGAGGTCACCGCCGACGCGGTCGAGGCCGCCGACGAGACCCCCGCCGTCGACGACACCGACGCCGAGGTCACCGACGCCGAGGTCACCGACGCCGAGACCGACGCCGCCGTGGAGGCCATCGAGGCCGCCACCGACGACGCCGAGGCCACCGCGGCCGACGCGGACGCCCCGGCCGAGGACGCGGACGGCTCCAAGTGACCGAGCAGCCGGGTCGCGACGGCGACGCGGGCGCGGCCGGCGTCCGCCCCGGTGGGGGCGACCAGGGCGCCACGTTCGAGGGCGAGACCACCGGTCCCGGCGGCGACACCTCGCCGGCCGTGACCTCCGGTGAGGTCGACCCCGAGGCGCAGCAGGTCGTCACCGACGTCTTCAACCCCGACGGCGACCGCCAGGACGACGGCGCGGTGACCGAGCAGCCGAAGGCCGAGAACGTCGCCGTGGTCGAGGACCCGGCGCTGTCCCCGGACGTCGCTGCCGCCGCCGCGGCCGAGATCGAGGCCGCCGAGCTCGGCGACGCCGCCACCGCGGGCACCCACGCCCCCGGCGGCGACTCGGCGCCCGACCCCCGGTAGCCGTCGCTGGACCCCCAGGACCGCACGGACGAGCCCGCCCCCACATCCGGGGGCGGGCTCGTCCGTCTCCGCCTCGAGGTCGCCTACGACGGCACCGCCTTCTCCGGCTGGGCCCGCCAGCCGGGCCGGCGCACCGTGCAGGCCGAGCTCGAGGACGGCCTCGCCACCGTCCTGCGGCAGCCGGTCCGGCTGACCGTCGCCGGGCGCACCGACACCGGAGTGCACGCGACCGGCCAGGTGGCGCACGCCGACGTCCCCCGCGCCCTGTGGGAGGAGCACCGCGCGCGGCTGGTGCGGCGGCTGCGCGGCGTCCTCCCGCCCGACGTCGCCGTCCCCGCCGTCGCCGAGGCGCCCCCGGGCTTCGACGCGCGCTTCGCCGCGCTCGCCCGGCACTACCGCTACCGGCTCACCGACGCCGACGGCGGCCCCCCGCCGCTGCGCCGGGCCGACACCGTCGGCTGGCCCCGCCGGCTCGACGCCGCCGCGATGGACGCCGCCGCCGGGCTGCTCCTCGGGCAGCACGACTTCGCCGCGTTCTGCCGGCGCCGCGAGGGCGCGACCACCATCCGCGTGCTGCTGGACCTCGGCGTCGAGCGGGACGGCGACCTGGTGACCGTGCGGGCGTCCGCGGACGCGTTCTGCCACTCGATGGTGCGCAGCCTCGTCGGCGCGCTGCTGGCCGTGGGGGAGGGCCGCCGCGAGCCCGGCTGGCCGGCGCAGCTGCTGACCCGCCGCGTGCGGGCCGACGAGGTCGTCGTCGCCCCGCCGGGCGGCCTGACGTTGGTGCGCGTGGACTACCCGGCCGACGCCGACCTCGCCGCCCGGGTGGAGAAGACCCGGGCGCTGCGCAGCTGAGGGGTCAGGGGAGCGCGGCGACCGCCTCGTCGATCGGGGTGTCGCCGCTGACCAGCTCGACCACCTCGTCGACCTTCCCCGCGTCGAGCAGGGCCAGCAGTACCGCGGCGACGTCGTCGCGGGGCACCTCGCCGTACCCGACGCCGTGGGCGAGGGTGACGCGCCCGGTGCCGGGGTCGTCGGTGAGCCGGCCGGGCCGCACGATGACGGTGTCGAGGGCGGTGCGCGGCAGGATCTCGTCCTCCGCGCGCAGCTTGGCCTGCAGGTAGACGGCGAAGACCGGGTCCACGCCCTGCGGCGTGCCCTTCCGGGCCTGCTCGACGCCCATCGAGGAGACGAGCAGGTAGGGGCGGACCCCGGCGCGCTCGGCGGCGTGCGCGAGGAGCACGGCGGCCCCGTGGTCGACGGTGTGCTTGCGGGCCTCGCCGCTGTTCGGCCCGGCGCCGGCCGCGAAGACGACGGCGTCGGCCCCGCGCACCACCTCGGCCACCTCCTCGACCGACGCGGACTCCAGGTCCAGGACGGCGGGCTCGACGCCGTCGGCCTCGAGGTCGGCGGTGTGGTCGGGGTTGCGGACGATCCCGACGGCCGTGTCCCCGCGGCCGGCGAGGAGCCGGCCGAGGCGGCGGGCGATCTGGCCGTGGGCACCGGCGATGACGACGCGCATGCCGCCGGGCTACCCGGGGAGCGGCCCGGTCACCCGCCGGCCTGCGCGCGGGCGCGGGCGAGGTCGGCGGGGGTGTCGCAGTCGGTCCACGGGGCCGGGGCGCCGGGCTCGGGAGCGGGACGCCAGCGGGTCACCGCCAGCGCGGCCACGACGCGGCGGACCGGCGCCGGCCCTTGCGCCGCCCCGACCGCGCGGCGCAGCGCCGCCGTCCGCCAGACGCCGAGCAGGTACTGGTCGCGGCCGGCGTCGTCGACCACGAGCACGCCCTCGGCGGTCAGCCGCTCGCGCAGGCCGGTGACGACCGCGGGGGTGACGAACGGGAGGTCGCCGGCGAGCACCGCCACGACGTCGGCGTCGACGGCCGCCAGGCCCGCCCGCAGGGCCGCCACGGGCCCGCCGCCCGGCGGGTGCTCGCGGACCACGACGACGCCGTCGGCGACCGGCTGCGGCGGCCCCACGACCACCCGCTCGTCGGCGTCGGCGACGGCGTCGAGGACCCGGGCGAGGATCGGGCGGCCGCCCACCTCGAGCTGGGGCTTGGGGCGCCCGCCGAGCCGCGCCGCCCGGCCGCCGGCCAGCACCACGGCCGCGTAGGGCGGCAGCGGGGCCGGCATCTGGCTCACGAGCGCACCGTAGGGGCCCGGCGTGGGTACCGTCGCCCTTCGTGGGACGAGTCACCAGCCGCACGCCCGTGCTCCGCATCCGCGGCCCCGTCCGCACCACGCGGCCCGACACGGTGGCGTCGGAGGAGCCGCTGGAGATCCGGCTGAACGGGTCGCCGCTGGCGGTCACCATGCGCACGCCCGGCGCGGACTTCGACCTGGTGCACGGCTTCCTCGCCACCGAGGGCGTCATCGCCGGCATCGAGGACGTCGCCGGCCTGCGCTACTGCAACTCCGTGGACGACGAGGGCCGCAACACCTACAACGTCGTCGACGTCGACCTGGCCACCGGCGTCGAGCCGCCGGCCACCGCGCTGGACCGCAACTTCCTGACCTCCAGCTCCTGCGGGGTGTGCGGGAAGGCGAGCATCGAGGCGATCCGCACCCGCAGCCGCCACGACGTCGCCGCCGATCCCACCCGGCTCGACCTGGCCACCCTGCTCGCGATGCCCGACCGGCTGCGCGCGGCGCAGGAGGTGTTCAGCAAGACCGGCGGGCTGCACGCGGCGGGGCTGTTCACCGCCGATGGCGAGCTGGTGGCGCTGCGCGAGGACGTCGGCCGGCACAACGCGGTGGACAAGGTCATCGGCGACGGCGTGCGCGAGGGGCGCCTGCCGCTGGCCGGGCACGTGCTGATGGTGAGCGGGCGGGCGAGCTTCGAGCTGACGCAGAAGGCGGCCATGGCCGGGATCCCGGTGCTGGCCGCGGTGTCGGCGCCGTCGTCGCTGGCGGTGGAGCTGGCGGCGGACGCCGGGATCACCCTGGTCGGCTTCCTCCGGGGCGACGGCTGCAACGTCTACAGCAGGACGGACAGGGTGCTGCTGGACTGAGCCGCCCCGCGAGGCGGTGACCCGGTGGCGGGCCCGGAGGGTCCCCGGCGGGTCACCGGAAGGGGCTCAGCGCAGGCCGGGACGGCACCTGGCCGCGGTGTCGGCCGGAGGCCGACATCAGACATGGTCGCCGCCGCGGAGCTGGCTGACGGCGTGGGGGAGCAGCGGGCCGAGGACCGCGAGCCCGTCCCGCACCCCGCCGGTCGAGCCGGGCAGGTTCACGACCAGCGTCCGGCCCGCCGTGCCGGCGATGCCGCGGGAGAGCACCGACGTCGGCACCTGCCCCTCCCCGTAGCGGCGCACCGCCTCCGCGAGGCCCGGCGCCTCCCGCTCGACGACCGCGCGGGTGGCCTCGGGCGTGACGTCGGTGGGGGACAGGCCCGTGCCACCGGTGGTGAGGACGACGTCGGCGCCGGACGCGACCGCCTCGCGGATCACCGCGGCGAGCGCCTCGGCGTCGTCGGGGCGCACGTGCGGGCCCTCCACGGCGAAGCCCAACGCGCGGAGCCCCTCGGCCAGCGCCCGGCCGCTGCGGTCCTCGTAGACCCCCGCCGAGGCGCGGTTGGAGGCGGTGACGACGACGGCGCGCGCGTCCGCGGGCAGCTCGCTCACCGCCGCCACTCCCCGCTCTTGCCGCCGGACTTCGCGAGCAGCCGCACGTCGGTGATCGAGGCGCGCGGGTCGACGGCCTTGACCATGTCGATGACGGTCAGCCCGGCCACGGCCACCGAGGTCAGCGCCTCCATCTCCACGCCCGTGCGGTCGGCGGTGCGCGCGGTGGCGGTGATCTCGACGGCGTCGTCGGCGACGGTCACGTCCACGGTGACGCCGTGCAGGGCGATGGGGTGGCACAGCGGCACGAGGTCCGGCGTCCGCTTGGCGCCGGCGATGCCGGCGATCCGCGCGACGGCGACGGCGTCCCCCTTGGGCACGCCCTCCCCGCGCAGCAGCGCGACCACCTCGGGGCTGACGAGCACCCGGCCCGCGGCGGTGGCCTCGCGGGCGGTCACCGGCTTGGCGGAGACGTCGACCATCCGGGCGGCCCCGGACTCGTCGACGTGGGTGAAGCGGTCGGTCACGTGTCCTCCTCGCCGGCGCTCGTCGGGCTCGTGCCCGGCGGTGCCATGACTTCTGGTGAGCTCACGAGCTCGCTCACTGGAGCGCTCCCTCGATCAGGACGACGTCGACCTCGGCGCCCGCGGGCAGCTCGGTGACGCCCTCGGGCACGACGACCAGGCAGTTGGCCCGGGCCAGGTGGGCGACCAGGTGCGAGCCGGGCCCGCCCACCTGGGAGACGCGGCCGGCGTCGTAGCGGCCGCGGAGGAACTGGCGGCGCCCCGCGGGGGAGCGCAGCGGCGCGGTGAGCACCGCGGGCGCCCGCAACCGGCCCGGGGCCGCGTGGCCGAGCGCCTGCCGCAGCGCCGGGCGGACGAACACCTCGAAGGACACGAACGAGCTCACCGGGTTGCCCGGCAGGGTCACCACGGGCACCCCGTCGACGGTGCCGCAGCCCTGCGGGCCCCCCGGCTGCATCGCGACCTTGACGAACTCGACCGTGCCGAGCGTGCGGAACGCGTCCTTGACCACCTCGTAGGCGCCGGCGCTCACCCCGCCGCTGGTGACCAGCAGGTCGGCCCCGGCCAGCTCGGCGCGGACGGTGGCGAGGAACTGGTCGACGTCGTCGGGCACGAAGTGCAGCCGCCGCGCGGTCCCGCCGGCGTCCTCGACGGCCGCGCACAGCAGCAGCGAGTTGGACTCGTAGACCTGGCCGGGCAGCAGCGATTCGCCCGGCTCGACCAGCTCGCTGCCGGTGGACAGGACCAGCACCCGCGGGCGGCGGCGCACCCACAGCGTCCGGGCGCCCACCGCGGCGGCCAGGCCGAGCTGCGCGGCGCCGAGCGGGCTGCCGGCCTCCAGCGCGACGGTGCCGGCGGTGATGTCCTCCCCGGCCCGGCGCAGGTGGGTGCCGGCGGCGGGGGCGTCGCGGATCTCGACGACGTCGGTGGCCGCGTCGGTGAGCTCCACGGGGACGACGACGTCGGCACCGGGGGGCAGCAGCGCGCCGGTCATGATCCGCTGCACGGTGCCCGGGGCCAGCGGCTCGACGCCGGTGCGCCCGGCCGGCAGGTCGTCGGCGACCGGCAGCCGCACCGGCAGCGCGGTGAGGTCGGCGGCGCGGGCGGCGTAGCCGTCCATCGCCGAGTTGTCGAAGCCGGGCAGCGGGACGCCGGCGGTCACGTCGCGGGCGAGCACGCGGCCGTGCGCCGCGGCCACCGGCACCTCCTCCTCGCCGAGCGGGGCGAGCAGCGCGGCCACCGCCGCCTGGTGTTCCTCGACCGTGCGCACCGGGCCATCCTGGCCGATCCCCGCCGACCCGGCTGCCGGGCGTCCGGCCGGGGCATAGGAAGCTCTCCCTGCGTCCGCGCGCCCCGAACGTGCGGAGAGCGTCCTTGCCTGCCACCCGAGAGGAGCACGCACGTGGCCGAGTACGAGCGGATGCTGGCCGCCAACGAGGAGTGGGCCCGCGACTTCCAGGGCGCCCTGCCCGTCGCGCCGGCGCGGAAGGTCGCCGTGGTCGCCTGCATGGACAGCCGGATGCCGCTGTTCCCGCTGCTGGGGCTCGCCGTGGGCGACGCGCACGTCATCCGCAACGCCGGCGGTGTCGTCACCGACGACACCATCCGGTCGCTGACCATCTCCCAGCACCTGCTGGGCACCCGCGAGATCGTGCTCGTGCACCACACCGACTGCGGGCTGCAGAAGACCGACGACGCCGCGTTCGCCGACCTCGTCGAGGAGGCCACGGGGGTGCGCCCGCCGTGGCCGGCGCAGGCCTTCACCGACGTCGACGAGGACGTCCGGCTGTCGATCCGGAAGCTGCGCGAGAGCCCGTTCCTGCTGTCGAAGGACATCTGCGGCACCGTCTACGACGTCACGACCGGGCGACTCCACCGCGTCGAGGCCGACTGACGTCCCGTCCCCGTCACTAGGCTCGCGCCCCGTGACGGGGACGCGGAGCAGGTGGACGGCGGCCGGCGCGGTCGCGGCGGGAGTGCTGCTGGCGGGCTGCACCAGCACGGTGTCCGGGACGGCCACACCGCTGGCCAGCGCCCCGCCGACGACGAGCGAGGCACCCGACCCCGCCCCGTCGGAGCCGCCGGTCGACGTCACCCCGGCGCCGGCGCCCACGGTCGGCACGCTGCTGGAGTCCCACCGCATCGCCTCGGTCACCTCGCTGGTGCAGGCGACCTTCCCGGCCCGCACCGACACCTGCTTCCCGAGCGGGCCGTGGAGCGACGCCGGCGCCCTCGACGCCGCCTACTTCGGCAGCGGCACCGCGGGGCCGATCCTCGACCGCTGGGGCTTCGTCACCGCGTGGGGGCAGTGCAACAGCGACCCGGCCGACGGCCGCGCGACCCTGACGATGGTCGCCGAGCTGTCGGACCCGGAGTCGGCGCGGCGCGCGGCCGCCGAGCTCGCCGCCGACCAGGCCGCCGCCGGCTACGAACCCGCCGAGGCGTCCGGCGTGGACGGCGAGGTCGTGCTGCTGGAGGACGGTGGGGAGGACGTCGTCCAGGCGTTCGTGCCGGTCGGGCGGATGCTGGCCTACGCGTACCACACGGCCGCCGCCGGTCAGGGCCTCGACGACGTCGGCCGGCTGGTGACCGACCAGGTCGGGCTGCTGCAGGGGTTCACGCCGACGCCGCAGGCGCAGGTGCCCACGCTGCCCACGGACCCGGTGGGCCTGCAGTCGCTGACCCTCGACCCGCCCGGTGACTTCAACGACTTCTCCGGCCCCTACGACCTCGAGGGGTACCTGCGGCTGGCGATCGACCCGGCCCGCGAGCGCGACCTGCTGTCGGCCAACGGGTTCCGCGGCTTCTACTCCAAGCAGTCCGACGAGGACGAGCTGAGCTACGCGGTGGCGCTCTACGCCTTCCCGACGTCGGTGCAGACCAACGCCGTCTACACGGCCTTCGCCGAGCTCGAGGCCACCGAGTTCGGCGGCACCCGGTTCACGCTGCCGTCGATCCCCGACGCCCCGTGCTTCTGGTTCGCGTCGGGGGAGAGCTTCTACCAGCGCTGCTACGTCGGCTACGGCAGCTACCTGGCCAGCGTGGACGTGCTCGGCCTGGGTGCGGCCGACGACGTCGCCGCGATGGACCGCCTGCTGCCCGCCCAGCGCGACCTGATCGACGGCTGAACCGGCTGGTATCGTGGTCGGCTGGTGCGCGGCCGCCGGCTGGTGCGCGCGCGCCGTCCCGTCTCCCGTGCTCGGTGAGGCGATCCCACCAGCCGCCCCGACGACGACGGAGGACAGTGCCGTGCGCACGTACTCACCCAAGCCCGGCGAGGTCGACCGGGTCTGGCACGTCATCGACGCCACCGACGTGGTGCTCGGTCGACTCGCCAGCCAGATCGCGACCCTGCTGCGCGGCAAGCACAAGCCCCAGTTCGCACCGCACGTCGACGTCGGCGACTTCGTCGTCGTCGTGAACGCCGGCAAGGTCGCCCTGACCGGCTCCAAGCGGGACCAGAAGACCGCCTACCGGCACTCCGGCTACCCGGGCGGCCTCCGGGCGATCAACGTCGGCGACCAGCTGCGCACGCACCCCGACCGCGTCGTCGAGCGCGCCGTCAAGGGCATGCTGCCGCACAACAGCCTCGGCCGGCAGATGATCAAGAAGCTGAAGGTGTACGCGGGCCCCGAGCACCCGCACGCCGCCCAGCAGCCCCAGACCTTCGAGATCAAGCAGGTGGCCCAGTGACCTCCGCCCTGACCGTGACCGACGCCGAGGGGCGTCCCGTCCAGACCGTCGGCCGGCGCAAGGAGGCCGTCGTCCGCGTGCGGCTCGTGCCGGGCACCGGCCAGTTCCGCCTCAACGGCCGGTCGATCGAGCAGTACTTCCCCAACAAGGTCCACCAGCAGCTCATCCGCGAGCCGTTCGTGATCCTCGAGAAGGCCGAGCAGTACGACGTCATCGGCATCCTGCACGGCGGCGGCGTCAGCGGGCAGGCCGGCGCGCTGCGCCTGGCCATCGCCCGCGCCCTCGTCGAGATCGAGGCCGACGACCGTCCGGCCCTCAAGAAGGCCGGCTTCCTCACCCGTGACGCGCGCGTCACCGAGCGCAAGAAGTACGGGCTCAAGAAGGCCCGCAAGGCGCCCCAGTACTCGAAGCGCTGACCGGTACCGCCGTGGGTCGCCTCTTCGGGACCGACGGCGTCCGGGGTCGGGCCAACGCCGACCTCACGCCGGAGTTGGCCCTCTCGGTGGCCCGTGCGGCCGCCGGTGTGCTCGCCGACCGCGACGGGACCTCGCGTCCCGTCGCGGTCGTCGGCCGTGATCCCCGTGCCAGCGGGGAGATGCTCGAGGCGGCCGTCGTCGCGGGCCTGGCCAGCGCGGGCGCCGAGGTGCTCCGCGTGGGCGTGCTCCCGACGCCGGCCGTCGCCTTCCTCACCGCCGAGACCGGCGCCGACCTCGGCGTCATGATCTCGGCGAGCCACAACCCGATGCCCGACAACGGCATCAAGCTGTTCAGCCGCGGCGGCCACAAGCTGCCCGACGCCGTCGAGGCGGCGATCGAGGCCAGCGTGCAGAGCGGCACCGCCGCGCACCGGCCCACCGGCGCGGCCATCGGCCGGGTGCGCGACCTGCCCGGCGGCACCGCCGACTACGCCGACCACCTGCTGTCGACGCTGCCCGCCCCCGTCGCGGGGCTGCGCCTCGTCGTCGACTGCGCGCACGGGTCGGCCGCGAGCTGCGCGCCCGAGGTCTACCGCCGCGCCGGGGCCGACGTGACCGTCATCGGCGGCGAGCCCGACGGCTGGAACATCAACGACGGCATCGGCTCCACCCACCTGGGCCCGCTCACCGAGGCGGTCCGCGCCACCGGCGCCGACCTCGGCATCGCCCACGACGGCGACGCCGACCGCTGCCTGGCCGTGACCGCCGACGGCGAGGTCGTCGACGGCGACGCGATCCTCGCCGTCTGCGCGCTGGGCCTCAAGGAGCGCGGCGCGCTGGCGCAGGACACCGTCGTGGCCACCGTGATGAGCAACCTCGGGTTCCACCACACGATGCGCGACGCCGGCATCGCCGTGCACACCACCGCCGTCGGCGACCGCTACGTGCTGGAGGCGCTGCGCGCCCGCGGGCTGTCGCTCGGCGGCGAGCAGAGCGGCCACCTGGTGTTCCTCGACCACGCCACCACCGGCGACGGCCTGCTCACCGGCCTGTCGCTGCTGTCGCGGATGTCGGTCACCGGCACCTCCCTGGCCGAGCTCGCCTCGGTGGTGCAGCGGCTGCCGCAGGTGCTGGTCAACGTGCCGGTGCGCGACCGGATCGCCGTCGTCGAGAGCGACGCCGTCGCCGGCGCGGTCAACGCCGCCGAGGCCGAGCTCGGCGACGACGGCCGCGTGCTGCTGCGCCCGTCGGGCACCGAGCAGCTCGTGCGGGTCATGGTCGAGGCGCCCACGCAGGAGTCGGCCGACGCCATCGCCGCCCGGCTCGCGGAGGTCGTGGCCGCCGTCGGCTGAGCCCTGGACCGCCGGGCCGGAGGGGACGACGATCGTCGCCACCGACCGGCGGGAGGGCGTCATGACCGTGCGGATGAGGGACCTGGTCGGCGGCGTGGTCGGCCGGCTCCGGTACGAGCCGACGGCGAAGCGGGTCCGCGCCGAGGCCGACGGCGCCGTCGTCGCCCTGTCCGACCGGGCGCTGCTGGTGTGGGAGCCCCGCCGGGTGGTGCCCGCCTACGCCGTCCCGGTCGAGGACCTGTGCGCGGCGCCGGTGCCCGACCCCGGGACGGCGCAGGACCTGACCGCGGGTACCGGCTTCGCCGTCCCGGACGTGACCGAGCTGCGCGTGCTCGACCCGCGGGTGCCGTTCCGCGTCCGCAGCACGCCGGGGGACCCGGTGCTGGTCCCCGTCCCGGGCGGGGACCGCACGGTCGAGGGGTTCTGCCCGGCCGACCCGGCGCTGGCCGGCCACGTCGTGCTCGACTGGGCCGGCTGCGACGCCTGGTTCGAGGAGGACGAGCGCCTGCACGGGCACCCGCGCGACCCCTTCCACCGGGTCGACGTCCGGGCCGGCTCCCGCGCGGTGCGGGTGTCGGCCGGCGGGCAGCTGCTGGCGGCGTCCGCGCGCCCGACGCTGGTCTTCGAGACGCTGCTGCCGGTCCGCTGGTACCTCCCGGCCGAGGACGTCGTCGCCGACCTGGAGCCGAGCCCGACGCGGACGGAGTGCGCCTACAAGGGCGAGGCGCACTACTGGTCGGTGCGCACCGACGACGGCCTGGTGCCCGACGCCGTCTGGGGCTATCCCGACCCGCTGCCCGACGCCGCCCAGCTCACCGGGCTGCTGTGCTTCTTCGACGAGCGCTTCGACGTCGCGGTCGACGGCGTGCCGCGACCCCGGCCGGTCACCCCCTGGTCCTGAGGTCCCGTGGGGACGCAGCCGTGGGACGGCTCCTGGCCGCGGTGTCGTCCGGAGGACGACGATGTGGCTGGGACCCCTGTGACGAGGGGCGCGCGTCACGGCGTCGGAGGACGGATCGGTCCGCCACCGCCGGTACCCTCGGTCCACATGTGCGGCATCGTGGGTTACGTCGGCCCGCAGAACGCCCTGGACGTCGTCCTGGAGGGCCTGCGGCGGCTCGAGTACCGGGGCTACGACTCCGCGGGCGTGGCGGTCCGGGTCGAGCGGGACGGTGCCGGCGCGCTCGCCGCGGCCAAGAAGGCCGGCAAGCTCGCCAACCTCGAGAAGGTGCTGGCCGACGCGCCGCTGCCGGAGTCGACCATCGGCATCGGCCACACCCGGTGGGCCACCCACGGCGGGCCGACCGACCGCAACGCCCACCCGCACCTGTCCGCCGACGGCCGGGTCGCGGTGATCCACAACGGGATCATCGAGAACTTCGCCGCGTTGCGCGCCGAGTGCGAGGCCCGCGGCATCGAGTTCCGCTCCGACACGGACACCGAGGTCGTCGCGCACCTGCTCGCCGCCGCCCACCGCGACCTGCCCGAGGGTCCCGGCCGGCTGGCCGAGGCGCTGCGCGCGGTGTCCCGCCGGCTCGAGGGCGCCTTCACGCTGGTCGCCACGCACGCCGACGAGCCCGACACCCTCGTCGCCTCCCGCCGCAACAGCCCGCTGGTGGTCGGCGTCGGCGACGGCGAGTACTTCCTCGGCTCCGACGTCGCCGCCTTCATCGCGCACACCCGCGAGGCGCGCGAGCTCGGCCAGGACCAGGTCGTCGAGATCGACCGCACCCGCGGCCTGACCGTCACCGACTTCGACGGCGCCCCCGCCGAGCCGGTGGCCTACACCGTCGACTGGGACGCCGCCGCCGCCGAGAAGGGCGGCCACGACTGGTTCATGCTCAAGGAGATCGCCGAGCAGCCGCAGGCCGTCGCCGACACCCTGCTCGGCCGGCTGGGCGAGGACGGGGAGCTGGTCCTCGACGAGGTGCGCCTGTCGGACCAGGAGCTCCGCGACATCGACAAGATCTTCGTCGTCTCCTGCGGCACCTCGTTCCACGCCGGGCTGATCGCCAAGTACGCGATCGAGCACTGGACGCGCATCCCGGTCGAGGTCGAGGTGGCCAGCGAGTTCCGCTACCGCGACCCGGTGCTCGACCGCTCCACGCTGGTCGTCGTCATCAGCCAGTCCGGCGAGACGATGGACACCCTCATGGCGCTGCGGCACGCCAAGGAGCAGAAGGCCCGCACGCTGGCCATCTGCAACGTCAACGGCTCGACGATCCCGCGCGAGTCCGACGCGGTGCTCTACACGCACGCCGGCCCGGAGATCGCCGTCGCCTCGACCAAGAGCTTCCTGGCGCAGATCGTCGCCTGCTACCTCGTCGGGCTCTTCCTCGCGCAGGTGCGGGGGATCAAGTACACCGACGAGGTCGCCTCGATCGTGCACGAGCTGCAGAAGCTGCCCGAGGCCGTCGAGCGGGTGCTCACCCAGATGGAGCCGGTGCGCGAGCTCGGCCGCTCGCTGGCCGACGCCGGCACGATCCTGTTCCTGGGCCGGCACGTGGGCTTCCCCGTGGCGCTCGAGGGCGCGCTCAAGCTCAAGGAGCTCGCCTACATCCACGCCGAGGGCTTCGCCGCCGGCGAGCTCAAGCACGGCCCGATCGCCGTCATCGACCAGGGCACGCCGGTGGTCGTCGTCGCGCCGTCGCCCCGGGGCCGCAGCCTGCTCCACGGCAAGGTCGTCTCCAACATCCAGGAGATCCGCGCCCGCGGGGCGCGCACGATCGTGATCGCGGAGGAGGGCGACGAGGACGTCGTGCCCTACGCCGACCACCTGATCCGGGTGCCGCGCACGCCGACCCTGCTCGCGCCGGTGGTGACCACGGTGCCGCTGCAGATCCTCGCCTGCGAGATCGCCGACACCCGCGGCTTCGACGTCGACCAGCCGCGCAACCTGGCCAAGAGCGTCACCGTCGAGTAGCCGCACCGCGCGACCGGGCTGGACGGCGACGGCGACGGCGGCACGGCAGACTGACCCGGTGATCATCGGGGTGGGGATCGACGTGGTCCCCGTGACCCGTTTCGCCGAGTCGCTGACCCGCACGCCCGGCATCCGCGACCGGTTGTTCACCGCCTCCGAGCAGGTGACGCCGTCGGGCAACCCGCGGACGGCGGAGTCGCTGGCCGCGCGGTTCGCCGCCAAGGAGGCCGTCGCCAAGACGCTCGGCGCCCCCGGCGCGCTGCAGTGGCACGACGCCGAGGTGACCGTCGGTGAGCACGGCCGGCCGCACCTGGCGGTCCGCGGCACGGTCGCCGCGCGCGCCGCGGAGCTCGGCATCACCCGCTGGCACGTGTCCCTGAGCCACGACGGCGGGATCGCCTCGGCGGTGGTCGTCGCCGAGGGAGGACCGGCGTGATCGGGCTGTCCACGGCCGCCGAGGTCCGCGCCGCGGAGGACGTGCTGCTGGCCGCCACCCGCGAGGGGGCGCTCATGCAGCGGGCGGCCACCGGCCTGGCCGTCGTCTGCCTGCGGCTGCTCGGCCGGGCGCACGGCGCCCGCGTCACGCTGCTCGTCGGCGCCGGCAACAACGGCGGGGACGCCCTGTACGCGGGCGCGCAGCTGGCCGCGCGTGGCGCCCGGGTCACCGCCGTCCTGCTCGACACCGCACGCGCCCACCCCGCCGGGCTGGCCGCGCTGCGCCGCGCCGGCGGGCGGGTCACCGGCCCCGACGGCCCCGACGGGCTCGACCGTGCCGACCTGGTCCTCGACGGGATCGTGGGCATCGGCGGGCGCGGCGGGCTGCGCCCCGAGGCGGCGCGGCTGGCGGAGCGCGCGGCCACCGGGCCGGGGCTGACCGTCGCCGTCGACGTGCCGAGCGGCGTCGACGCCGACACCGGCGCGGTGGAGGGCGCGGCGTTCGCCGCGGTGCACACGGTCACCTTCGGCGCGGTGAAGCCCGGGCTCGTGGTGGGGGAGGGGCGCGGGTACGCCGGCACCGTGCACCTGGTCGACATCGGCCTCGCCCCGCACCTGGCCCCGGCCCGCGCGCACCAGCTCACCGACGCCGACGTCGCCGCGCACCTGCAGCCGCCGGGCCCCACCGACGACAAGTACTCCCGCGGCGTCGTCGGGGTCGTCGCGGGCTCCTCCGTCTACCCCGGGGCCGCCGTCCTGTGCACCGGGGCGGCGCTGCGCACGCGGCCGGGGCTGGTCCGGTACGCCGGCACCGCCGCCGACGGGGTCCGTGCCGCGTGGCCCGAGGCGATCGTCACCGACGGCCCCCCCGGCGACGCCGGCCGCGTGCAGGCCTGGGTGGCCGGGCCCGGCACGGGCACCGACGACGACGCCCGCAGCGTGCTCGCCGAGGTGCTGGCCACCGACCTGCCGGTGGTCGTCGACGCCGACGCGCTGACGATGGCCGCCCGCGAGCCGGACCTCGTCCGCGGCCGCACGGCTGCGACCGTGCTCACCCCGCACGACCGGGAGTTCGAGCGCTTCGGCGTGCCGGTCGGCGCCGACCGCATCGGCAGCGCCCGCCGGCTGGCCGCCGACCTCGGCGCCGTCGTCCTGCTCAAGGGCGACGCCACCGTGGTCGCCGCTCCCGACGGCACCGCCTTCGTCAACGCCACCGGCACCTCCGACCTGGCCACGGCCGGCAGCGGCGACGTCCTGTCGGGGATCCTCGGCTCGCTGCTCGCCGCCGGCACGCCCGCCGCGGAGACGGCCGCGGCCGCCGCCCACCTGCACGGCCGCGCCGGGCAGGTCGCCGCCGCGCGCGGGCCGGTCCTCGCCTCCGACCTCGTGCGGGTGCTGCCGGACACCGTCGGCCGGGTGCGCGGGGGCGGGGACGTCCTGCTGGGACACTGGGGGGCGTGAAGCAGCCAGCTCCCCGGGCCGAGGTGGTCGTCGACCTCGACGCGATCGCGGCGAACACCGCCGTGCTCCGCGAGCGGGTCGGCCGCCCGCTCATGGCGGTGGTCAAGGCCGACGGCTACGGGCACGGCCTGGTGCCGGCCGCGCGGGCGGTGCTCGCCGGCGGCGCGGACGCGCTCGGCGTCGCCGTCCTCGAGGAGGCGCTCGCGCTGCGGGCCGCCGGCGTCACCGCGCCGCTGCTGGCCTGGCTGCACGCGCCCGGCACCGACTTCGCCCCCGCCCTGGAGGCCGGCGTCGAGGTGTCGGCCAACGCCGAGTGGGGCCTGGCCGAGGTCGTCGCCGCCGCCCGCGCCACCGGCCGTCCCGCGCGGCTGCACCTGTGCGCCGACACCGGGCTGTCCCGCGAGGGCGCCACGACCGCCGACTGGCCGGCGCTGGTGGCCGCGGCGGCCCGGGCGCAGGCCGACGGCGAGGTCGAGGTGGTCGGACTGTGGAGCCACATGGCGTACGCCGACGCGCCCACCCACCCGACGATCGGCGCGCAGGTGCGGGTGTTCGAGGAGGCGGTCGGCATCGCCCGCGCTGCCGGGCTCGACGGCACCCGGCACCTGGCCAACTCCGCGGCCACCGTCGCGCTGCCCGGCACCTGGTACGACATGGTCCGCCCCGGCGTCGCCCTCTACGGCCTGGACCCGCTCGGCGGCGACCCCGCCGTCCACGGCCTGCGCCCGGCGATGAGCGTGCGCGCCCGCGTGGCGCTGACCAAGCGGGTGCCGGCCGGCGTCGGCGTCTCCTACGGGCACACCTACTCACCCGACCGGGAGACCACGCTGGCGCTGGTCCCGGTCGGCTACGCCGACGGGGTGCCGCGGGCCGCGGGCAACCGCGCCCCGGTGCTGGCCGCCGGCGCGCAGCGGACGATCGCCGGCCGCGTGTGCATGGACCAGTTCGTGCTCGACGTCGGCGACGACGCCGTCGCCGCGGGCGACGAGGTGGTCCTCTGGGGCCCCGGCGAGCGCGGCGAGCCGACCGCGCAGCAGTGGGCCGACGCGGTCGACACCATCCACTACGAGCTGGTCACCCGGGTCGGCGGACGCTTCACGCGCCGCCACGTCGGGTCCGCGGGGGCGGTCTGATGGCACAGCGGTCGGGCCCGCGCGCGCCGGCGCCGCGCACGGGGCTGGCCGGAGCGCTGGAGCGGCACCCGGCGGCCGGGGTGGCCGGTGCGGTCGTCGGCCTGGCGGCGGCAACCACCGCCGTCGGCGTCGCCGTCGCGCGGATCGCCACCCGCCGCGTGCGCGCCGAGCGGCTCAGCCCCGGCGGGGCGCTGCCGGAGGGCGCCACCGACGCCGAGCTGCGCGAGGACGACCCGCTCGGCGCCGCCGCGCGCCGGGCCGACCGGACCGCGCAGGTGACCGCCGACGACGGCGTGCTGCTCGCCGTCGAGGAGGTCGGCCCGCTCGACGCGCCGCTGACCGTCGTCTTCGTGCACGGCTACACGCTGTCGATGGCCTCCTGGACCCACCAGCGGCGGTCGCTGGGCGCGGAGCTGGCCACGGCGAACGGGCACCGGCCCACCGCGCGGCTGGTCTTCTACGACCAGCGCGGGCACGGCTCCTCCTCCCGCGGGCCGGCCGGGAACTCGACGATCGAGCAGCTGGCCCGCGACCTCGCCCGGGTGCTGGAGGAGCGGGTGCCCGAGGGGCCGGTCGTGCTGGTCGGCCACTCGATGGGCGGCATGACCGTGATGGGCCTGGCCGGCCTGCACCCGGAGCTGTTCGGCACGAAGGTGGCCGGCGTCGCGCTGGTGTCCACCTCCAGCGGCCAGCTCGCCGACCTCGACTTCGGCCTGCCCGACTTCCTCACCCGGGTCCGCGCCGCCGTGCTGCCCGTGGCGGCCTGGACGATGCGCCGCCGGCCGGCGTTCGCCGAGCGCACCCGCCGGCTGGCCGCAGACGTCGTCTCCGCCGCCACCTGGTCGCTGTCGTTCGCCTCCACCGACGTCGACCCGCGGCTGGGCCGCTACGTCGACGCCATGATCGCCGGCACCCCGGTCGACGTGATCGCCGAGTTCTACCCGGCGCTGGCCGGCCTCGACGAGACCGGCGCGCTCGCGCCGCTGCGGCGGGTGCCGACCCTCGTGCTCACCGGCGACGCCGACCGGATGATCCCGCCGGCCCACAGCGACACCCTGGTGGAGCTGCTCGGCGGCGAGGGGCCGACGGTCGAGCACGTCGTCGTCCACGACGCGGGGCACCTGGTGACGCTGGAGAAGCCGCAGGAGGTCACCCGGGCGCTGGGCGGCCTGGTGCGCCGGGTGGCCGCGGAGACCTCCGGGCTCGGCCAGGACTCCTCCCGGCCTCCTCGCTAGGGCCGGCCGTCGAGGCCCCGCGCCACCAGCGTGTCCCGCGTCCGCTGGGCCACCTCGCACCCGTCGGCGTAGGACAGCTCCCACGGCGAGGCCCCGACGCCGGGCAGCGTCGGGCGGCGCGGCGGGTCGCACACGGCCTCGCGCAGCGCGGGGTCGGCCAGCCGGTCGCGGCCCTCGAGCGCGACGTGCAGCACCGGCCCGACGTCGGCGGCGCGCGCCCGCTCGAGCACGCGCCGGCCGGCCGCGGTCGGGCCGGTGAAGCGGCCGAGCAGCCGCTGCGCGCGCAGCCGGCGGGGGAGCACCGTGACCCGCTCGTCGGACAGCGCCCGCCAGCGCACCGTCTCCACCGACCGGCGCCCGCGGCCGCCGACGGCGTCGAGGACGGCGGCCTCCACCGGGTGCCGCCGCCGCGGCTCGACCACCTGCAGCTCCCCGGGGGCCACCGCGCGCACCCGGCCGGTGACCACGAGGGCCACCAGCGCGGTGTCGACCACCCGCTGCGGCCCGCCGGCGAGACAGGCGACCTCGTAGAGGTCGGGGTGCTCGGTCATGGCGACTCCTCCCGCGGCGGGGGCCCTGTCCCACGGTGACAGGGCGCGGGCGGGCGCGGAAGCCCTCCGGCCGCGCCCGCCGTAGGGTCGGGGCGTGGCCGCTCCCCGTCCGCCCCGGTTCGACGCCGCGGCCGAGGAGGTCGCCGCCACCGCCGCCGCGGCGGCCGACTGGCCCGCGCTGGCAGCGGCCGCGACGCCCTGCGTCGCCTGCCCCGAGCTGTCGGCCACCCGGCAGCACGTCGTCGTCGGCGACCCCCCGGTGCGCGGGCGGGCGCGGTTCGCCCTCATCGGCGAGGCGCCGGGCGCGAACGAGGACGAGACCGGCCGCCCGTTCGTCGGGAGGTCGGGGCAGCTGCTCGACCAGCTGCTCGGCGAGGCCGGGCTCGACCGCGCCGAGGCAGCCGTGCTCAACATCGTCAAGTGCCGCCCGCCGGGCAACCGCACCCCGAAGACGCCGGAGGTCGCCCGCTGCAGCGGCTGGCTGCGCCGCCAGCTCGAGCTGCTCGACCCGCCGGTCGTCGTGGCGCTGGGCCTGTCGTCGGCCAAGTGGTTCCTCGGGCCGCGGACCGTGCTCGCCGCGGCCCGCGGCCGCCCGCACGACATCGGCGGGCGGGCGGTGTGGGCCACGTACCACCCGTCGGCGGCGATCCGGTTCGGCCCGAACGGCGCCCCGCGAGCGGGCCTGCTCGAGGACCTCACCTCCGTCGCCCGGAGCCTGGCGGCATGAGGCGCGAGCACGTCCTGCCCACCGTCGACGACACCCGCGCGCTCGGCGCCGCCCTCGCCGCGGTCGTGGAGCCCGGCGACCTGCTGGTGCTCACCGGGCCGCTCGGCGCCGGCAAGACCGCGCTCACCCAGGGCCTCGGCGCCGCCCTGGGGGTGACCGAGCCGGTCACCTCGCCGACCTTCGTCATCGCCCGGGTGCACCGCGGCGGGCGCCTGCCGCTGGTGCACGTGGACGCCTACCGGCTCGGCGGCGTCGCCGACGTCGACGACCTCGACCTCGACGCCTCGACCGAGGAGTCGGTCACCGTCGTCGAGTGGGGTGCCGGGCTGGTCGAGCGGCTCGCCGACGAGCACCTGGAGGTGCGGCTGGACCGGCGCGACGACGACGTCCGCACCGCCGTCCTGGTGCCCTCCGGCGCCGGCTGGGAGCGGCGGCTGCAGGCGTGACCCCGCCGGGCCGGCCGGCGGTCGTCTCCGACCTCGACGGCACGCTGGTCGCCGGGGACTCCTTCGGCGGTTTCCTCCGCCACCTGCTCACCCGGCAGCCCCCGCGGTTGGCCGCGGCGCTGCCCACGGCGCCGCTGTGGCTGCCGGCGCGGGCCACCGGACGCCTGCGGGTGCCGGCGGAGCGCCGGCTGGTCCGGCTGGCGCGGTGGGCCTCCACGCCGACGGGTTCACCGGGGCGGCGCGGGCCTTCGCCGGTCGAGCACGCCGGCCCGGCCGGCGGGCGCACCGCCGCGGCCGCGGTCGCCCGGCTCCGCGAGCACGTCGCCCGTGGCGACCGGGTGGTCGTGCCACCGCCTGCGCCCGGCCGCTGGCGGCGGAGGTGTGCCGGGTGATCGGCCTGCCGGACGTCGAGGTGGTCGCCACCGACCTGCGGCGCGGGCGCTGGGGGCCGCTCGCGCAGGCGGTCCCGGCCCGGGGCGAGGGGAAGCTCGAGGCGCTGCGGGCCGCCGGGGTGCCGCTGCCGGTGGACCACGCCTACTCCGACAGCGCCTCCGACCTGCCGCTGCTGCGGGCCGCCCTCGGCCCCGGCGTCGAGGTGCTGCGCTGGGCGGGGAGCGCCGGGTGAGCCTCCGGGTCGAGGTGATCGCCCTCCCGGTGGCGGCGTTCGCCGCGCTGGCCGCCGGCGACCTCGCCGCCGCGAACGCCGCCTCCCCGGTGCCGCTGCCGCCCGGGTTCGACGACCCCGCGTGGGCACCCGTGTGGCGCATGCGGGCGGAGCAGGTGTCCGCCGACCCGGCCGCGGCCGCGTGGGTCACCGGCGTCGTGTGGGACGCCGACCGGCGGCTGGCCGTCGGGCGCGCCGGTTTCCACGGCCCGCCCGACGGGCGCGGGATGGTCGAGATCGGCTACGCCGTGCTCCCGGAGCACCGGCGGCGCGGCTACGCGCGGGCGGCGCTGGCCGCGCTGCTCGCCCGCGCCCGCGCGGAACCGGCCGTGTCGGTCGTGCGGCTCGCGATCGCGCCGTCGAACGCCGCGTCGCAGGCGGTGGCCCGGCTGTTCGGCTTCGTCGTCGTGGGCGAGCAGGTCGACCCGGTCGACGGCGTCGAGGTCGTCTCCGAGCTGCCGGTGTGACCGTGCGCGCCGGGGCGGCGCCGGGCCGGTCAGCCGGCGCGGTCGAGGACCGGGCGCAGCAGCGCGGCCAGCTCCGCGGGGTGCGAGAGGAACGGCGAGTGCCCCGACGGCAGGCGCAGCACCTCGCCGGCCCGCGACGACATCGCCTCCTGCGCGAACACCGGGATGGCCTGGTCCTGCTCGCACACGACGTAGGTGCTCGGCACGTGCCGCCAGGCGGCGTTGGTCAGCGGCTGCTCCACCGAGGCGCGGGACTGCAGCCCGATGCGGGCCACCGCGTCGCGGGCCAGCCCGCCGGGCACCCCGTTGTAGAAGACCGCCTCGGGGTCCGTCACGCCGATCGCGTGCTCCCCGACCTCCCACCACGGCGGGGCCTGCCCGCCGACGCTGCCGAGCAGGGAGTCCCCGACGTCGAGCTGGAAGGCGCACAGGTAGACGAGGTGCGCCACGCCGCTGTCCGCGGTGACCGCCTCGGTGACCACGGCGCCGCCGTAGGAGTGGCCGAGCACGACGACCGGGCCGTCGATCCCGGCCAGCGCCTCCCGCACGGCCGCGGCGTCGGCGGACAGGTCGCCCAGCGCGGCCGGGTCCCCGCCCGCGCTGGGCAGGTCGACGGTGTGCGCCGGCACGTCCTCGCCGAGGGCCTCCAGCAGGGGCCGCCAGCACCAGGAGCCGTGCCAGGCGCCGTGCACGAGCAGCAGTGATGCGGTCATCGGCGTCCTGTCCCTCGACGGCGTGGGCCGCGCGATCCTGCCCGACCGGGCCACCGGGTGACAACGGCTGACTAACCTGGCGGATCGTGCTCGTCCTCGCCCTCGACACCGCGACCCCCACGCTGGTCGCCGGCGTCGCCCGCCGCTCCGACGACGGCGGCGTGGAGGTGCTCGCCGAGCGGGCGGTGCCCTCCGGCAACCGGCACGCCGAGCTGCTGGTCCCCGCCGTGCGCGAGGCGCTGGCCGAGGCCGGCGTCGCGCTCGCCGACGTGGGTGCCGTCGTCACCGGCCTCGGGCCCGGCCCGTTCACCGGGCTGCGGGTCGGCGTGGTCACCGCAGCCGCGCTCGCCGACGCCCGCGGCGTGCCGGCCGTGGGCGTCTGCTCGCTCGACGCCGTCGGGTCGGGGGAGCGGACGGTGGTCACCGACGCGCGGCGCAAGGAGGTCTACTGGGCCGCCTACGACGCCGCCGGCGCGCGCGTCGACGGGCCGGGTGTCGTCCGCCCCGAGGAGTTCGCCGCGCGCCGGCCCCTGGTCGGCGACCCGCGCTTCGCCGAGCGGCTCGGCGCCGCGGTGACGCCGGCCGAGGTGACCGTCGCGGGCCTGCTGCGCGCCGCGGCACCGCTGCTGGCCGACCCGTCCGCTCTGTCGTCCCCCACCCAGCCGCCGCTGGTGCCGCTGTACCTGCGCCGTCCCGACGCCGTACCGCCGACGTCGTTCAAGCCGGTGACCACCTCGTGACCGCGCGGCTGCGGCCGATGCGGCTGGCCGACCTCGACGCCGTGCTGGCGCTGGAGGAGGAGCTCTTCGCGCCCGACACCTGGACCCGCGCGATGTACCGCGACGAGCTGTCGCGCACCGACACGCGGCACTACCTGGTGGCCGAGGACGACGGCGCCGTCGTCGGGTACGCGGGCCTCATCGCCTACGACGACGAGGCGCACGTGTCCACGATCGGCGTCGCCCGGGACCGGCAGGGCGAGGGCCTCGGCGCGCTGCTGCTCGACGCGCTGCTCGCCGAGGCCGACCGGCGCAGCCCCGTCGTGCTGCTCGAGGTGCGCGCGGACAACGAGGTGGCGCAGGGGCTCTACCGGCGCCGCGGGTTCACCGAGATCGGGCGGCGCCCGCGCTACTACCAGCCGAGCGGCACCGACGCCGTCGTGATGAAGCGGGAGGTGCGGCGGTGAGCGGACCGCTGGTCCTGGGGTTCGAGACCTCGTGCGACGAGACCGGGGTCGGCCTGGTGCGCGGGCACACGCTGCTGTCGGACGCGCTGGCCACCTCGATGGCCGAGCACGAGCGCTTCGGCGGCGTGGTGCCCGAGATCGCCTCGCGGGCCCACCTGGAGGCGATGGTCCCGACCGTGCACCGCGCGCTCGCCGAGGCCGGGGTGTCGGCGTCCGACGTCGACGCCGTCGCGGTGACCGCGGGGCCCGGCCTGACCGGCGCGCTGCTGGTCGGGCTGGCCGCCGCGAAGGCGTACGCGCTGGCGCTGGACAAGCCGCTGTACGGCGTCAACCACCTCGCCGCGCACGTCGCCGTCGACGAGCTGCAGCACGGCCCGCTGGCCGAGCCGTCGCTGGCGCTGCTGGTGTCGGGCGGGCACAGCTCGCTGCTGCTCGTGCCCGACCTCGCCCGCGAGGTCACCTCGCTCGGCCGCACCATCGACGACGCCGCGGGCGAGGCGTTCGACAAGGTCGCCCGCGTGCTCGGCATGCCGTTCCCCGGCGGCCCGCCCATCGACCGCGCCGCCCGCGACGGCGACCCGGCGGCGATCGACTTCCCCCGCGGGCTCACCGGCCCGCGCGACGCGCCCTACGACTTCTCGTTCTCCGGGCTGAAGACCGCCGTCGCCCGCTGGGTCGAGGCGCGGCGGACGGCGGGGGAGCCGGTGCCGGTGGCCGACGTCGCGGCGTCGTTCCAGGAGGCGGTCGCCGACGTGCTCACCGCGAAGGCGGTGCGCGCCTGCCGCGACCACGGCGTGGACCACCTGGTGCTCGGCGGCGGAGTGGCGGCCAACTCGCGGCTGCGGGCGCTGGCCGAGGAGCGCTGCGCCGCGGCCGGGATCGTGCTCCGCGTGCCGAGCCCGCGGCTGTGCACCGACAACGGCGCGATGGTGGCCGCGCTCGGCTCCCGGCTCGTCGCGGCCGGCGTCGAGCCCTCCGCGCCGGACCTGGGTGCCGACAGCAGCCTGCCGATCGAGGTCGTCACCCGCTGACGTCGCACACCAGGGCGGTCGGGGCGCCGGCCACCCGGGTGACGACGACGGTGGCGCTCGCGGCGCCCGGCCCGCGCAGCTGCCGGGCGAGGGTCTCCGGCTCGATCGCCGACCCCCGCTTCTTCACCACCACCCGCCCGACGCCGCGGGCCCGCAGCAGCGCGCGCAGCCTCTTGAGGTTGAACGGCAGCACCTCGTCGACGCGGTACGAGGTGACCCAGGGGGAGTCGGCGGCCGCACCGGAGGTCAGGTAGGCGATCGTCGGGTCCACCAGCGTGGCGCCGAGCTGCGCGGCCGCCAGGGACACCAGCCCGGAGCGGATGACGGCGGGGTCGGGCTCGTGCAGCCACGCCCCGACCGGCCCGGCCGGCGCGGGCCCGGGATCGGCGCCGGCGGTGAGCTCGTGCACGTCGTCGCCGCGGACGACGGTGGCCCGCCGCCACACCTCGGACACCCCGCGGCCCCACAGCAGCGCCTCGACGATCGATCCGCGCACCGACACCCACTCGGCCTCCACGCCCGCCGGCACCCGCTCGTGGGCGAGGCCGGGCGCGACCTTCACGACCGCGCGCGGCACCCGGTCGAGCAGCGTCGCCACCGTCGACCAGGGCGGGGACCAGCGGTCGGGGTCGAGCTGCCGCCGCCCGCCCGCCCGCCGCGCCGGGTCGAGGACGGCGGCCGCGCAGCCGGCGACCTCCCCGCCGCGGGCGGCGTCCACCAGCTCGACGACGTCGCCCGCGACCACCCACACGTCGTCGGCGACGCCGAGCGCCTCCGCGTTGGCGGCCGTGAGCTCGCGGGCCACCGGGTCGAGGTCGACGGCGAGCACCCGCGCGCCCGCCCGGGCCAGCGCCACGGTGTCGGTGCCCGACGCGCAGCCGAGGTCGGCCGCGGAGTCGGTGCCGTCGGCGAGCAGGCGGGCGGCGCGCCGGGCGGCGAGCTCCGGGCGGCCGGCCTGTTCGAGGGTGTCGGCGGTGAGGAACAGCCGGTCGGCGTCGGCGCCGAACACCGGGCGGGCCCGCGCCCGCAGCCGGGCCAGCTCCCAGGCGGGGCCGGCCAGCTCCGGCCCGACCTCCGCGCGCAGCGCCGCGACGCCCGCCAGCACGTCGGCGCCCGCGGCCAGCAGCGCCGCGGCGCGGGCGGTCGCGGCGGCTCCCTCGGGGGTGCGCAGCAGGGCCGACGCGGCGGGATCGGGCACGGCGACCAGCCTCCCGCAGCGGCCCGTCCTCCGAGTGGTGGACCCGGTTGAGGGGCTGGCACTCTCGTGGGTAGAGTGCCAATCGACACGGGCAGGCGCCTGACCCCCGCGACGGCAGGCCCGGCCCCCGTGCCACAACGAGCCAGTCCACCAGCCGTCCGATCCCGAAGGGGGCGTCACCTCGTGACGACCGCTACCAAGGTCTCCATCAAGCCGCTCGAGGACCGCGTCGTCGTCCAGGCCAACGAGGCCGAGACCACCACCGCCTCCGGCCTGGTCATCCCGGACACCGCCAAGGAGAAGCCGCAGGAGGGCACGGTCATCGCCGTGGGCCCCGGCCGCATCGACGACAACGGCAACCGCGTCCCGCTCGACGTCAACGTCGGCGACGTCGTCATCTACTCGAAGTACGGCGGCACCGAGGTCAAGTACGCCGGCGAGGAGTACCTCGTGCTCTCCGCCCGCGACCTGCTCGCCGTCGTGGAGAAGTGACCCCACTTCCCCGCACCGCCTGACGCGACCGCCCCGGCGACCCGAACTGACCGGGTCCCGGGGCGGTCGTCGTCCCACCCCGTAGCGATCTGACCGGAAGGGCCCCATGGCCAAGATCATCAAGTTCAACGAGGACGCCCGCCGCGCGCTCGAGCGCGGCGTGGACAAGCTCGCCGACGCCGTCAAGGTGACCCTCGGCCCGCGCGGGCGCAACGTCGTCCTCGACAAGAAGTTCGGCGCCCCGACCATCACCAATGACGGCGTCACGATCGCCCGCGAGGTCGAGCTCGAGGACCCGTACGAGAACCTCGGCGCGCAGCTGGCCAAGAACGTCGCCACCAAGACCAACGACGTCGCCGGTGACGGCACCACCACCGCCACGGTGCTGGCCCAGGCGCTGGTCAAGGAGGGCATGCGCAACGTCGCCGCCGGCGCCAACCCGATGGGCCTCGGCCGCGGCATGCGCGCCGCCGTCGACGCGGTGTCGAAGGCCCTCGACGAGGTGGCCATACCCGTCGACGAGCAGTCGGCCATCGCCGGCGTCGCCACCATCTCCGCCCAGGACGCCGAGGTCGGCGCCCTGATCGGCGAGGCCATGGAGAAGGTCGGCAAGGACGGCGTCATCACCGTCGAGGAGAGCAACACCCTCTCCACCGACCTCGACGTCACCGAGGGCGTGCAGTTCGACAAGGGCTACCTCTCGCCCTACTTCGTCACCGACCAGGAGGCGATGGAGGCCGTCCTCGAGGACGCCCTCGTGCTGCTGGTGCAGGGCAAGGTCAGCGCGCTGGCCGACCTGCTCCCGCTGCTGGAGAAGGTGCTCGGCAACGGCGCCCGCCCGCTGCTGATCGTCGCCGAGGACGTCGAGGGCGAGGCGCTGTCCACGCTCGTCGTCAACTCGATCCGCAAGACGATCCGCGTCGTCGCGGTCAAGTCGCCGTACTTCGGCGACCGCCGCAAGGCCTTCATGACCGACCTCGCCATCGTCACCGGCGGCCAGGTCGTCAGCGAGGACGTCGGCCTCAAGCTCGACCAGGTCGGCCTCGAGGTGCTCGGCACCGCCCGCCGCGTGACCGTCACCAAGGACACGACGACGATCGTCGACGGCGGCGGCACGGCCGGCGCGATCTCCGACCGGGTCGCCCAGATCCGCCGCGAGATCGAGGCCACCGACTCCGACTGGGACCGCGAGAAGCTGCAGGAGCGGCTGGCCAAGCTGGCCGGCGGCATCGGCGTCATCCGGGTCGGCGCAGCCACCGAGGTCGAGCTCAAGGAGCGCAAGCACCGCATCGAGGACGCCATCGCCGCCACCCGCGCCGCGGTGGAGGAGGGCGTCGTCCCCGGTGGCGGCTCCGCGCTCGTGCACGCGGCCGCGGCCATCGACGCGCTGGACCTCTCCGGCGACGAGCTGACCGGCGCCCGCGCCGTGCGGCGCGCCCTGGAGGCCCCGCTGGCCCGCATCGCCGACAACGCCGGCTTCGAGGGCCGCGTCGTCGTCGCCAAGGTCCGCGACCTCGGCGTCGGCTCCGGCTTCAACGCCGCCACCGGCGAGTACGGCGACCTGGCCGCCCAGGGCGTCATCGACCCGGTCAAGGTCACCAAGGCCGCGCTGGGCAACGCCGCGTCGATCGCCGCGATGGTGCTCACCACCGACTCCGCCGTCGTCGAGGCGCCGGAGGAGGAGCACGACCACGCGGGCGGCGGGCACCACACCCACGGCCACTCGCACGGTCACGGCCACAGCCACTGACCCCGCGCACGATCAGCTGAGCTGATCGTGCGGCGGGGGGGGGGGGGGGCGCGGGGCGGGGGGGGGGGGGGGGGGGGGGGGGGGGGGGGGGGGGGGGGGGGGGGGGGGGGGGGGGGGGCGGC